>DWWL01000025.1 GCA_019119775.1 Candidatus Lachnoclostridium pullistercoris | reverse complement strand
CTCGGTGTCATAAATCACGGCTTCATCTATAAATTCATCTTCAACAGTAGTCAGGATTTCCCGGATACAATCATCACAAAAATGCGTTTTCATTTTGTGGGCGCTCACAATGCCCCGTCCCCGGTCAATAGAAGCGGTGGCGCTGTCCATATTGGGATTTGACATCATCATCAAGTGTGCTTCGCTGATTTCATCGTAACCAGAGGTAATCATTGTGCCGCCTCTTTCTCGTTGGCTTTCAATCGGCTCGGTATTATCGAATATTTCCAGCCCATAGGCTTCGCCGGTATTCAGGAAAACCAGATTGACACGCTCCGGGAAGCCCCGTTCCAGACAGCAGCCATCAGCCGTATTCGGGATATAACGGATAAGATTTTCGATATCCTGCCCGTACTGGCTGTACACTAAATCATGCCGGATAGTCTGGGCGATTTCTTCGTATTCATCATCGGTGGCCGTTGCCATGTAGGTAACAACTGTCCTTAAAAATTCTTCCATATCTTTCTGGTTTTGGTGGCTCGTCCATACATTTCCTACCATGATACTAATTGAGATAAAAGCGAATGTGACAGCCCCTATCATAAAACCTCCATAGAGCAGGGAACGTTTGTCATGCTGGCTCAAATGCTTTTTGTCCATGTCCAGTTCATCATCTTCCCAAAAGTCCAGCCAACTATCCCGCAGCTTTCTCCAAACATTTTTCATATCCATACCCTCCAACAAGCTATAAGCTAATATCTTATAGTCTATCAGAAGCTATTGAAAACGGCAATCATATTATAGTCTTAAAGTGTACAAAATGATAACTGATAGCTAATAGATGGGTGTGGATTATGGAAAAGAACGGATTAGGGAAGCGTATCAACGCAGTAAGGAAAGACCGGGGCTTAACTGCTGACCGGCTCTCGGAAATGTGCAATATCAACGCTACTTACCTCCGGCAGATTGAGGGTGGCGTAAAAATGCCCAGTCTGCCGGTATTCATAGACATTTGCAAGGCTCTGAAAATCTCGCCGGATTATCTTCTGCAAGACGAACTGGAAGAAAACGAAATCAGTACCATCCGGGAGATAGAAGCACTCTGGAAAGATACTTCTCCCAGCAAACAGACGCTTGCACTTGCCATGATAAAAGCAGTGTTGGAGCATAAGGAGTAGCAGAACAGCCAGCCGGGAACGGCTGGCTGAAATAACGCAACAGATAATTTCAAAATTAAAAGCGTGAAAGGGCACTCTTATAATCAAAAACGACTAACCCACATTCCTTGCAAATATATCCGTGAAAATCTGTACTTGTGAACGACTTTCTCGCTATCATAACATCATCTTTATCTTTAGGATTCAATGAAATTTTGTGTCTGGTTTTATTAAATGCAATTATGTTTCCTGCCTGTAAAAATCCAGCCTGCATATCCTTTTCACATTTTGGACACTTCATCATTAGACACCTCCGCAGTTCATGACTTAACACTCTGCTGTATCAGCAGAAATATCATCCTGTTCCAGTTCAATCACATCTAATATACCGCAATTAAGGGCTTCGCAGATACGAACCAGCGTTTCCATACTGATATTCTTTCCCTTACCCATGTTGGCAATCATATTTGTGGTAAGACCGGCGGCAAGCCGCAAGTCCTCCTTCCTCATGTTGCGCTCAACCAGCGTGTGCCAGAGGGGTTTATAGCTTATGTGCATTTATCCTCCTGCCTTTCTCCCGGTTCCGGGGTTTCTGTTCCCATTATATCAAAGTTCTTGCTATTCCACAAATATTTCTTGACACAACCGCCGGTTCCGTCTGGATTGTGCTTTTCCTTTAACTCCTGGCTGGTAATGTCCAGAATGGTGTACAGCTGCTGATTGCCGGCAGTAGGTGCGGCAGCAGCAGCTCTTAAAATCTACTCCCGGCACTCCGGGGAGATCTCCCGGTCCGTATAGGCCCGCACAGACTTTCGGTTCATTATGGCTGTCATCGTCTCGTTCATAACTGCTGCTCCTTTCTCAGCCCGTTCAGTTTCTCCAAAAGCTCCCTCGCCTTCTCCATCATAGGATCACAGTCACGGTTTTTATTTCTCTGGTCAATAAAATGAAATACCGGCGCTTCGCCTGCCTGGAATTTCAGATCTCCTCTGTATTTTGCCACCAGATCCGGGATATTCTCCACCTTCAGCTTTGCCTTCGGGTACATGGTGAGGCGGACCTCCTGGCGGTTGATGTACACTTCCGTCACGTAGGCGCGGTGGGCCTCCGCCTTCAGAGCGGCAATGCGCAGGAGATTGTCCACCGGCCTGGGAATGTCCCCAAACCGGTCCATCAGTTCATCCTGCATATCCATATATTCTTCTTCATTTTCAATGCCGGAAATCCGCTTATAAATATCCAGTTTCTGATATTCATTCTTAATATAAGAAGGCGGAATATAAGCGTCGATATCGCAGTCCACCGACGTCTCGTACTCTTCCTCTTCCTGGCTGCCGCCTTTAAGCGCCTGCACCGCCTGATTTAACAGCTTGCAGTAGAGATCATACCCCACCGCCTCCATATGACCGTGCTGCTCGGCTCCCAGAATATTTCCCGCGCCGCGGATCTCCAGATCTCTCATGGCGATCTTGATGCCGGATCCCAGCTCTGTAAACTCCCTTATGGCCTGGAGACGTTTTTCCGCCTCCTCCCGCAGCATTTTGTCACGCCTGTACATCAGGAAAGCATAAGCGGTCCTGTTGGAGCGCCCCACCCGGCCCCGCAGCTGATAGAGCTGGGACAGTCCCAGCCGGTCCGCGTCGTGGATGATCATGGTGTTGGCATTGGGGATGTCAAGGCCCGTCTCAATGATGGTGGTGGACACTAAAACATCGATCTCCCCGTCCACAAAATCCAGCATGATCTTTTCCAGCTCTCTCTCGTGCATCTGGCCGTGGGCGAACACCACATTTGCCTCCGGCACCAGCCCGGCCACATGGGAAGCCACCTCGTCAATGTCGTTGACCCGATTGTATACATAATACACTTGTCCGCCTCTGGCCATCTCTCTCTGGATAGCCTCCCGGACCATCTCGTCGTTGTACTCCATCACGTAAGTCTGGATCGGCACCCGGTCCACCGGCGGTTCCTCCAGCACGCTCATGTCGCGGATCCCGATCAGGCTCATGTGAAGCGTTCTGGGAATGGGCGTGGCGGTGAGGGTGAGAACGTCCACGTTCTCCTTCAGCTTCTTGATCTTCTCCTTGTGGGCCACTCCGAACCGCTGCTCCTCGTCGATGATCAGCAGTCCCAGATTTTTAAATACCACGTCCTTTGACAGCACCCGGTGGGTTCCTATAAGAATGTCCACCATGCCCTTTTTCAAATCCTCCAGCGTCTTTTTCTGCTCTGCCGGTGTGCGGAACCTGGACATTAAGTCCACCCGCACGGGAAAGTCCTTCATCCGCTGCACAAATGTGTTGTAGATCTGCTGGGCCAGAATGGTAGTCGGAGCCAGATACACCACCTGCCGGCTCTCCTGAACCTCCTTGAAGGCGGCGCGCAGAGCCACCTCTGTCTTTCCGTATCCCACGTCCCCGCAGATCAGACGGTCCATGATTTTGCGGCTCTCCATGTCCTGCTTTGTAGCCTCGATGGCCTCCAGCTGGTCCTCCGTCTCCTCATAAGGAAACATTTCCTCAAACTCCCGCTGCCACACCGTGTCCGGTCCGCACTGAAAGCCTTCTGCATTCTGCCGGGCGGCGTATAGCTGCACCAGGTCCCTGGCGATCTCCTTTACCGCCCCCTTGACCTTCGTCTTCGTCTTGTTCCACTGCTCTCCACCCAGTTTGTTTAACTTCGGCGCCTTCGCGTCAGACCCCGCATACTTCTGGATGCCTTCCAGGCGGGTGGCCGGAAGGTACAGATTTCCTCCGTCCCCGTACTCGATCTTAATGTAGTCCTTGACCACCTTATCCCGCTCGATCTTTTCGATTCCCCGGTAAATTCCCAGGCCATGGTCCTCGTGAACCACGTAATCTCCCACGCTCAGCTCTGAAAAGCTCTGGATCTTCCGCCCTTCGTAGGCTGTCTTTTTCCGTCTCTTCTTTTTCTTCTCCGCGCCGAACATATCGCCCTCGGTGAGGACGATAAACTTGATCATCGGATACTCGAACCCCCGGTGCAGGTTGCCGTAAGTGACCAGGATCTCCCCCGGCTGCACCTGGCGTTCCGGATCGTCCGGGCAGAAAGCGGAAAGCTCATATTCCCGCAGATCTCCCGCCAGACGGCTGGCCCTGGTGCGGGAACCTGATAGAAGGATGACCCGGTATTTTTCCTTTTTCCACCGCTTCAGATCCTTTATGAGCATGTCAAAACTGGTCTGATAAGAGCTGATATTTCTGGCATCAATATGATACTTGTTTTTGACAGGGATTCCCGCCAGCTTCTGCTCCAGAGCCGTCAGGCAGACAGTCCGCTCCGTCTGGGCCCTGGCCAGGACCTCCTTCACCCCGTACAGCAGATCCGCCTGTCCCGGCAGAATATAGCCGTGCTCCAGACGATGGCCCATGCTCTCCCTGAATTCCAGCTCCACCGCGTCTCCTTTTTCCTGCAGCCTGGCCGGCTCATCCAAGAAAATCACCGTGTCTTTCCTGGAAAAATAGTCCAGAAACGACACCGTATCCTCATAAAAATACTGAATAAAGCTGTCCAGGCCATGGATCCCCCAGCCCTCCTTCAGGCCGTCTAAAACTTCTTCCGTCTGGACTTTGATCCGGTGGGCTTCCTCCGTCTTCATCTGGTCCCGCAGAGCTTTCTCGTACTTTTTTTCTTCCTTCTCAATCCGCCGGACACCTGCGGCGATCCGCTCCCTGGTGAGCACCATCTCTGCCGCCGGATAAATTGTGACCTTTTCCAGCTGCTCCACCGACCTCTGGCTCTCCAGATCAAAGGTACGGATGGAATCCACCTCCGTGTCCCACAGCTCGATCCGCACCGGCATCTCCTCCGTCAGGGGGAAAATGTCCAGAATTCCGCCCCGGATGGAAAACTGTCCCATTCCGTCCACCTGAGGCAGACGCTCATAGCCCAGAGCCACCAGCTTTTCCCGCCATTCCTCCAGATCCAGATCCTGGCCGTTTTCCACCGTCAACGCCTGCGCCTGAAAAAAGTCCAGGGGCAGAAGATGGTCCATCAGGCCGTCCAGGGTGGTGACTACCACGCCGCCCTCATCCTCCATCAGATGGCGCAGCACCTGCAGCCGCTGCTTCACCATCAGGTTTCCGTGGATGTCCGCGCTGTAAAACAGCAGGTCTTTGGCCGGATACAGCCAGGTATTGGGCTCAAAATACCGAAAATCATCGTAGATCTCCTGAGCCTTCGTCCCGTCACCTGTGACCACCAGTTTCCACGGAGTTCCCTTCGCCGCCTCATACATGAGATGGACCTTCTGGGAATCCATGCAGCCGCTCAGCTGCACAGGGCCTTTTCCCGCCTTCAGATCACTGTCCAGATCCTCAAATTCTTTCAGTTCCCACAGAGGGTTTGCAAACACATCGCTCATTTCCCGTTCTCCGCTATTTCTTCCTGTTGAACCGGTTCATCGCCGCGTCGATTCCATCCTCCACCACAGCGATGGCCGCCTCCGCTGCCTCCTCAAACGCGTCCTCCATCACCGAACGCTCCACCTGGGAAAAACGCCCCAGCACGTAATCCGCCAGATCCATCCGGTCCGGCTTCGCGCCCACGCCGATGCGCACTCTTGGAAACTCCTGAGTCCCCATGTGGGCGATGATGTTTTTGATGCCGTTGTGGCCGCCGGCGCTGCCTTTTGCCCGCACCCGCAGTTTTCCCACGTCCAGGTCAATATCGTCATACAGAACTATCATATGTTCTGCGTCTATTTTATAGAAATCCGCAGCCGCCCGGACGCTCTCACCGCTTAAATTCATATAGGTCTGGGGCTTTAAAAGGATCACTTTCTCTCCCCCGATCATCCCTTTTCCGCACAGTCCTCTGTGCTTTTTCTCCTTCACATCCGTTCCCAGCTTCTCCGCCAGGATATCTATGGCGTCAAAGCCCGCGTTGTGGCGGGTGTGCTCATACTCTCTGCCCGGGTTTCCCAATCCAACGATTAAATACATGATCTCCTCCATCTTTATCCGCGGCAGCCCGCCGCTTCTGTTTTCCATTGTTTCTATTTTCTTCTATCCGCGGCTTTTCCTGCAAAAGCCGCGACTTTTACCCGGCCTGCAAAACTGCAGCCCGGTTCCCAAAATTTCACCGCAGATGCCAGACACCCGCAGGCTCGCTTTCGCTCATTATATCATCTCCAAAGCTGTTTGTGAATATGGCAGAAACTTTCCCCAGTTCAGAATCGCAAATAAAAAGTCATGATAACTAATGGAAAAATGCACAAAAAAAAGATAAAATATAGTTACTATATGAAACAGTTGCACAATTTAAAGAAAGGAGAGAAGTATTTATGAAAAAGGAATTCCTGTATGCGGCAATGGCGGCTGCTATGGCAGTAAGCCTGGCGGGCTGCTCCGGCGGCTCTGAGGAGGCACAGACGACCGCAGCTGCGGAAACCACCGCCGCAGAGGCAGAGACGGAGGCAGAAGACTCCGGCGACGCTTCAGAGGAGGCATCCGGCGAGAAGGCTGAGAAAGCTCCGGAGGACTACACCGGGACGGTAGTGGTGTATTCTCCCCATGACGCCGACCCCTTAAATGACGGCGTGAACATGTTTATGGAAAAATACCCCAACGTGAAGGTAGAAGTGGTAGCCGCCGGAACCGGAGAGCTCTGCAACCGTATCCAGGCAGAAGCTGCCAACCCCATCGCTGACGTGCTCTGGGGCGGAGGCGCCGACTCTCTGGCTGCGTTTAAGGATTATTTTGAACCCTATGTGTGCGCCAACGACGAATATATCGACGAAGCCTTCAAGGATCCCGAGGACAAATGGATCGGCGAGAGCCCGCTGCCCATGGTCATCTTCTACAACAAGACGCTCCTGGAAGAAGCCGGCCTGGAGCCGCCCACCAGCTGGGAAGACTGCTTAAAGCCGGAATTTAAAGGCCAGATCGCTTACTGCCTGCCCTCCAAATCCGGTTCCGCCTACACTCAGCTGTGCACCATGATCTTAGGCCACGGCGGCAAGGAAGACGGCTGGGACTTCATCACCGAGCTCTACAAGAACCTGGACGGCAAGATCGTGGACTCCTCAGGAAAATGCCACAAGATGGTTGCTGACGGCGAGTTTATGATCGGTCTGACCATTGAGAAATCCGCAGTTCAGTACGCCGATGATCCGGACGTGGGATTCTGCTATCCCAGCGACGGCACCAGCGCTGTTCCCGACGGAGTCGCTCTTGTAAAGGGCTGCCCCAACGAGGAGAACGCCAAGCTGTTCATCGACTTCGTTACCTCCAGAGAATGCCAGGAGTCCCAGAGCCAGAACTGGGGACGCCGCCCTGTGAGAAACGATATGGAAGTTGCTGACGGAATGCTGGCCTTAGACGAGCTGAACCTGGTTGACTACGATTTCGACTGGGCCGCTACCGAAAAAGAATCCATCATCGAGCATTTCAACGACATTATGGTTGAAAACTAATACGCGCAAAGCAAGTCGTTCTTTCACTCATACAAGCGCCTGCCGGAGACCGGAACCACCGGCCTCCGGCTTTTTATTTCCTTTAAATGGCCCGCAGCGGCGGGCGCAGCTCTCAGACCAGAACATTTTTTGAAAACAGAAACGGAGGAACAGGAATGAGTCATGCAGTAATCATCAAGGATGCCGTAAAAAAATACGGCGACTTTACCGCCTTAAAGCAGGTGAGCCTGGACATCAAACCGGGAGAATTTTTTACCCTGCTGGGCCCGTCCGGCTGCGGGAAAACCACCCTTCTGCGGATGATCGCCGGCTTTAACACCGTGGACGGCGGAGAAATCCGCTTTGATGACACCGTAATCAACAACGTGGCCGCCCACAAGCGGGATATCGGAATGGTATTCCAGAACTACGCCATCTTTCCCCATCTGACCGTGGCGGAAAACGTGGCCTACGGCTTAAAAGCCAGAAAAGTGCCGAAGCAGGAGATTCCCGGCCGGGTGGAAGAAGCCCTGAAGCTGGTCCAGATCGAAAAGCTCAAAGACCGCAAGCCCAACGAGCTCTCCGGAGGCCAGCAGCAGCGGGTGGCCCTGGCCAGAGCCTTCGTCATTGAGCCCAGCGTTCTCCTCATGGACGAGCCCTTATCCAACCTGGACGCCAAGCTGCGGGTGCAGATGCGCACCGTGATCAAAAAGCTGCAGAAGCGCCTGGGAATCACCACCGTCTACGTCACCCACGACCAGGAGGAGGCTCTTGCCATCTCCGACCGCATCGCCGTCATGAAGGAGGGCCATATCATGCAGGTGGGCACGCCGGAACAGATCTACAAGAAGCCGGAAAATGCCTTTGTGGCCGGCTTTATCGGCACCTCCAACTTTGTGGACTGCACCGTCCGCGGGGACGATCCGGAAAACGCGGTGATCGACATTAAGGGCAGCCACACCTTAAAGGCAGCCTTAAAGACGCCCTACACAGGAGAAGCCTTCCTCTCCGCCCGGCCGGAGCAGCTGTTCTTTGACGAGAAAGAAGGACTTGCGGGAGTGATCTCTCTCTCCACATTTCTGGGGGACTTTATCGAATATGAGATCCAGCTGGACGGCGGCCAGACCATTCAGCTGAACGAATACACCAAAGACGTGCACACCGTGCGCCCGGACGGTGAGAAGGTGTTCATCAACTTCAACATGAACGCGGTGAGCATTTACCGGGCTGACACGCAGGAGGTGATTTCCAGATGACAAAAAAGAAAATCCGGCTGGATTTCTGGTTCTGGGTAAAAGTCCTGGTAGTGGGGATCATGCTGCTCTTTCTGATCTATCCTTTCTGTACTCTGATCACAAAGAGCTTTTTCTCCTCAAAGACCGGACTCCTCTCCCTGGACAACTATATCCGGTTCTTCACGAAAAAATATTACTACTCGGCGCTGTTCCGAAGCCTTTTCGTGTCCAGCGTCTCCACCATCACTACCCTGATCGTGGGCGTTCCCATCGCCTACCTCATGAACCGGTACAATGTCTGGATGAAAAAATACATCCACATTTTTATCATCATGAGCCTGATGAGCCCGCCCTTTATCGGAGCTTACAGCTGGATCATGCTGTTCGGCCGCGCCGGACTGGTGACTTCCTTCTTTGAAAATGCCTTCGGGATCACCCTGCCCAGCATCTATGGCAAGCTGGGAATCATCCTGGTATTTACCTTTAAGCTCTTCCCCTACGTCTACCTCTACACCTCCGGCGCCATGGGCAGCATCGACTCCAGCCTGGAGGAGGCGGCGGAAAACCTGGGAAGCAGCAAGCTGCGCCGGCTCTTTACCGTCACCATCCCGGTGATCATTCCTTCCATTGCCGCCGGCGCCATCATGGTGTTCATGACCAGCCTGGCAGACTTCGGAACGCCCATGCTCTTAGGCGAGGGCTATATGGTTCTTCCCGTGCTGGTGTACAACGAGTACATGAGTGAGATCGGCGGAAATGCCTACCTGGCCAGCGCCCTGTCCGTGATCGTGGTGCTCTGCTCCACCACCGTTCTTCTGGTCCAGAAGCATCTGGTCAGCAAGAAAAACTACGTGATGACCGCCATGCGGCCGCCTCAGGAGATTAAACTTCACGGAGTGAAGAGATTTCTCATCACTTTCCCCGTGGCACTCGTGACCTTCATCGGCATTCTGCCTCAGATCGTCGTCATCGTCTCCAGCTTTATCAAGGCAGACTTTACGGGATTTATAGGCGGCTTCAGCGTGGACAGCTACATCACCATCTTCAACCGGCTGGGCACCAACATTAAGAACACCTTCCTGTTCTCCACCATCGCCATCGTGTTCATCATCATCATCGGAATGCTGATCAGCTACATCATCGTCCGTCAGAAAGGCATGGCGGGGCAGATCATGGACATGCTCATCATGTTCCCCTTCGTCATCCCCGGCGCCGTTCTGGGCATCAGCCTGATCGTGGCCTTCAATAAGGAACCGCTGATCCTCACAGGAACGGCAGCCATTATGATCATCGCGTTCGTGGTGCGCAAACTGCCATACACAGTGCGGTCGGGAAGCGCATTCCTGCAGCAGATGGATCCCAGCGTGGAAGAAGCCTCCATCAACCTGGGCGTGTCTCCCATGAAGACCTTCTTCACTCTGACCGCCCGCCTGATGGCCCCCGGCATCCTGTCCGGCGGCATCTTAAGCTGGATCACCTGCATCAACGAGCTGTCCTCCAGCGTCATGCTCTACGGCGGAAAGACCAGCACCATCTCCGTGGCCATCTACACAGAAGTGGTGAGAAACAGCTACGGCACGGCGGCGGCCCTGGCCACCATCCTGACCGTGAGCACCGTCGTCTCCCTGCTGATCTTCCTGAAGGTGAGCAAAGGAAAAGTATCCATCGTATAAAAAGCGCGCGCAGAATCCCCGCCCTTTTATCGGCAGCGGTTCTGATATTCGGACGGGGACATGCCCACTACCTTTTTAAACTGGGAGCTGAAATAGGCCGTGTCCTGATAGCCCGCCAGCTCTGCCGCCTCATACACTTTCAGGCGGCAGTCCTTTAAATACTCCATGGCGCGGCTTATCCGGTAGTTGGTCAGATATTCCGTGAACGAGTATCCGGTTTCCCGCTTCAGAATACGGCTTAAATACCCCTCTGACAGGTCCAGGTAGGAGGCCACCATGCCGATATTGATGTCCTCCCTGTATCTGCTGCGGATGAAATCCAGGGCCTCCTCCACGTACTTGCCCTTAAAATGCTTTTCCGGGTCAAAATCAAAGAGCACAGGATCCGCGGCCGGCTGTCCCTTTCTGGTGATCGCCAGAACCGCCTCCTCGATGGCCCCGTCCTTTAAGGGCTTTAAAAGATAGTCGCTCACCCCCAGGCGGATGGCGCTCTGGGCGTACCCGAAGTCCCCGTAGGCGGTGAGTATGATCATCTTTGCCTGACAGCCATGGCGCCGCAGCTGACGGATCATCTCCACCCCGTCCATCTTCGGCATTTTTACATCTGTGATGACAATGTCGGGAGAAATCTTCAGCGCCAGCTCCAGGCCCTCCTCGCCGTTTCCGGCCTCGCCTGCCAGCTGGCACCGCAGTTCCTCCCAGCGGATAGTCCCGCACAGTCCCCGGCGGACTGTGGGGTCATCCTCAACGATCATAACTTTATACATGTTTTTCCTCCATGGGAAGGGTGATGGTGATGGTTGTCCCCTCTCCTTCTTCGGAGCGGGCCTTAAGCCCATATCCTTCCCCGTAATATATTTTCAATATGGAAATGAGATTGTAGAGCCCCAGATGTCCGTCCTGCTTCTCCGGCGACGGAGAATTGATCCACCGGACCACCTCCGGCGGCATTCCCCTGCCGTCGTCAAACACGGAGATCTTTAAATCGGTTCCGTCCTGGACTGCCAGGATGCAGATGTAGCCGTTTCCATCGTGCTCCACCCCGTGAAGCACCGCGTTTTCCACCAGAGGCTGGAGGACCATCTTGGGCACCAGGGCCGGCATGAGGGAGTCCGGCACCTCCGTCTCGTACTGGAAGCCTTCCGGCAGACGGGCTTTCTGAATCGCCATGTAGCTGTCGATGGTTTCAAGCTCCTCCCTCAGAGTCACAAATTCTCTGGAGGAGAGGGCCTGGCGCAGGATCCCCGCCAGATTTTCCGCCATGACGGCCACATCCGGCAGCTCATGGATCTTCGCGCTCCACTTGATGGTATCCAGGGTATTGTAGAGAAAATGGGGGTTTAACTGCGTCTGGTACAGCTTCAGTCTGGCGGCGCTTAACGCCTTCTGCTGTTCCATCCGCTCCTCCACATTCCGCTTGAGCTCCGTGCTCATCCGGTTAAACGCTGCCGTCAGTTCTCCCAGCTCATCCTGGCTCTCCACAGCCACCTGCACGCCCAGATTTCCCTTTCTCACCCGCCGCATTCCGTCCGCAAGCTGCCGGATCGGGCGGGAGATCTGGCGGCTTAAGGCCATGGCGATCAGCAGGCACAGAGCCAGGCACACCAGAGACATGACAAGGCTCAGCTCCCTCATCTGGGATACGGCAAAGTCGCTGATGGGCGGCGCCATGCGGCGCACCAGAAAATATCCGTCCCTGGTTTCCCGCCTCTGGTAGGCGAAGCCGGAGTTTTTCTGAAAATCCCCGCTTCCCTCTTCCTCCGCCGCCTTCAGCAGTTCCTTCTGCTCTTCGTAGGAGAGGTTTCGGTTGGAAGAATATACGGGGTTTCCCAGGGGGTCCTGGAGAATCAGGGTGCTGCCGCTCCCATGGCAGCCGCGGAACAGATTTTCCAGACTTTCCTCAGAAAAATCCAGAACCAGGATCCCGGTCCGCATCCCGCTCTGGTTCTCAATGGGATAAGCCGCCTGGAAACGGCTCTCCTTCTCTCCCTCGCCGGAATAAGCCGGCGTATAGTAGTACACCTGGCGCTTCGTCCCGATGAGAGATTTTAACAGGCCGTCAAACCGGCTTAAGGACGGCGACGCCACCGTTTCATCGGTGGTAAATCGCAGCATTCCTCCCACATCGTAGATGGAAAATACTGCGTCCGTCCTCAGGGAACTGGCAGCCGTGTAGAGAGACATATACAGTTCCTCGATCGTGGCGTCATTTTTGCTGTCAATGAGGATCGTGGCCGCCGACTGGTCCAGACTCTGACAGGCCAGCACACAGTCGGAGAGCAGGCCGTCAAAGAGGTCCGCGGCCGTCCTGCTCTGGACATTTCCCTCCGACAGCACCTGGCTCTTTAAGGAAAGGTCGAAAATACGCACCTGAAAAAAACTGGTGAGCAGCAGAGGCAGCACTGCCACCAGAACGCAGCTGAAAAAGATCTGGTATTTCAGCTGGACAAAACGAAATATTTTCATAAATTTGCAATCAACTCCCCGGAAACGGATTATATTTACAAATAATATATCACGATTTTCTCCGTCCTTCCAGTGCTGCCGGAGAAACGAAAGAAAAATTCCAGCCGGGGAGACGGCACGGCGATTGCAGGAAAAGGAGATTATTATGAGTATTCGATTCGGCACAGGAGGCTGGCGCGCAGTCATCGGCGATGACTTCACGAAAGCCAACATTCGCATTCTGGCAGAAGCCATGGCAAGAAAGATGAAGGCGGAGAACGCCCGCATGGAGCTGGCCATCGGCTACGACCGGCGTTTTCTGGCAAAAGAAGCCGTACAGTGGGCGGCGGAGGTGCTGGCGGCAGAGGGCGTCACCGTCCGCTTCGTCAACCGCTCCTCCCCCACGCCCCTGATCATGTATTATGTCATGGCCCATGACCTGGACTACGGCATGATGGTCACTGCCAGCCACAACCCCTCCCTCTACAACGGGTTTAAGGTCTTTACCAAAGGGGGCCGGGACGCGGACGAGCACCAGACCGCCGATGTGGAACACTACATTGACCAGGTGGAGGCTGAGCAGGCACAGGGCTATGAGATTCCCTGCCTCCGCTACGAGGAAGGCATAAAATCCGGCCTGATCGTGGAATTTAACCCCTTAAACGAGTACCTGGACAGCATTATCAGCCGCATCGACATGAAGGCGATCCGGGACGCGGAGCTCAGAGTCGTGCTGGATCCCCTTTACGGCGTGAGCCAGACGGCTCTCCAGACCATCCTCTCCACTGCCCGCTGCTATATGGAGACGATCCACAGCGGCCACGACACCCTGTTTGCCGGCAAGCTCCCCGCCCCCAATGCCGACACCCTGAAAACTCTGCAGAATTATGTCATCGACTACCACTATGACATCGGCGTGGCCACTGACGGGGACGCGGACCGGATCGGCGTCATCGATGACACCGGACGTTTCCTCCACCCTAACGACATTCTGGTCCTCCTCTACTACTATCTGGTCAAATACAAAGGCTGGTCCGGTCCGGTGGTCCGCAATATTTCCACCACCCACATGCTGGACCGGGTCGCTGAGAGCTTCGGTCAGACCTGCTACGAGGTGCCGGTGGGCTTTAAGTACGTCTCCAAAAAAATGGCGGAGACAGGGGCCATCATCGGCGGGGAATCTTCCGGCGGCCTGACGATCCAGGGACATATCAACGGCAAGGACGGAGTCTACGCCGCCTGCCTTCTGGTGGAAATGATCTCCGTCACCGGGAAGAAGCTGTCAGAGATCTACGCCTCCATCCGCAGAATATACGGCTCTCTTTATATGGAAGAGCGGGCCTATACCTTCACGCCGGAAAAGAAGGCGCAGCTGAACTCCATCCTGATGGAAAAGCGGCTGGTTCCGGACCTGCCCTTCCCCGTTGACCGCATCTCCTACGAGGACGGCTGCAAGGTCTATTTAAAGAACGGCGGCTGGATCAGCGCCCGCTTCTCCGGCACTGAACCGCTCCTGCGCATCTTCTGCGAAATGGAAAAGCGGGAGGACGCCGCAGCCCTCTGCCGGATCTATGAAACATTTCTGGGCCTTGAACCGGAAGAATGACAAAAACTGCTGCCGGCGCCGGGAAATAAACCCCGGCGCCGGTTTTTTGCGCCCTTTTTCCCGTTTCCGGACTCTTGATTTTGCCCGGTCCCGGTGGTAAACTTCTAACGGCAAAACTGCCGCAAACCATTTTTTGTAAGGAGGAACTGCCCATGAACCAGACAACCGATTACGACGTGATCATCATCGGAGCCGGCCCGTCCGGGATCTTCTGTGCCTACACTCTGATCCACGAACGCCCGGACATGAAGATTCTGATTATAGAAAAAGGCCGGCCCATCGAAAAGAGAGTCTGCCCTAAGAGAAAGACCAATGTGTGCGTGGGCTGCCAGCCCTGCTCCATCACCACCGGCTTTGCCGGCGCGGGAGCTTTTTCCGACGGAAAGCTGTCCCTGTCCCCTGACGTGGGAGGCACGCTGCCGGAGATCCTGGGCTACGACGAAGCCTTAAAGCTCATAAAAGAATCTGACGACATCTACCTGAAGTTCGGAGCAGACACCAAAGTCTACGGAATGAACAAGCAGAAAGAAATACAGGAGATCCGCCGCAAGGCCATCACTGCCAACTTAAAGCTCATCGAATGCCCCATCCGCCACCTGGGCACGGAAGAGGGCTATAAAATCTACACCCGTCTCCAGGAACACCTGCTGAACCTGGGAGTGAAGATGGAATTCAACACCATGGTCAGAGACATTGTGATCGAAAACGGCCGCGCGGAGGCAGTCATCACCGACAAGGGAGAAACCTTCCGCGCCCCGGAGATCGTTTCCGCCATCGGCAGAGAAGGCTCCGACTGGTTCTCCCACATCTGCCGCGACCACGGCATTGAAACCCAGGTGGGGACCGTGGACATCGGCGTCCGTGTGGAGGTCCGCAATGAGGTGATGGAATTTTTGAATAAAAATCTCTACGAAGCCAAGCTGGTGTACTATACCCCCACCTTCGACGACAAAGTCCGCACGTTCTGCACCAACCCGTCAGGGGAAGTGGCCACGGAGTACTATGAGAACGGCCTGGCGGTGGTCAACGGCCACGCCTACAAATCCCAGGAGTACAAGACTGACAACACCAATTTTGCTCTCCTGGTGTCCAAAAACTTCACAAAGCCCTTTAAGACACCCATTGAGTACGGCAAGCACATTGCCCAGTTAAGCAACATGCTCTGCGACGGAAAGATCCTGGTGCAGACCTTCGGCGACTTCCAGAGGGGGCGGCGCACCACAGAAGAGCGCCTCTGCCGCAACAACCTGATTCCCACCTTAAAAGACGCTGTTCCGGGAGATCTGTCCCTGGTCCTCCCCCACCGGATCATGGTGGACATCAAGGAAATGCTCCTGGCTTTAGACAAGGTGACTCCCGGCATTGCCAGCGATGAAACTCTGCTCTACGGCGTGGAAGTTAAATTCTACTCCAACAAGGTAGTGGTGGACCGTCACTTTGAAACCAGCGTCAGGGGGCTGCGGGCCATCGGAGACGGCGCCTCCGTCACCAGAGGACTTCAGCAGGCTTCCGCCAACGGCATCAGCGCAGCCAGGAGCATTCTGGCCGCCCGCAGCTAGATCCGGAAATCGGCGCCGGCATTTCTGCTCCGGCGCCATATCTTTTCCAAATATCCGCGGGACATTTTCTGCCCGCGGCATTTTCACACATTCACAGGAGCGGCGACAGCAGCCGGCTGCACTGCTCTTTTACGCGGATCACCAGACTTCTCTGGCGGTAGCGCTCCCTGGTGATCTCCCGGCAGTTTTTCAAATCTTCCAGGAATATCTTCTCCAGCTTTTCCGTGGTATCCTCGTCATAGATCACCGCATTTACCTCAAAATTCAGTTCAAAACTGCGGATATCCATGTTGGCCGTGCCGTAGCTGCACACCCGCCCGTCCGCCATCACGCCCTTCGCGTGGAGAAATCCATTCTCATAGGTATAGCATTTCGCCCCCGCGTCCAGAAGATCCCCCACGTAGGAATAAGTGGCCCAGTAGACAAAGGGATGATCCGGCTTGCAGGGGATCATCAGCCGCACGTCCACTCCCGATTTTGCCGCCACCTCCAGAGCCGAAAGCACTGCGTCGTCCGGCACGAAGTAGGGCGTCTGGATGTAGATATGATCCTTCGCCTTGTAAAACAGTTCCAGATAATTGTTGCGGATCTGCCGGTCCCTGGCGTCCGGGCCGCTGGAAATGATCTGAACCCCCAGAGGCGGCCGCTTTCCTTCCAGCACTTTCCGCCTCTCCTCGTGGGCGCTGTGGGGAATGTCAAAATATTCCGCGTGACGAAACAGATTTTCCTTGCAGGCGTAATTCCAGTCCTGGGCAAACCGCATCTGCAGGCTGATCACCGCGTCCCCGTGCAGCTTTAAATGGGTGTCCCGCCAGTAGCCGAACTTGGGATCCTTTCCAATGTACTCCCGGCCGATGTTAAAGCCTCCCACATAGCCCACCCGGCCGTCGATCACCACGATCTTCCGGTGATTGCGGTAGTTGACGCGGAGATTGATCCGCCCCAGAGTGGCGGGGAAAAAGACTCCCACCTTCACCCCGGCGTCCTCAAGCTCCTGCCATTTTTTCTTCGGCATAAATCTTCCGCCCATGCCGTCGCAGAGGATCCGCACCTCCACGCCTTCCTGCACTTTCTTAAGCAGGATCGGGATCAGGGAGTCAAACAGCTCGTCATTTTTAATAATGTAGTACTGAATATGAATGAAGCGCCGCGCCTTTCTCATTTCCCGGCGGAGATCCTCAAATTTCTCCTCACCGTCTGTAAAGACAGTCACCTGGTTATTCAACGTGAGCACCGCCCCGGAAGTTTCCAGGTTGTAGATGACCATATCCTTATAATCTCTCTCCATCGGCCCTTCAAGCGTCATCTCATGGCGCTTGAAATAGTCTTCCTGGCTCCTGGCAGAGACGTTCAGCTTATCCTCCACCTCTTTGATCCGAAACATTTTGCTCTTGTGCAGATCCTGGCACAAAAGCAGATAGAACAGAAAGCCGAACACCGGCACAAAATAGAGGGCCAGAAGCCAGGTCCACACCGCCTTCGGGTCCCGTCTCTGAAAAAATACGATAATGACTGAAAGCACCAGGTTGATCACGATCAGATTGGACATCAGCCAGTCCCAGAGCATCAAAATACCATCCAGAATCTCTTCCATAAGCCTTCACCTCCAGTCTCTTTTTACGGTTTCATCATATCATAAGATTTCCGCCCGGGCAAGGCAGGCCGTTTTCGCCGGCGGGCAGCAAAATATCTCTAAACAGCAGGCGGGGCAAAGACAGCTAGAACCGTCTTTGCCCCGCTTTCGCATACACTTTTTTATACCTTAAACCGGTAGCCCACGCCCCAGATCGTCTCAATATACTGAGGCTTGGCTGTGTTGAATTCGATCTTCTCCCGGATCTTTTTGATATGTACCGTCACTGTGGCAATGTCTCCCACTGACTCCATATCCCAGATCCTGCTGAACAGTTCTTCCTTCGTAAACACATGATTGGGATTCTGAGCCAGAAACGCCAGTAGGTCAAATTCCTTGGTGGTAAAATTCTTTTCCTCCCCGTTGACCCACACCCGCCTGGCGGTCTTGTCGATCTTTAAGCCGCGGATCTCGATGACGTCGTTCACCGGCATCCCGCTGCCGATCAGCCGCTCATAGCGGGCCAGATGGGCCTTTACCCGCGCCACCATCTCGCTGGGGCTGAAAGGCTTTGTCATGTAGTCGTCCGCACCCAGGCCCAGGCCCCGGATCTTATCAATATCCTCTTTCTTGGCCGAAACCATGATGATGGGGGTGTTCTTCACTTCCCTCACCTTCCGGCAGATCTCAAATCCATCCGTCCCGGGGAGCATCAGGTCCAGAATGATCAGATTAAATTCCTCATTCAGCGCCTTGTCCAGGCCCGTATTGCCGTCCCCGGCGATCTCCACCTCAAATCCGCTGAGCTCCAGATAGTCCTTCTCCAGCTCAGCAATGCTCTCCTCGTCTTCAATGATCAGAATTTTGCTCATTCCTGTATTACCTCCTGATACTTTCTAAGGACAAAATGGATCTCCGTCCCGATTCCTTCCTTGCTGGTGGCCCAGATCCTGCCGCCGTGGTCCTCGATGATCTTCTTCACGATGGAAAGTCCGATGCCGCTGCCTCCCTTGGACGAATTGCGGGATGCGTCCGTCCGGTAAAAACGGTCGAAAATATTGGGCAGATCTTTTGCCGCGATTCCCCTGCCGTTATCTTCGATCCCCACCTGGATAAAATCTCCCACATCCTGGATCCGGATATTGATGATCCCCCGTTTTTTATCCATGTATTTGATGGAATTTCCGATAATGTTGTTGATCACCCGCTTCATCTGCTCCGCATCCGCAATGATCTCCACATCCCTGTCCACATAATTGAAATATCCCATCTCGATCCCCCTGGCGTCCAGGTCCAGTCCTACCTCTTCCACGCAGTCCTCAAAATATTCTGCCACGTTGATTTTGGAAAACGTATAAGGGATCTTGTTGGTGTCGATCTTTGAGTAAAACGTGAGCTCGTCGATCAGGCGGTCCATGTCGTTAGCCTTATTGTAAATGGTGCGGATATATTTGTCCAGCTTCTCCGGCGACGAGGCCACGCCGTCCATGATTCCCTCCACATAGCCCTTGATCGCCGTGATCGGCGTCTTCAGGTCATGGGAAATATTGCTGATCAGCTCCTTGCTCTCCTTGTCGTACTGCACCTTCTCCTCAGCAGACTCTTTCAGACGGATCCTCATCTCCTCAAAATCCATGCAGAGCCGCCCCAGCTCGTCATCCTCATTTTCCACTTCCAGAGTAAAGTCCAGATTGCCGTCGCGGATATTTTTCGTGGCCTGCTGGAGCTGTCCCAAAGGCCGCCAGATGGACCGGTACACCCAGGTGGTCAGGGCCACTCCCGTAAAGCACAGGATCAGGATTCCGGAGATCACCATCTCCCGCAGCATGGATTCCACCTCCGGGATCAGTTCATCCACATTGGACACCAGAAACAGGCTTCCCTCATCTCCGTCCGGAAATACAAAATCGATCTGCTTGAGCAGGTGCTGCCGGTCGCCGTCCAGGTAGATTCCGCCTTCAATATCTTCATTACCGTTGCCGTAAGGCGGCAGCTCGCTGTAAAAATTTTCCTCTTCTCCCGCCGGGTTTCCCTCGTAAATGATCCGGTTTCCTTTTCTCACGATCGTGTACGCATATTTTCCGAGCACCTGACTGTTGAGCTGGTCCAGATATTCCTTGTCCTCAAAAGCTCCGGGATCTTCGCTGATCTTCTCCCGGATCTCCGCCTGGCTGCTCTCCGTCAGACGGCTGAAGATCTGCATGGAATTGGCCGAGAGGATCTCCACCGGCTCCTGCAGGCCATAATTCTTCCGGATCTCGCTGGTCTGATAGCTGGTGAGCCCCATAAACGCCATGAAAATCAGCAGCATGGGCACCACTGTCACCGTGAGAAAGGCCACAGCCAGTCTTGTCTTCAGTTTCATAAATATCACCTTTATTTCTCTCAAAAACAGCGGCCGGCAGGCCGGCTCCGACCGTCCTGTCAGCCGCCCTGCAGCTGTTGTCTCTTAACTATATGATTATATCACATTTTCAAGATGGTATTTATAAAAGCTTTATAAAAATTACAGCCCAGCCAGCTCTGGTTTCCCTCCGCCCGCCGTTCTTTCTCATTTCTCAAACGATTTAAGCATCCGCACCAGAAACGACCGGATGATCTCCCGAACCGAATAGTGCACGTAATTTACATGGGCCGCCTCCATGGCTTCCTTCTGCTTTTCCGTGTGGGAGGTGTAGGGATAGACACCGAACAGGAACGGGAAAAACGCGTACAGAAATTCCTGTATATCCATCACTGTCATCCCGGGGAAAAATTTCTCCAGGCAGCAGCTGACAGCGCGCAGAGAATCGGCGTAGGACAGTTTAAAAGAAATCAGATTCTCCAGGCGGCTGTTCACCTCCATATCATAAATATTCATGGACATCAGCTTCAGCATGCAGCCCCGCTTCTCCAGGGAGCCGGCCAGCATGTCCGCAAATTCTTCCGCCGAGAGCGCCTCATGACTGTCTGCGATATGTCTTAAGTCCGCGATCCATTCCTCATGCTCCCGCTTCAGAAGCGCCAGAAAAATCTCCTCTTTCGTCTGAAAATAATTGTAAATAGAAGTGCGCGAAAAAGAGGTTTTTCCCCCGATATCGCGGATCGTAATATCCTTAAAGCTCATCGTCTCATATAAAGAGGCGCAGGCATTGATAATCTCTTCTTTTCTTGCATTTGTCAGTTCTTCAGAACCTTTCGGCATGACCATCTCTTCCTTTCCGCTTAGCCAAAGAGGCTCCGCGTCCGGCGAAGCCTCTCCATTCCTGAAATGTAGTATATCCGTTTTCTGACATTGTGTCAAATGCAAAGCAGAATTATTTTTCCCCCGCGGGGGCAGAATCACTTTTTCCCGCAAATGCGGGCTTATGTTCCCCCGCCGGCTCTGATTTCTGAAAAACCTTTCCGGGAAAACTTCCGGAAAATCAGCCGTTTACCGCCCGCTTTGCCCACTCGGCCGCGCCGCTGTTCACCAGTTTCCCCGGTTTCCAGCTGGCTTTGGGACAGTGCTCCCGCAGGCTTTTTTCCGCCTGCCCGATTCCGCTCCCGCCGGATGTGGCAAAGGGAATCAGCGTCTTTCCGGAAAAATCATAGCTCTCCAGAAACGTATCCACGATCCTCGGCTCCACATACCACCAGATCGGGAAACCTACGAATACCGTCTCGTACTGCTCCATATTCTGCACTGTTCCGGCGATCGCAGGGCGGCAGTCCGGATCATTCATCTCCGCCGTGCTGCGGCTCTTTTTGTCCATCCAGTCCAGATCTGCGGAAGTATACGGCTGTTCAGGACAAATTTCATATAAATCCGCTCCCACAGCCTCCGCCATCTCCTTCGCCGCACGGGCAGTCACGCCGCTGGCTGAAAAATACGCGATCAATGTCTTGCTCATCATAATCTCTCCTTTAAACTCTCAATGATCTTCTTTTTATTCTGACACTATGTCACTACCCTGACTATAGCACTGTTCTGACATAGTGTCAACATATTTTTCACAGGATTCTCCCTTTCCCCTTTCGCAGGATTTTCCCCTTTCCCCGTCTTTCTTCCGTCAAAAAAATGTCCTTCCTGTTCCAGAAAGTTCACATAAAAAACACTTTTTGTTCACAATTTGCTGATATACTCTACATCATGAAAAGGGTATTCCTTTTCATATACACTTTTTCATTTCCGGCCGGCAGGAATCCCCATCCTGTCGGTTCTCCTTCAGTTTAACTGCGGAGGATCCCCCTCCGCAGGCAGAAAGGCCCGAAGCAGTCCGCTCCGGGCCTTTTTGTTTTGTCTGATTTCGTCCTGCTCTGTCTTGTTCTGCCCTGTCTTATTCTGCTCTTCCTTATTCTGCTCTTCCTTATTCTGCCCTGTCTTATCCGGCAGACAGTTTCCGCACCAGAAAAAATCCCCTCACAGAGCGGAAATTTTTCACCAGCAAAACCTGTTTGAAAACCTGTTTTCTTATGTTATAATAAAAGGACAATGCAGACCGCCATACGCCGGCCTGCTCTCAGAAATTTCAAGATGAAGGAGAATCGGTCATGAAAATTTATGAGGTGAAAAACTATGATGAACTGAGCCGTCGGGCTGCGGACATTATCGCCGCGCAGATCCTTTTAAAACCGGACTGCGTACTCGGCCTGGCTACCGGCTCCACACCAGTGGGAACCTACAAGGAACTGGTGAAAAAGTATGAAAACGGAGAGCTTGACTTCTCTGAAGTTTCCTCCGTCAATCTGGACGAGTACAAGGGCCTGTCCGGAGACAATGACCAGAGTTACCGCTATTTCATGAATCACAATCTGTTTGATCACGTAAATATCGACAAGAACCGCACCCATGTGCCCAACGGCCTGGAGCCGGACGCTGACAAAGCCTGCGCCGACTACAACGCTCTGATCCGTTCCATGGGCGGCATTGACCTGCAGCTTTTAGGCATCGGCGGAAACGGCCACATCGGCTTCAACGAGCCCTGCGAGGAATTTATCTGCGACACCCACTGTGTGTCCCTGGCACAGAGCACCATCGAGGCAAACTCCCGTTTCTTCGCATCCATTGACGAAGTTCCGAAATTTGCATACACCATGGGAATCCGCAACATCATGTCCGCCAAGAAAGTGCTTCTTTTAGCCTCCGGCAAAAACAAAGCGCAGGCGGTCTACGATTCCTGCTTCGGACCGGTGACTCCTCACGTTCCCGCGTCCGTCCTGCAGCTCCACCAGGACGCTGTGATCATCGCTGACAGCGAAGCCCTGTCCCTGGCAAAGGAAAAAGGCGTATTCTGATCCGGCGGGCAAAAGCCGGCAGATTGATAATAAAAAAACTGCGGAGAGTAGTTGAAGCTCTCCGCAGTTTTTTATTATCGGCAGTTTCCTGCTCTATCCCTTACTCTCCAAACACAGCCTTGTAGTCTGCCTGGAACTTCTCGATTCCCTGATCCGTCAGCGGATGCTTGATCATCTGCATCAGCACCTTATAGGGAACTGTAGCGATGTCCGCGCCGGCCTTTGCGCAGTCGATCACATGGATCGGGTTGCGGATGCTGGCAGCGATGATCTCTGTCTCAATGTCGTGCATTCCAAAGATCTCCGTAATGTCATCAATCAGGTCAATGCCCGGCATGGAAATATCATCCAGACGTCCTAAGAACGGAGACACATAGGTAGCTCCCGCTCTGGCAGCCAGCAGCGCCTGGGCTGCGGAGAACACCAGAGTCACATTGGTGGCGATCCCCTCTGCGCTCAGTACCTTAACAGCCTTTAATCCCTCTGCCGTCATGGGGATCTTTACTACCATATTGGGATGGATCGCCGCAATCTCACGGCCTTCCGCGATCATTCCCTCTGCGTCTGTGGTGGTGGCCTTCACCTCACCGCTGATCGGTCCGTCCACGATGGACGCGATCTCCGCGATCACCTGCTTGAAATCTCTTCCCTCTTTTGCGATCAGGGACGGATTGGTGGTCACGCCGCAGATGATCCCCATATCATTTGCTGCCCGGATCTCGTCTACATTTGCTGTGTCAATAAAAAATCTCATGTCGTTTTCCCCTCTTCTCTCGGTAAATTCTGACCGGTTTTATAGTTTCTGCCCCGGACTGCCCCTCCTCCGGCACTGACGCAGACGCAAATACGAAATACGCTTCCCGCAGTCCGCTCTCCCGCCGGAATCCTTTCATTTTCGGGCACAAAATACCCCCGAAACAAAAGAAAGCAGCCTCTCTCAGGCTGCTTTCATCATATCATAAAAACTTATTTTTGCAAATACGCTTTTAACAGATCCACCTTGTCCAGCTTCTCCCACGGCAGGTCCAGATCGTTTCTGCCGAAATGTCCGTAAGCGGCTGTCTGCTTGTAGATCGGGCGGCGCAGATCCAGCATCTTGATGATGCCGGCGGGACGCAGATCAAAGTTCTCACGGATGATCTCCACCAGCTTCTCATCACTCAGCTTTCCGGTTCCCTTCGTGTCCACCATGATGGATGTGGGGTGAGCTACGCCGATGGCGTAGGAAAGCTGGATCTCGCACTTGTCTGCCAGTCCGGCAGCTACAATGTTCTTTGCCACATAGCGGGCTGCGTAAGCTGCAGAACGGTCCACCTTCGTGCAGTCCTTTCCGGAAAACGCTCCGCCGCCGTGACGGGCATATCCGCCGTAGGTGTCAACGATGATCTTGCGGCCGGTCAGTCCGCTGTCGCCCTGAGGTCCGCCGATCACGAAGCGTCCCGTGGGATTGATATAGATCTTCGTGTTCTCATCCATCATCTCCGCCGGCACTACCGCGTCGATCACATACTTTTTCACGTCCTCGTGGATCTGCTCCTGCGTCACAGAAGCATCGTGCTGAGTGGAAATTACCACCGCCTCCAGGCGTTTCGGCTTTCCGTTCTCCCCGTATTCCACCGTCACCTGGCTCTTTCCGTCGGGACGGAGATAGTTTAACGTGCCGTTCTTTCTCACTTCCGTCAGACGGCGCACCAGCTTGTGAGCCATGGCAATGGCGTAGGGCATATACTCCTCCGTCTCATTGGTGGCGTAGCCGAACATCATGCCCTGGTCTCCGGCTCCGATCGCGTCGATCTCTTCGTCGGACATGGTGTGCTCCTTCGCCTCCAGAGCCCGGTCCACGCCCATGGCGATGTCGGGAGACTGCTCGTCGATGGCGGTGATCACGCCGCAGGTATCACAGTCAAAACCATACTTTGCACGGTCATAGCCGATCTCACGGATCGTCTCCCGCACAATTTTCTGAATATCCACATAAGCTTTTGTGGTGATCTCTCCCATTACCAGAACCAGACCGGTGGTCACTGCCGTCTCGCAGGCCACGCGGCTCATGGGATCCTGCTCCATTAAAGCATCCAGGATCGCGTCAGAAATCGCGTCGCAGATCTTGTCCGGATGGCCTTCCGTCACGGACTCGGATGTAAACAGTAATTTCTCCATTTCTTCCTCCTTGTATTTCTCCGCAGAGACCGATCATCCGGTCCTTTGCGGGCAAAAGAAAAGTCCGTATGGCAATACGGACTTGATTCATTCTGCATCAATTCCTCTTATTGCTCGATTTGCAGGACTTTCGCCCTCTCCTCGCTCAGGTTGGCACCTTCCGCCCCTCACGCCATGCGCTTAGACGGGGTTGCCGTGACTTCATAGACCCTCTCTGTCTCCATCACTCTGAATAAGGGATATACGTACTTTTCAGTTTTCCAGTTTCTCGCAGAGAGTATCTTATACTATTCTCTGCAGTTTGTCAATAGGCCGGCGGCAGTGTTTATCCGACTCTCAGCTGAAATTTTCTCGCTTCCCGGTCAGAATCCACTTTCTCGATCACGGCTCCCAGAGACTGGAGCTTTTCCTCAAACGCCTCGTAGCCTCTCTGTATGTATCCGATCTCATCCACCACCGTATAGCCTTCCGCTGCCAGGCCGGCGATAACCAGCGCTGCTCCCGCTCTCAGATCCGGCGCCTCCACCTGGGCCCCCGTAAAGCCGGACACACCGTCGATCACTGCCACATTTCCTTCCACCTTGATGTTTCCGCCCATGCGGGCCAGCTCATCCACATATTTAAACCGGTTCTCGAAAATGCTCTCCGTCACCATGCTGGTCCCTTCCGCCAGAGCCAGCGTCACAGCCATCTGCGGCTGCATATCCGTGGGAAATCCTGGATAGGGAAGAGTCTTGATGTTGGTGGAACGCTGTCTGGGTTTTCCCACCACCCGCACTGCGTCGTCAAACTCGATCACTTCGCACCCAATCTCCGCCAGCTTCGCGGAAATGGCTTCCAGATGCTTCGGGATCACGTTTCTCACCATCACATCTCCTCTGGTAGCCGCGGCAGCGCACATAAACGTCCCCGCCTCGATCTGATCCGGGATCACAGAGTATTCTGTCCCGTGCAGGCGGCTGACGCCGCGGATGCGGATCACATCCGTTCCGGCTCCCTTGATATTGGCTCCCATGCTGTTTAAAAAGTTGGCCACATCCACCACGTGAGGCTCCTTCGCCACATTCTCCAGAATGGTCTGGCCTTCCGCCAGGGCCGCCGCCATCATAATATTGATGGTGGCTCCTACAGACACTACGTCCAGATAAATATGGCTTCCCACCAGATCAATGGCGTGGGCCACCACAGAACCTTTGACGATCTCCACCTTCGCACCCAGGGCGCGGAACCCTTTCAGGTGCTGGTCGATCGGGCGGCTGCCGATGTTGCAGCCCCCCGGAAGCGGCACCTCCGCGCTTTTATATTTGCCCAGAAGAGCGCCGATAAAATAGTAAGAAGCCCGGATCTTGCGGATGAATTCATCATCCACAGAGACTTCCTTGATTCCGCTCGCATTGATTTTCACCGTATGGCGGTCAATACGCTCTACAGAAGCTCCGATCTCCGCGATCGCCTCCAGCAGTACATTAATGTCCCGCACATCCGGCAGATTGTCGATCACCACGTCCTCGTCCGTCATGATCGCAGCCGCCAGGATCCCAAGAGCGGCATTTTTGGCTCCGCCGATGTAGACCTCACCCACCAGGGGATTGCCGCCTTTCATAATATATTGTTCCATCCCTCAACCTCTGACAAATCTCATCTATACCAAAATCAGAAACTCTGATTTTTCCTGCCTTTTTTGCTGCAAATATGATTATAGCATAAGATTTCTATTTGTAAAGACCGCATACAAAGTCGCTGCGGCGGGCGCTGTAATAGCTTTCTGCCTCCTCGGTCTTCATCTGGATGCTCTCCCCAGACGCCGGATCCAGCACGGTAATTCCCGTCTGGTCATATCCAGTGATCAGGCGGTAGCTCCCGTCCGGCTCGTAGGCCGCCACCGGGCAGCCTTTTCCCACATAGTAAAGAACCTGGTGCAGGGTAGCTCCGCCGGCATCCATCACCCGCACGCCGTCGCTGTACTCCGTATCAGTGCTGAAAGAATCCAGATACCGGAGCAGTCTGGCCGCTGCTGTCATTCCGTCGCGGATATTGGCCGCGCTCGATCGGTCCACCCGGTCCCAGACAATGGATCCGTCCTCCGCCGTCACATATCCCATAGAATCATAGCAGAGAACAATGGCATCCGCCAGTTTTTCCGAAATGCCTAAAAGCCGCCCGTTTCCATAAGCACGGTAGAGCGCTCCGTCCTGCTGCGCAGCCGATCTCAGCTGCAGCGTATCCGACATGTCGTAGGTCACGCTTTCCGGTGCATTTACCCGGATTCTGGCATTCTCCGCCACTTCCTGGTCAAGCTGCACGAAATACAGCCGTTTCCTGTCGTCGGAGGCATACCAGCCCACATCGGCCTCCCCGGAAGCGCCCACTTCCATATTGCAGACGATAATGTCCTCTCCCGCCTTTTCATAGCCGTTTCCTGTTTTTGCCATCTGGTCCAGGCGGATGCGGCCTTCTGTCACCTGCACATTGGAAATATAAATTCCATCTTTTTCATAATCCGCCTGCACATTCAGGCTGTCGTCCACGATCTGCAGCCGGCGCACCGGCAGGCCGATCACCCGGTTTCCTTCCATCCAGAGATCATCCTGGCCGGCCGTTCCATAGATGAAATCATTTTCCACAAATCCCAGCACCTTCACCAGCTCTCCCGGCTCTCCGTGGATATCCTGCCCGACGCCGGTTTCCAGATTCATCACATGGACCGTCTCCGCCCCGTAAGGCTCTGACCCGTCCTGCCACGCCAGGCGGCTCTGATCCCCGCTCACCGCGTAGGTGCCTTCCTTCAGCCCTCTGGCCACCACCAGATATTCGTTGCTGTTTAGATCCACCGCGTACACAGAACCTTCCAGATACACGTAAAACATTCCGTTTCCGCCCAGTTTTGCCAGCCGGTCCAGATCTATGGCCAGCTCCTCATAAGACTGGGACGTGGGGAAGAAAAACCTCTCCTCCAGCGTGTTCTCCTCCTGGCTGTAGGAATAGCAGGCAGCTCCCACCATTCCCTCGTGAATCCCGCGGTTCATGTAGCCGCAGACCAGAAAGCTGACATTTCCGCTGTCGTCCACATCCAGAATCCGGATATCATGGCCGTCAAAATTGTCCCGCAGATCGGTCTGGTCCCCGCTTCGGAAGGAAAACAGCTTCATAAGCGAAGCATCGTGATCCTTGTCCCCCCGGTCAAACTGCCAGAGATCCCGGTTGACCACAAAGGCCGTATACCTCTCATTTTCGCTCTTTTTCACCGTGATCTCCGGGTCAGCGGCGATTCCCAGCAGGATCCGTTTTCCGCTGATCAGATCCGTATCCCCGGAAAACACCTGGTCCATGGTCCGGTCGTAGCTCATCATGTAAACCCGCTGCGCGTCCCATTTCATGGTGAAATTCTCCGTCACCTCGTAGGTGTTTCCCACTCCGTCAAGTACCGGATATTTTAACTCCACATTGCCCATGATGCCGTCCAGCTGCCGGAGCGTAACCTGCTTATCCCCTGCCGGCTGCACATTCATGCCGCCCCAGGTGATCTGGTCAAAATCCGACTGCAGAGTCACATGGCCCAGAGAGCTGTTGTCCGCCGCCGGATCCGGCTCCAGATAAGTGGTCAGCTCCCTGGCCTGCTCATAGTCAAACGTTTTTGCGGAGAAATCCACCGCCAGATCCACCATCTCCTGGGCTCTCCCGTCGCTGCTCCACAGGATCCTGGTATAGTAGCGGGCCTCCCGCCCGTCATCCAGGCCGGCGATCAGGCAGAGTTCATAGGCTTCATCCCTTGCAATCAGATTCTGAATAGGAAGGGACGCCCGCACTCCGTCCTCCCCCATCTCCCAGGAAGACAGGGCCGTCCGTTCCACCAGCTGCTCCTGATCCAGACTGCGGATCTCATACCGGATCCCCGTCACAGAGCCGCCGTACCCGGCGATCCTCACAGAAAGCACCCGGTCCTCCGGAAGAATCGTCAATGAGTCGGCTGCGGTCTGATCCATCTCCTGTACATATCCGCGGAGGGGATTCATCTCCCGCCCCATGGAATTGACATACACTACCGGCAGAGACGCCTCCTCCATGGAGACGTAGACCCGTTCTTCCTCACCGGTCAGGAAATTTTGGGTCAGCACAAAACACACAGCAATCGCCGCGATAAACACGCAGAGCAGGATTCCTGCTTTTTTTCTCATTCGACTCATAGATTCTCCGTTCTCTTCCTCACTGCATCAGCACATCATCAATATAATCTCTCCGGATACACTCCGTCCGCGATCAGCTTCCGGATGGCCGCCACCACAGTCTCCTTGTCTTCCTTGTAGGTGACGCCGAACCATTTATCCTTCGTCTCCAGCACCGCCACCTTCGCCCGGCCTTCCTTTACCAGCTTGTCAATGATCTTCGGCAGCAGATACTCTGACTTCACATCTCCGTCCTTTAAGCCGGCCAGGAACTCCGGAAAGCCCTTCTCCAGCTCATCCATAAACGATGCGGGAAGTCCCCACATATTCATGGAAACGTGCTGGTCCGCCTGCACCTGCACCGGATTTCCCTGCTCGTCCTGGGCCTGCAGCGTTCCGTCCTCTCTCATGCGGATCTCATATGTCTCCGTCACGTCCTTTAACGTGCCGTCATCATTTAACTGGCACACGCCCCTGGTCACGGTCCCGTTGTCGCTTAAGGTATTGCGCAGGATAAAGCCGCCCATGCACATGTCATAGACGCCGTCCTCACTCATCTCATTCACCATATAGTCGTGGATCTTCTGAAATCCCTCTTTCCCGTAGTAATCGTCGGCGTTGATCACCAGAAACGGCCCGTCGATCAGCCCTTTCGCGCTCAGCACCGCCTGTCCCGTTCCCCAGGGCTTCTTTCTCCCTTCCGGCACAGAAAATCCCTCCGGCAGATCCTCAAGCTCCTGGAACGCGTACTCCACCTTCGCCACTTTCTCAATGCGGTTTCCGATCACTTCCCGGAAATCCTTCTCCAGATCCTTTCGGATAATAAATACAACCTTGTCAAAACCGGCTTTCATCGCGTCATAGATGGAATAGTCCATAATAATCTCGCCGCCCGGGCCCACCGGCTCCAGCTGCTTGATTCCTCCTCCGAAGCGGCTTCCGATCCCCGCCGCCATGATCACCAGTGCTGTCTCTTTCATCATTTTTACCTCCCGCTTTTTACGTAGTTTTCTCCGTTTTTGCCCAAAGAGCAGGCTCCCTGGGCAGTTTTTTATTATTTTAACTGAAAAACAGAGCAAGCGCAAGACAGTCAGCCTTTACATATTTCTTATTTTTTCCGATACGGCCCATTCTTCCGACCAGACAGCAGAAAGCAGAAAGCCCGGCGTCAGCCAGGCTTTCCTCAAAAAACAGGCGTCACAGATCAGTCTCCTCCGAAGGCTCCGTTTTTATACCAGGCCCGGTCTGATCCTCCTGCGCCGTCTATTCTGTTTTTCCATGGGCGATCACGCGGAAAAATTTCTGGGGGATCTCAAACACGAACACGATCCCCAGAACGATGGCGCAGGCCGATTTTACCGCCACCAGCCCCGTGGCCGACATCTGTTCCAGCTGATTCGTCACCAAGTAGTAAAAGGTCCAGTACAGCCCGATTCCCGGCACCAGGGGGATCATTCCGGCGATCAGGAACACCGTCACCGGGCACCTTTTTTTCACTGCGAAATACCGGGAGAGAAGCGTCACCACCACCGTCGCCGCAAAGGACGCGATCACGTCCGATCCCCAGATGGAGAGCACGTAGACGCCCCAGGCCACACTCCCGCACAGACCGCTGTATGCAAAATACTTTCGTGGAATTCCAAACAGGTATCCAAATGCGACCGTTCCCAAAAATGCTGCGGCCAGCTGTCCGATCATAGCAGAACACCTCCAAACAGATGATGATAAGCCAGGAATACCGCGCCGGCGCCGGCTCCCACGCTCATGAACACCAGCACCGCGTCCAGAAGCCGCACCGCGCCGGAAATGTAGTCGCCGTCCGCCAGATCCCGGATCCCGTTGGTAAAAGGAAGTCCAGGCACCAGCAGAAGGATCGTTCCCATGATCAGGGGCCTGAGGTTTTCGCCGATCCCGCTGTGGTAAAAGATCAGGCAGCAGATTGCAATCAGCGCTCCGCTCAGAACGTTTGCCGTGATCTTGGATAAGCCCCCGCACACCGTTAAAATGAAGGCGTACACCAGAAGGCCCGTAAAAAAGTCCGACAGCATGTCTCCCGGCGAGCCGCCGAAAATAAAGCAGAAGCAGGCGCAGGCCATTCCCGCCACCAAGATCCGGACCGCCTTCGGCCGTTCCGGCATCCCCTCGATCTCCTCCAGACGTTTTTTCGCCGTCTCCAGCGGATAGTGTTTTTCCTCAATCTCCCTGGACAGCTGGTTCACCGCCGTCACCTTGTCCAGCCGGTTCACCCATGACGGCAGGTGGCGCACCGCAGAATAGTACGGCTCATCCTCGCTGCCCGCCATGATAAAGATTCCGTTGCTCAGGACAAACGTGCTGGCGGAGCGGACGCCGTAATGGCGGCAGATCCGCTGGATCGTCTCCTCCACCCGGAAGATCTCCGCTCCGTTTTCCAAAAGCAGGCGCCCCGCCCGCATGGCAAATTCCAGCACCCGCTGCTGGTATCCTGCGTCCGCCGAGCTCCCCGCGCTCTCACCCGGCATCTCCCCCGCGCCGCTTTTCCTTTTCATTTCTTCTCTGTTTTCCATCTAAGACTCCCGTTTTCAGCATTCACAGGGCGGGCTCACCTCATTTACCAGGTTCTCGCCGAATTTCTCCCGCAGCTCGTCCATGGTCAGATCCTTCCCCAAAAGCCACATGAGCTTTGTCACCGCCGCCTCTGTCGTCATATCATACATTTCCATGGCTCCGGCCGCCAGCGCCCGTTTTCCCGTCTCATACACAGCCAGGCTGCTGCCGTCGTACCGGCACTGGCTCCCGATCGCCACCGCCACGCCTTTTTTCACCGTCCGCGCCACCGCGCCGCAGAGGTCATTCTCGCCAAACGGCAGACCGCCCAGCCCAAACGCCTCCACCACAATCCCCCGGCATCCCATATCCGCCAGCAGGTCAAATATCTCCGGCGGCGTCCCGGGCACCGGTTTTACCACCATCACTTTGTCTGAGAAGCTGGTGTCGCTGCGAAAGCGCACCGCTGCCCGCCTCGGGATCAGCTCCTTTCGGATCCTCATGCCGAACGCATTGATCTCCGCCACATCCGGATAATTGATGCTGTCAAACGCGTCAAAGCTCATGGTCCTCACTTTTGACGCCCGCACTCCCAGCATGATCTTCCGGTTAAACGCCACAAACACGCCGGGGCAGCGGCTGTTGGCCATATGAATCGCCGCACGGCAGTTTTCCATGGCATCCGCCACCGGATGGGAGATCGAAAGCTGGCTTCCCGTGATCACTACCGGAACCGGCACGCCCCACAGCATAAACGACAGCATGGACGCTGTGTAGGCCATGGTATCCGTCCCGTGGATCACCACAATGCCGGAATACTCCCGGCACGCCTCCTCGATCCGCCCGGCTAACCCCGCCCAATGGCCCGGCAGAATATTTGCGCTGTCTAAGGAGCAGAAATCTTCATATTCCAGCTGGCAGTCTTTCGCCACCACTTTTAATTCTTCCAGAATATCGTGCTCCCCCAAGCCGGGAGCCAGGCCGCCCTCACTTTTTACAGAGGAAAAAGTTCCTCCTGTATTGATAATCAGAATTTTTTTCATATCCATCTCTTTCTCAAATCTGTAATGAAAAATCCGGCTTCGCGCCGCAGTCCGCATCTAATATTATAATAAAGCGGCCGGAAATTCAACCGGCCGCTTTATGATGGGCAAAAAATTTCACTTTTCTCAAATTCCCCCTTGAAAATTCCCCTTGAGCAAACTGCAAGAATCGGACTTTCGCGGCAGCCGACGGATGGACGCACAGTCATGTCCGTCCGGCTTATCTCCGAGAGAACTACGGGAATCAAGAATGGAAAAAAGATCAATAAAATAGGAATGGATACCGATTCTGCTAATCAGTACCCATTCCTAAATCATTGTATCCATTGGATTATACCTCTTTTTCCTGTATTGCGAAACTTTCATTCGCTCTGATAAAATCCCCCGTTATCAGTAATCTATTTTTTGATTTCCGATCGTTTTCTATTCTTAACGAATTTCATCTACTCTCTTAACATGTCCTGTGACTTTTAAAAAAATCGACTCTCAAAACGATCATTTAATCTTCCTGGGGATTAGCACCTGTGTACTTTGGACTGTACCTCCTTTTCTGAGATATTCATTTCCGAGAGGATCTCTCGCCGCAAGCCTATTCAAAGGTTCCTATTCTGGATGCTCTCTGTCAATTTCCGGTGGATTTCTCGTCTCCTGCCTGAATTTTTTGAGATGTTCCGCTTCAGGATACTGTTCTTTGAAATACCTCATCTGAGATATCGCTGTCTCTGTGATGGTATTCTCAGAAAGTCTTCTTCGGGATACGCCCCTTTGAAAAAACTTCCTGCAGATAAGCTCTTTAGAGATTTTTCTCTTCTATCTCTTCTGTTGTCTTTATTATAGTACCCGGATCTTATTTTGTCAACACTTTTTTAAATTTATTTTTATATATTTTGATAATTATCTTATTGTATATATTTTTTCAGACTATTTAAACAACTAGAATAGTCGAATCAACATGTAAAAATTCTACGTCATTCCTTTTTTCGCTCTTCTTCCTCCACGATCCTCAAAAATTCCCGGTCCCTCGCCTTTCTTCTGGGGATAAAGCGGGACACCAGCCGTCCTTTTCCCCTGCTTTTCACATAGAAATAGCCAAACACCGAAAAGACCAGGCTGCCGGCAAAAGTCACCAGCAGATCCTTCATGGTGTCGATCAGCCCGATATCTAAGTAGCCTCCCACGCCCAGTTCCTGCCCGTTCACCACCACCTCGCGGATCGGTCCAATCACATACGGAATATTTCTGCCTTCCGGATCCAGCATCACCGAGCGGATCTCCTGGACCACCGTATCCTTCTGCATGTCCAGACCCGCTATATGGTCCATCCCAAATTCAAAAAATTCCCAGACTACGCCGATGGTCATGGAAAAACTGACGGCCACAACCGCCATGAACACCGGAGACAGGCGGAATACCACCTTCTCATTGTCGTTCAGCAGCGTCACCAGCGAAAAGCCGATAGCCGCGCAGAGAAAGCCGTTTATGGTGTGGAGCGCCGTGTCCCAAAAGGGAAAACGCAGATAAAATTCTCCGATCTCTCCCAATATCTCCGCCGCAAAAATGAACAGGAGGATAAATATCTCCAGAGCCGGCGGAAGTTCCACACGGAAAGTCAGCTGCATGGCGCTCGGGATCACCAGAAGCATCAGGGACAGAATGCACAGGAACACATTTTCATAATTTCCATTTAAAAACTGCAGAACGGCCACTGCCGCCACCGCCAGCCGGAGAGTCATGTATACAAAAAAAGAACTGCGGTGCTCCCTCAGCTCCATTTTCAGAGCTCTGCTCATATTCCTCATCTTCCGGCGCAGACCATTTTCCCTTCCGTTTTTCACACTGCACTGCCGCCTTTCTGTTATATTCTGATAAAACAGTTTCATTTTATCACAGAGGACGGCCGCGCGCCACGTTTTTCCCCTTTTCTCCCGCCCCGTTCTCCCGTTTTGCCGGGTAGACAAATGTTTCCCGCTGCGTTACAATAAAAAACTGTATTATGGAACGTATAGACACAGGAGGAAACTGTTTTGAATCTGGAACGTCTGGAATATTTTTCGGCTGTGGCTGAGCACCTGAATTTTACCAGGGCCGCCGAGGACTGTCACGTGGCGCAGACCGCCATCAGCAGGCACATTGCCGCCCTGGAAAATGAGGTGGGCTGCAAGCTCTTTTACCGCACCAACCGGGCAGTGGAGCTGACCCCGGCCGGAAAAGCTTTTTACAGCGAGATCGTCCCCATGCTGGAACACTACCGGAGAGCGCTGGAGAAAGCCCGCACCGCCTACAGCGGCCGGGCCTCTTCTCTCCATCTGGGGATCGGACAGTATGAAATGGGCTTCGTATCCCAGCTTTTCCGGGAATTTCACAGCCTTTTTCCCGACATCCGCCTCTCCGTCAGCCAGTACGCCTACTCTGATCTCATCCGGCGTTTGGAAGATGGGACAGTGGACGTCATTTTCCCCCATCCCGACACCTGTCTTCCGGAAGGGCAGACGGAGATCGATGTGCGCCGCATGTTCTCCTCCGCTCCCGGACTTCTCGTCTCCGCGGAAACGGCGCAGACCCGCTTTCTGGCTGCGCAGAAACGGGGTGTGCAGAAAAAGGACCTGGACGGGGAGACGGTCATCCTGTTGGCGGAACCGGCCGGACCCATGTCAGAGGAAGCCGGCACCGCCCAGCTGACAAGCGCCGGGCTGAAGCCTGGGGCCATCACTCCGGTGAACAGCTTAAATGCTCTTTTTCTCATGGTCAAGGCCGGGCTGGGCTGCGCCTTTGTCCCCGCTTTTATCGAAGGTGAGCTGCCTGACGGGCTGGCCCTTCTGCCCCAGAAGATTCTTCCGGTCCAGAGCTACTGCTCCATGACCCTGTTAAACAGCCCCAACCCGGCTGCCGGCCTGTTTTCCGGCGGCATTCTCACCTCCCAGACCGTCATGAGCGGCATCCGGAAACGGTATCTGCGCCACGGGCAGCATTCTGCCGGATAAATATGTCCGCGGTGCAGCCGGGCTCATTTTCCCGCTGTCGGCTTCGGTCTTCGGCCGCCCGCTGCCGGTCTCAATCTCCTGCCGCCGTTTTTTGAAATTGGGGTGTACTGCCGCGCCGATTTGTTGTATACTGAGATTAACAGGGCCGCCCTGGAAATGGGCGGCCTTTTATCACGCAGGCTGCCGTCTGAAACGGGGAGAGGCAGTTTCCTGCTGAATCAGGAACGGAGGAGACACATGAAACCAATGATAATCGGCATTGCCGGGGGATCCGGCTCCGGAAAATCCACATTTACCAACCGTCTGAAAGACCGGTTCGGCGATCAGGTCGCTGTTCTCTATCACGACAATTACTACAGGGCCCACGACGACATGCCCTTCGAGGAGAGAAAAAAGCTGAACTACGACCATCCGGACGCACTTGAGACAGAACTCCTGGTCGAACACTTAAAACAGCTGAAAGAGGGACACACCATCGAATGCCCCACCTACAATTACAGCCTTCACAACCGGGCAAAGGAAACGATCGTGGTCGAGCCCAAGCCGGTCATCCTTCTGGAAGGCATCCTGGTCCTCTGCGACCGCCAGCTGCGCAACATGCTGGACATTAAAATCTACGTGGACGCTGACGCGGATGAGCGGATTCTCCGCCGGATCGTCAGAGACACCAAAGAGCGCGGACGTGACCTGGAAAATATCATCGACCAGTATCTGGCCACAGTAAAACCCATGCACAACATTCACGTGGAACCCACAAAAGTCTACGCCGACATCATCACCAACAGCGGCATGAACGACGTGGCGTTCGATCTGGTGAGCAGCAAGATCCAGGCATTTCTGGATTCCATAAAAACGGTTCCCGCCGGCTCTCTCGGGTAAAACCGCTTATAAAAGAAGGCTGTGAAAAATGATCCTTCATTCTTCACAGCCTTCTTTCAGTTTTCATACGGTTTTCCGCACTTTTCTCCGTCTTTGGCCCGTCTTTTTATTTTTCGTGCTCTTCCAGCCACCTCATGGCACAGTTTACATAGATTTCAGTGCCCACCGGCAGAGCGCTCTCATCCACCTGCATGGCGGGATGGTGCATGGCGTGGACATGACCGCTTCCCCGGTCCCCGGCTCCCAGCATCAGGAAAACAGCCGGAACCTTCTCGCTCACCACTGTGAAATCCTCACAGCCGCCTTCTTTCGGCACCTCCCTCACCTGATCCTCAGGCAGAAATTCTCTCATATAGCCCAAAAACTCATTCATCATCGCTTCATCATTTACAAGGGGCGGCATTCCGTACTGATACTCCACCTCCGCCGTGGCCCGGAATGTGGCGGCAATCCCCTCCGCGATCTCCTTAACCCGGCGCTTCAGATAAGCCCGCTCCTCATGCCCCTGGGTGCGGACAGAAATCTCCATCTCCGTCACTCCGGCCACCGTATTGCAGGTGGTTCCGCCTGTGATCTTTCCCACCAGCACAACGCTGTCCTCGTTGGTGGGAATCTCCTTGGATGTCAGTTCCTCCAGAGCGATCACGATCCGGGACGCAATACTGATGGAATCAATCCCCAGCTGAGGCTGGGAGCCGTGAGCGTCCTTTCCTCTCACCGTGATCTTAATGGCGTCCCCGGAATTGTTCATAGTTCCGTGGGTGCACAGCACTGTGCCCGGGTAGGAATCTTCCCGCCCCACAGATACATGAAGGCCGAACGCCGCGTCCACCTTCGGATTTTCCAGGATGCCGGCCTCCACCATGGCGGCTGCGCCGCCCAGCACTTCCTCTGCCGGCTGGAACATAAATTTCACCGTTCCCTTTAACTCGCCTTCCATCTCTTTCAACGCTTTTGCAGCTCCCAAAAGCATGGCGGTATGGCAGTCATGGCCGCAGGAGTGGCAGTTTCCGCTGGTGCAGGCAAAATCCAGGCCGCTCTCCTCCTTCATGGGGAGGGCGTCCATATCCGCCCGCATCAGAATGGTCTTTCCGCCTTTTCCCACTGTGCAGGTAATGCCTCCGCCCATCTCCTGGGGCTCATACCCGTACTCTCTCAGTTTCTCCGTCACAAACGCTCTGGTCTGCGGAAGGTCAAACGCGATCTCCGCCCGCTGATGGAGAGCTCTCCGGTTGGCAATAATCTCATTTTTAAGTTCCTCTGATACATGAAACATAGCAATTCTCCTTTTCATTTCCGCGGAAAGCGATCCCGGCAGATGTATCCTCACGTCCATCCGGCCGCCGCCGCGGGGGCAGATGCCCTTCACTCAAAGCCGCTTTGCAGATCAGGTTCCGCAGGCAGCTGTAAAATCTGGCTAAAACAGTACAGGAATGATCAGCCCTCCAAGAATCACAGAGGTCAGGCTCACGGACACTACGCCGGCCACCAGCATTTTAGGCAGCAGATAGTCGATCACTCTCTGTTCCTCTTCCTCTGTAAATCCTCCGTCTTTCGTCACGCCCTGAGCCACCTCCATGGCGACTGCATAAGTCACCGGATAGCCGAACAGGCAGGCCACGCCGGCCGCCACAGCCAGGTACGGGCTCCATTTTAAGATCTTTCCGGCGATGGAGGAAACCACCACCACGCCGGCCGCTCCGATCACCAGAAGGCCGATCACCGGGATCAGAAGCTCCCCAAAATCGGAAAACTTCATGGTTACAAAACTGCCCGCCACAGATGCGTAGGTGGCCAGCATCAGAAGGCCCTCTCCTCCGGCCGTCTTTAAACTTCCCTTTTCCACGATTCCCAGGGCACCTGCCACGATTCCGAAAACCAGGAAGGTGACTCCCGTGCTGATTCCCGTCACATTGGTGCACAGCTGGGCCAGAACCGCCACCACTCCGATCCTTGCAAAGTGCATGGTGCTGGAAGAAGCCAGAGAGCCTTTTAACGGCGGAACCACTCTCAGATTGATCTCTTTTTCCGCGGTATGTACCTCTCTGCTGTGGCCTCCGTCCGCGATAAAGCGGGTCGCCGCCTTTCTCAGACAGAATGACGCGATGGGAAGTCCGATCAGCACCTGGATGGCGTTCACCGCCGCCACGAAAGAGGCCAGATCCGGCCGGTCCACCTCCTGGGCCGCTTCCGTCATCAGCATGGTCACTGCCGTTCCTCCCGCTGTGGGCGGGATGGCCGCCAGGGCGCGCTCAAATCCGAACACCGCCATTCCAAGGGTCAGATCCATGAGAATGATGCCGGCAATTCCTGCCAGAGATACGACCACGGTCTTCCACTCTCTTCTCAGATCATTCAGATTCATCAGGGATCCCACATTTACAAGGATCAGTCCCATGCCGAATGTTGGGATCATAGCGTTCAATCCGGACAGATCCATCAGATCTGCCGGCAGCAGCTGCAGGGTTCCTCCCAGGATAAGCAGCAGGATGATTGCCACCAGGATGGAGGAAATCACTCCTTTTGTCTTTGCCGCCACATAATCTCCGATCGCATAAATGACTGCGACAACTGTGAAGGCCATAATTGGTAACCAGGTCATATCTTCTACCTCCGTCTCTTTGCTGATAGCAGAAGTTTAACATTCCCTGATTCAAATGTACAACATCAATACTGCATGGTATAATATCAAAAGTGTTATCTATGAAATCTGCAATCCGGAATGGGGAGGAAATCCATCATGTACACCTGGGAAGAATTAAAACAATTTGTGGACAGCTGCAGCCGCTGTCCCCTGTGCCGCACCAGAACGCATTCCGTCATGGGACGGGGCAGTCTGCAGGCAGGGATCATGTTCATCGCCGAGGCTCCCGGCAGGCAGGAGGACCAGCAGGGAATCCCCTTTGTGGGACCGGCCGGCCATATGTTTGACCAGCTGCTCTCCTCCGTCTCCCTCACCAGGGACCAGATCTACATCACCAACATCATCAAATGCAACCCGCCCTTCAACCGCGACCCGAGCGAGGAGGAAAAGGCTGCCTGCATCGATTATCTGAAGTATGAGACTCTGCTCATCCGCCCGAAGATCATGGTCTGCCTGGGACGGGTGGCCGCCCAGAGGATCATCCGCCCTGATTTCCGCATCACAAGAGAACACGGGACGTGGACAGAGAGAAAGGGCTACTGGCTCACCGCCGTTCTCCACCCGTCCGCCTTGCTGCGCGACCCTTCCCGGGTGGCAGAGGCAGAAGAAGATTTCCGGCGCATCCGCCAGAAAGCCGCGGAACTGTCCATTCTGTAAGATCCTCTTCATTTGTGACTTTATCACATACAGCAGCCTTTCTTTCCGCTATACTGAAGCCAGAAACAAAGAAAAAACGGCAGCGGGATCAGACAGCATTCCCGCACTGCAGAAATGAAAATTCATCACAGCAATAAAGGAGCGATCGATATGGCAGAAAAATTTACAGTAAAAAACTTTGATCAGGAAGTGCTTTCCTCCCCCACTCCCGTTCTCGTGGACTTCTGGGCGTCCTGGTGCGGCCCCTGCCGCATGCTGGGTCCCGTCATTGACGAGCTGGCAGCGGAAGCAGACGGCTTCCGGGTGGGAAAAGTGAACGTGGACGAAGAGCCGGAACTGGCAGAGCGCTACGGCGTCATGACCATTCCCACCGTCATCGCCTTCAAAAACGGCCAGCCCGTTAAAAAATCCATCGGCGTTCAGCCGAAAGCAGCGATAAAGAGCCTGCTGGACTAAAGGAAATCAGAACAGCAGCCCAATATCAGCCTACCCGCCGGCGGAAAATTTCCGCCGGCTTTTTCTGCGCCGGGCCCGGAAAATATGCCCCTCCTTTGCAGACAGGCAGACAGGTTTCTCCCCATCCTCCTCTCACAGCTTTCCGTACAGTCCTTTCCGGTCCACAATGCGCACGCCCCCGCGGAACAGCTCGATCAGCCCCTCTTTCGCCAGCTTTTTTAATCCCCTGGTCACTACCTCTCTGGCGCTCCCGATCGCCATGGCAATCCGTTCCTGGGTAAAATGAAGCTCCTCCGACTTTTCCTGGGCGGATTCATCCAGAAGGAAGCTCACCAGCCGCTGCTCCAGAGTCATAAAAAGCAGCTGCTCCACCGCATTCACCACATCAGAAAACCGCTCCGTGGCGGACCGGTAGACAAAATTCTCCACATATATATTTTCCTTCATCAGGCGGGAAAACACTCCCGGAGAGATCATCTCCAGAACGCCCGCTGTTTCCGCCTGTATCTGCACGTCAAACGATATGGCCGAAATCATGCAGGCGGCTGAGAGCACGCACACATCCCCCTCTTTCAGGCGGTAGACCGTCGCTTCTCTCCCATCGTCCGAACAGAGGGACATGCGGAAGATCCCCTGCTTCACCAGAAGAATCCCTGCGCACTCCGAATCCGCCGCCCGCACGATCTGCCCTTCCTCATATTCTGCTTCTCCCACATGGCGCAGCAGCAGCTCTCTCTGCTCATCCGTCAGCCTGTCCCAGAAGGACAGCTTCTCAAAACCTGTATTCTTCACTCAATTCTCCTCCGCTCAGCAAATCCAGTCCGATCTTCGATGAAAAAACATGTACAAAAATGATGCGCGGCGGCGCGGCACAACCCATGCCGCACTGTCGCGCACATACACACTCTCCCTTTTCCGGCTTTAAAATTCACCTTCCGGCAGATCCAGCGTCGTCATCTCGTACTTTGACAGGATCACATTCTGGATCATATCGCGGGTAGCAGAATTGATGGGATGAGCAATGTCACGGTACTCTCCGTCCGCCGCTTTCCGGCTGGGCATTGCGATAAACAGTCCCTTCTCTCCCTCGATCACCTTAATGTCGTGAATTACAAACTCATTGTCCATAGTAATGGAAACAATGGCTTTCATTTTTCCTTCTTTTTCGATTTTTCTCACTCTTACATCTGTTATCTGCATAAGTAAGCACCCCTTTTGTCATAATACTGTCGTATTAGAGCGTATATCTCTCGTTTTTCTCCACCACGATCTTGATATTGTCCGGCGTACCGATATGAGTAGTATTGGCACGGATCGTATCGCGGCTCTCCACGATACAGTTTTCGATCACGGTATTGTCTCCAATATATACGTCGTTCAGAATAATTGAATTTTTGATCACACAGTTGTTGCCGATATAGGCTTTGCGGAACAGAATGGAATTCTCCACAGTTCCGTTGATAATGCAGCCGCTGGACACCAGACTGTTTTTCACGGCAGCTCCGGGATTGTACTTCGCTGGCGGGTTGTCCCATATCTTCGTATAAATATCCGGATACTGCTTAAAGAAAAAGTCTCTCACCTCCGGTTTCAGAAAATCCATATTTGTTTTATAATAGGACTCCACCGAAGCAATGTTGCTCCAGTAGGTATCCATCTTATACGCATATATCCTTTTCAGATTGCGGTAGCGGACCAGCACGTCCCTCACAAAGTCGTAGCGGTCCTCTGCGGCGCAGCGCTCGATCAGCTCAATGAGCTGGCGGCGTCTGATCACGTAGATGCCGCAGGAGATCGTGTGGGAGCTGGCCACCATGGGCTTTTCCTCAAAATCCAGGATCCTGCCGTCGTCGTTTGTCTTCACCACTCCGAAACGGGTGATGTCCTCATCCTCCGGCATGTCCTTGCAGACTACCGTGATATCCGCTTTTTTCTCAATATGATATTCCAGCACTTTGCCGTAATCCAGCTTGTAGATGCCGTCTCCGGCCGCGATCACCACATAGGGCTCATGGCTGTTCTTCAAAAATGTCAGATTCTGATAGAGAGCATCCGCAGTCCCTCTGTACCAGTCGCTGCTCTCCGCCGTGATCGTAGGCGTAAACACATAAAGTCCGCCCTGCTTTCTTCCGAAATCCCACCATTTGGAGGAACTCAAATGCTCATTTAAGGAGCGGGAGTTGTACTGGGTAAACACTGCCACGCTCTGAATATGGGAGTTTGTCATATTGCTGAGGGCAAAGTCGATGCTTCTGTAGCTTCCCGCAATAGGCATAGCAGATATTGCCCTCTTATTTGATAATTCTCTCATCCGCTTGCTGTTTCCGCCTGCCAAAATAATACCGACTGCTCTCATTGTACTCCCCCTGCCTTTATAATGTAATCTCCGCTTGCCAACATTCCGTCTTTATAATCCTCAGGCTCTGTGACGCCGCTGATCGCCGTGTTCCTACCAACCTGTACGTTTGGCGGAATCACGCTGTGCTCTCCTACTGTCACCAGATCAAACTGATATACCTTGGGATCGTATTTGCTGGGAGCGTACTCACCTACGCCGAGATGCGCGCCGTTTCCTACCCGCACGTCCTCGGCGATAATAGCCTTGTCCACCACGGCTCCGTCTTCGATCACGCAGTTGTGCATGATAATAGAATCCCTCACCACAGTTCCGCGGCCGATGATCACGCCTGAACCGATGACGGAATTATACACTTCTCCGTAGATCTCCGATCCTTCTCCGATGATGCTTCTCTCGATCACCGCGTTCTCAGCCACATACTGAGGCGGGATCTTGTCGCTGTTGGTATAGATCTTCCAGTATTCCTCATACAAGTTAAATTCCGGAATGATATCGATCAGCTCCATATTGGCTTCCCAGTAGGAACCGAGAGTGCCGACGTCTTTCCAGTAGCCATTGTACTCATATGCAAAAATCCGGTCCCCTTTGGTATGGCAGTAGGGGATCACATGCTTTCCGAAATCACATCCCGGCTCGTCCTTTAACTTGATCAGGGCATCTTTCAGCACACTCCATTTGAATATGTAGATGCCCATGGACGCCAGATTGCTTCTGGGATGTTCCGGCTTCTCCTCAAATTCCACGATCCGGTTGCTGTCATCTGTGATCACCACTCCAAAGCGGCTGGCCTCTTCGATCGGCACCGGCATTGCAGCAATGGTGATATCGGCATTATTGGCCTTATGATAATCCAGCATTACTTCGTAGTCCATCTTGTAAATGTGATCGCCGGAAAGGATGAGGACGTAATCCGGGTTAAACATTTCCATATATTCCAGATTCTGATAGATCGCATTGGCAGTTCCCGTATACCAGTCGCTGCCCTTGCTCCGCTCATAGGGCGGAAGGATCGTAACTCCTCCTACATTTCTGTCAAGATCCCACGGAATACCGATTCCGATATGGGTATTCAAACGCAGTGGCTGATACTGTGTGAGAACGCCCACGGTATCCACGCCGGAGTTGATGCAGTTGCTCAGGGGAAAATCAATAATACGGTACTTTCCCCCAAAAGATACCGCGGGCTTTGCTACCTTCGCTGTCAAAACACCGAGGCGACTTCCCTGTCCTCCTGCCAGTAACATGGCAATCATTTCTTTTTTAATCATTGCGTTACCACCTCTTGCTGTGTAATTTTAGTTATAAACGTATTATAACACATTATTTGGAAATAGTGAACAATTTACAGAATAATCTTTCGCATTTTTTGTGCATTTTCCGACATTTTTTACACAAAATTTACACCTCCCTGCCGTATCACTAGATGTAGTATGCCGTATATGGCTATTTCCCACATGTGGTGAATTTACTCTGCCGCAGCGAATTTTCCCGACTTCTGACGACGAATAATTTCTTCATAAAACCTTGAACAGCCGTAAAAAATACAGTATAATCACCAATAGATTATAAAATAGGAAGAAATAGAAGGAGATACGGTTATGAATCTGACTACCATAAAAGAAATATACAAAAACCGTGAAAACTATCTGGACAAAGAAATCACCGTGGGCGGCTGGGTGAGAAGCATCCGCGATTCCAAGGCTTTCGGCTTTATCGTGTTAAACGACGGCTCCTGCTTCGACACGCTCCAGATCGTTTACCACGACACCATGGAAAATTTCGCTGAGATCTGCAAGGTAAATGTGGGCGCGGCTCTGATCGTAAAGGGAACTCTGGTCGCCACCCCCCAGGCAAAGCAGCCTTTCGAGATCCAGGCGTCAGAAGTGACGGTGGAAGGTCCTTCCAGCGCAGATTATCCCCTTCAGAAAAAACGCCACTCCTTTGAGTACCTGCGCACCATTTCCCATCTTCGTCCCAGAACCAATACGTTCCAGGCAGTCTTCCGCGTGCGCTCTCTCATCGCCTACGCTATTCATCAGTATTTTCAGGAGCAGGGCTTTGTATACGTCCATACGCCCCTGATCACATCCAGTGACTGCGAGGGAGCGGGAGAGATGTTCCAGGTGACGACCTTAGACCTGGCCAATCCGCCGAAGACGGAGGACGGAGCCGTAGACTATTCCAAAGACTTCTTCGGCAAGGAAACCTACCTGACGGTCAGCGGCCAGCTGAATGTGGAGACTTACGCCATGGCGTTCCGCAATGTGTATACCTTCGGTCCCACATTCCGGGCGGAGAATTCCAACACCACCCGCCACGCGGCTGAGTTCTGGATGATCGAGCCGGAGATGGCATTCGCAGACTTGAACGACAATATGCGGGTAGCTGAGGGAATGCTGAAATATATCATCCGCTATGTGCTGGAGAATGCGCCGGCAGAGATGAATTTCTTCAATCAGTTTGTAGACAAGAACCTCCTGGAGCGGTTAAACGGAGTTCTCAATTCTGAGTTCGGCCACGTTACCTACACGGAGGCAGTTAAGATCCTGGAACAGAACAATGATAAATTTGACTATAAAGTATTCTGGGGCTGCGACCTTCAGACAGAGCACGAGCGCTATCTGACGGAAGAGGTGTTCAAGCGCCCTGTATTCGTCACCGATTATCCGAAGGAGATCAAAGCCTTCTATATGAAGCAGAACGACGACGGCAAAACGGTAGCCGCTATGGACTGCCTGGTTCCCGGTATCGGAGAGATCATCGGCGGCAGCGAGAGGGAGAATGATTATGAGAAGCTGCTGACCCGCATGAAAGAACTGGGACTGAACGAGGACGACTACAAATTCTATCTGGACCTGCGCAGATACGGTTCTACACGGCACGCCGGATTCGGCCTGGGCTTCGAGCGCTGCGTCATGTACCTCACCGGCATGGCCAATATCCGCGACGTGATTCCTTTCCCGCGGACCGTCAACAACTGCGAACTGTAATCGTGCGCCGCTGCGCACATCTGTATGCGGGCTGCCTTCTCTGGCAGCCCGTTTCTTAAATTATGCCTGTTCCTTTTCGCAAAAAGGGGCAGAAACGGGGAGGTTGCTATGAAATTTATCCACACGGCAGATATTCACTGGGGCATGAATCCGGACAGCGACAAGCCATGGAGCCGGGAACGGGCCCAGGCTATCAAGGATACCTTCGTGCGCATCATCAAAGAGGCGAAAACCCGGGATGCAGACTGTATTTTTATCTCCGGAGATCTGTTTCACAGTCAGCCTCTAGTGCGGGATCTAAAAGAGATCAACTATCTGTTTTCCACGATTCCTGCAATCCACGTCTGCATCATTGCCGGCAATCACGACCGGATCCGCAGAAGCTCGGCTCTCTACAGTTTTACCTGGTCTTCCAACGTCACTTTTTTTATGGGGGAAGAACTTTCATCCGTCTATTTTGAAGATATCAACACGGAAGTGTTCGGTTTTTCCTACCACACGGCGGAGATCACGGAAAACCGCCTGGCTGGGGTACAGGCTCCCGCCAACGGACGGATCTCCGTCCTCATGGCCCACGGCGGTGATTCCAAGCATCTCCCCTTTGACCGGGACCAGCTTCTTTCCACCAGCTTCTCCTACATCGCCCTTGGGCATATTCACAAGCCGGAGATTTTTTCCGGAAACCGAATGGCCTACCCAGGCTCGCCGGAGCCTCTGGACAAGACGGAATCGGGGCGTCACGGAATCATCGCGGGCGAGATCAACTACATGACGGGGAAGGTGACTTCCCTGGAATTCGTTCCCCTCTCCAAAACCCAGTACATCTCCCTGGCCGTGCACGTCACGCCGGAAACTACCAACACGGAGCTGGCGGACCGGATCGACGAGGAGATCAAAAAGCGGGGGCAGGAGCATATTTACCGGTTCCGGATCCGCGGCATGAGGGACCCGGAGATGCGTTTTGATCTGGACGCCCTGTCCTACCGCTGGAAAATTGCCGAGATCATTGATGAATCAGAGCCGCAGTACGATTTCAGCGCTCTGTTTGCCGAGCATCCCAGCGACATGATCGGTTTCTACATTCAGGCGCTCCAGAAGGAGAACGCCAGTCCCATTGAAAAGAAGGCGCTCTACTACGGGATCAACGCTCTGCTGCACACCACTGATGAAAGGAGCCAGTCATGAAGCTGCTTGATCTGTACATAAACGGATTTGGAAAATTTCACGAAAAGTCCATCACATTTCAGGACGGCTTCAATGTCGTCTACGGAAAAAATGAGGCGGGAAAATCCACGCTCCACACCTTTATCCGCGGCATGCTGTTCGGCATCGAGCGGGGGCGGGGGCGGGCTTCCCGGAATGATCTGTACACCAAATATGATCCCTGGGAAAAAAGCTCCGGCTATCAGGGGCGGCTCCGTCTGGAGAGCGGCGGCTCCGTCTGCTGCATAGAGCGGATTTTCAGCAAAAATGAAAAAGCGACCCACATTATCAACGAAACTCTCGGAAAAGAGATCGCTCCCGACAAGGCGTTTTACGACCAGATGCTGTGCGGTCTCACCGAAACCTCCTACAACAATACCATCAGCATCGGGCAGCTAAAGAGCGCCACGGACAGCTCCATGGTATCTGAACTGAAAAATTATATCGCCAACTTAAACACCTCCGGCAGCATGGCCTTAAACATAACCAGAGCCGCCGCCTTCTTAAAAAAGCAGAAAAAGAATCTGGAAAATCAGATCGTGCCTGAGGCTGCCAGAAATTACACCACTCTCTTAGGCGAAATCCGGACAATCGAGCAGGAAATCGCCGCGCCGGAGTTTGAGAATCAGCTGAACGCCTGCCGGGCCATGCAGAAGAACGTGAATGAGCAGCTGAACACAAAGCGGGCCGAGCGGGAAGACCTGCTTCAGAAAATCGCAAAAGGCCGCCAGATTTTAAACAGCAACCAGTTTGACGGGGAGGATTCCATCCGCACCTATCTCCAGAAAGCGGAAAAAGTTTACGGGGAGTACAAGACAGCAAAGGCGGCGTCGGAGCAGAAATCCAGGACGATCCTGGCTTCTGTCTGTTTTCTTCTGTCCGCCGCAGCTGCCGCATTCTCCGCCGCTTTCCTCGCGGGCCTGATTCCCTTCGGCGGTCTTTCCATCCAGATCGGGGCCCTGCTCCTCCTTCCGGCTGCCCTGTTTTTATTCTCCGGCATTTTCCTGCGGATGAAGGGCAAAAGGTATCAGAAGGAGCTGGAGCTGAGCGCCGGCCTGATCCGCGAGATCTTCGCCCGCCATTTGGGAGACAGCTCCATCTCCGATGACGCCATGAATGCCCTCTCTCAGCGGATGGAAGAATTTATCCGCTTAAACGCTGCTCTGGAAAAATCTGAGGCGTCCATGCGTCAGCAGCAGACAGAAATCGAAGCTCTCCAGAAGCAGGCGGAATCCTGCTCCACAGAGATCGAAGAACAGCAGCGGCTTCAGTGGGAGCTGGAAAAGAAGCTGGAGCGGCTCTCCTTCTGCCGTGACCAGGTGGCAGCTCTCCAGCATGTCATCGACGAAAATGACCGTTTAAGAGATGAGATCACTGCCATCGACCTGGCGCTGGAGACTATGACGGAGGTTTCCACCTCCATCCGCTCTTCTTTCGGCCTTCTTCTCAACAAGACAGCCTCCGATCTGATCGCAGGCATCACCGGCGGCATCTACAGCAGCATGAGCGTAGATGAAAATCTGAACATTTTTATGAACACGCGCACCAAACTGGTTCCCATCGAACAGGTGTCCAGTGGCACCATGGACCAAATCTACCTGGCTCTGCGGATGGCAGTGGCCAGGCTGATACAGGGGGAGAATGAACCGCTGCCCCTGATATTCGACGACAGCTTTGTCCAGTATGATGATGAGCGGCTGAGAACCGCATTAAAATGGCTGTCCAAAACCTACGACGGTCAGTGCATTATTTTCACCTGTCACAGGAGAGAACTTCAAATTCTGGATGAGGAAAACATCCCTTATCACCAGATCAATATTTAGACCTGAAAGGTCTGTTCAGGCTGCGGAGCTTAAGATTCCGCAGCCTTTTCATTTTCCTTCGGATCTGGTCAGTCATTCTTTGCCAAAAGCCTCTCCAGCTCCCGGATCCTCTCCTCCAGCCTGGCATTTTCCTCCTGCATCCGCTTTACAGACTGCTCCTTCTCCTGTTCTGCTGACGCCAGACGTTTATAGGCCGCGTCCAGCTCCTGATTAGCTGCGTCCAGCTCCTCTTTCTGTTTTTCTATCATATAGTGTATCGTATTTTCATCCAGTATCCTGAGTTCTTCTGAGAACATATGGATCACCTCCTCCGGTTTTCTCATAAATTCAAATACATCTCGATAGATTGCCTCAAACTTCGGATATTTTTCCACGATCTGCAAAATAGTGCCTGGGCTTTCATCTGTCAGCAGGTGGAGCCACGCATCCAGCTCTGTCTCCAGGCCGTGCTTCTGCTCTCTGTAGCTGTCCAGCGATACGATGACATATTTCTGCACCATGGGAAGACGGATCCCTGTGTCGAAGCGCTGTTCGGCACGGTGGATATACTGTCCGGATAAGCCGCGGATTCCGCGGATGCTCTTCTCCATGAGGACAACTGTATACACATTTTTAATATCGCCGTAGGTAAAGCTTTTTCCTCTCTCGCTCTTTACCCTGGCATACTGCCTGAGCACCAGATCCGCAGAATAGCAGGCGCATCTCTGTCCGGGAAATGCGTAAGGGATCTTCTGGATCTCCACATTGACCAGGCTTCCGTCCGACAGCTCCACTAAAATGTCCATGACGACAAGGGAAGCCTTTTCAGAAAAGCGAAAGCCCTCATTGGGCAGTACTCCTTTTACCTGAACTGCTTCCCCCAAAAGAGCTCCCAAAAGCCCTTCCAGCCGTTCCGGGCAGATGTCCGGACGGAATATTCTTTTAAAAAATGTGTCGTAGGTGAGCTTAACGCCCATTTCACCTGTGAAAAACTGCAGAATCTGATCCCGGTACTCCTGGTCCATGGACAGAAATTCATAATAAGCGTCCGCGCTCCGGCGCACTGCAGCGAGAGCCGTTTCCTGATTTTGAAAGAGATGGAACTTTTCCCGAAGTTTGAGAACATCAGAATTGATCATTATAGATATGCCTCCTGAAAATGTGATAAACACTGGCGGGCAGAACGCCCAGCCGGAATTGACTATCTTTACTATACAGAAATCTTCCACAAAAATCAATACTGATTTTATAAAAAATTGGTAAAATTATGCAGTTCGCAGTGTGATTCCCCGGAGTGTTTTATTTCACAGGGGATAAGGTTTTCTGTGAAATGAAAAACGAGCCGAAACCTGTTTTGGTTCCAGCCCGCTCCTTTTCTCTTATTCCCGATCAATATTCTCCCTTGCGGTACAGATTCAGTACACGGTTGATCCTTTTTGTCGGATCCAGCAGCTCGCTCAGGGAATCATCATGGTTCAGATTGTCAATGATCAGCGCGATGTATTTGCTCATGTCCACGCTGGTGTAATAGGGCTTCGTGAGAAGCTCCGGCGTCTGGTACACCAGGTTGGTGGTAAATACGCGGTCGATCAGACCATTCTGATAATACTCGTCAAATTTGGACAGACCGTTGGTGAAGAGTCCGAAGGTGGAGAAGATAAATACTTTTCTCGCCTTTCTCATCTTCAGCTCTTTGGCCACATCCAGCATGCTCTCACCGGAAGAGATCATATCGTCGATGACCACCACATCCTTGCCTTCAATGTCAGAGCCCAGGAATTCATGGGCCACGATGGGGTTGCGGCCGTTGACGATCTGCGTGTAGTCTCTTCTCTTATAGAACATACCCATATCCAGACCCAGCACATTGGCAAAGAAGATCGCCCGCTTCATGCCGCCCTCATCCGGGCTGATGACCATCATGTGATCACTGTCGATCTGAAGGTTCTTTTCCACCTTCAGCAGGCTCTTGATAAACTGATAAATGGGCTGGACTGTCTCAAATCCCTTTAAGGGGATGGCGTTCTGCACTCTGGGGTCGTGGGCGTCAAAGGTGATGATGTTCTCCACGCCCATGCTCACCAGCTCCTGGAGAGCAGTCGCGCAGTCCAGAGACTCTCTTCCGGAACGCTTGTGCTGACGTCCCTCATAAAGGAAAGGCATAATGACATTGATCCTGCGGGCCTTTCCGGCTGCTGCCGCGATCACTCTCTTCAGATCCTGGAAATGATCGTCGGGAGACATGTGATTGACCATGCCGCAGAGAGAATAGGTCAAGCTGTAGTTGCAGACATCCACCATAAAATAAAGATCGTCTCCCCGGATGGATTCCTCAATGGTTCCCTTGGCCTCGCCGGAACCAAACCTGGGGGTCTGCGCATCAATGATGTAGTTGTCCCTCTGGTACCCGGTAAACGCGATGGTGGATTTGTGCTCGCTCTCCCGTTCCCGTCTCCACTCTACCAGATGTCTGTTTACCTTTTCTCCCAGCTCCGCACAGCTCTTTAACGGGATCAGCCCAAGGGGTCCTACTGGTATCGTTTCGATGGTCTTCTCTTCGTAAATCATCTTCGTCCTCCTATTTGTCTTTTTGTGACGCCGCCGCAGGCGGCCTGGGGATTATTACCCGTATATTTATAGCATCAACGCCCCGAATCGTCAAGGTCATTCCCGGCCTTCCCGCCGCTTTTTCAGGCGGATATCGTCCCCGTACACGGGAAGAATCCGGTAATAGCTCATGATCCGGGATGTAACACGTTCCGTATAGGTGTCCCGCAGTGCGTTCAGAGAGAGGTTGGTGGAGATCACCGTCCCCAGCTTCCGGTTCAGTCTCTCGTTGAGACAGTAAAACAGCTGCGATGAGGTAAAACTGTTGTTCAGCTCCGTACCCAGGTCATCGATCACCAGGAGATCACATTCCAGGATATATCCGTACATATCTTTCATATCGTCCTCATCCTGATAGCTGAACTTTGTCCTGGAAAATATATCAAACAGGTCTCCGGAAGAAAGATAGATCACGGAATAATACCGGTCCATCAGCTCTTTGGCGATGCAGTTTGCCAGAAATGTCTTTCCCACTCCGGTGCTCCCGGTGAGAAGGATATTCCCCTTCGTCTCTTTAAACTCATCGATAAAAAGCCGGCAGGCCGCCACCACCTGGCGCATATGGTCCCTGGCCGTCTTTCCCAGCCCCGGAATGATCTTCTCATCATCATAGTATTCGTAGGAAAACGTGGAAAAATTCTCCCGCTTCACCACCTCTTCAATATTGGACTGGGCGTAGAGCAGCCGCATCTGCGCCTTGCGGAAACAGTGGCATTTTTTTCCATTTACGTACCCGGTGTCGCGGCAGTCCGGACAGCGGTACCGCATCTCCATATAATCCGGCGGATAGCCCTTGGCCCGCAGAAGGATCTCCTTCTGTTCCCGCAGATCCGCCAGATCCGCCCTCATTCGATCCAGAGCGCCGGAATCTCCGGCCAGCAGCTTTCTGGCAGCTTCCACCGCCGTGGTGCTGATGGCGTCGTCCAGCTCTTTTACCGCCGGTATCACCCGGTAGATTTCCTCCACCCGCTTATCCTGCTCATGCTTGTCCTGAAGCTGCTGTCTTCCGTACTCCCGGATGATGGCATCGTATTGGGAATTGCTCAGTGCCATGTCTCATCCTCCTTTACTGCCACTGCTCCAGAATCATAGCGTCGTAATCTGTCTGACGCTCCTCAAAATTGTGAAACTGATTATTGCTTCTCTTCTTCGTCTCCGCCGCCGGTCTTTTCCGCCGGCTCTCAGCACCGGCCACTTCCTCCAGCGTCCGCAGACCGTTCTTGTGCCACTCCTCCAGAATCCTGTCCGCATACTGAAAGCTGGGCTTGTGGATCGCTTCCATCGTCCGGTTGCACGCCTCCACCACCATCTGGCGGGAAAAGCCCCAGGTCTTGTACCATCTCTCGATCGTGTCCCACTCCGTATTGCCCGGGCGGCGGTCATTGATCCCGAACGCCTTCATCACCGCAAACGCGTCCTGGTTGAAATGCTCCGTCCACGCCTTTGCCTTCGCCACCGTGTCGATCCCTTTCTCATGCCAGTTCAGCGCCACCATCTCCATGTAGCGGATGCTGTTGTGCCGGTTCTGCACACAGTATTCGATCACGTACTCGATCACATCGCTGGGCATGCGGAGCGTGTCGTAAAGGTAGGCCAGCATATCCGCGTCCTGGGGCTTTAACAGTCTCCCCATATATTGTCCGGCCACATAGAGCAGCTGGCTGAATTCCCCGTCTCCCTGAAGCCGGTCCAGCTCCGCCTTTCCATAGCTCTTCCGCTTTTCAGGCACGGAGATTCCGCTCTTATCCCCGGCCGTCTTCCGGCCCCCGGCTTCCTCTTCATTTCTCCCGGCCATGGGGGAAAAATGGGAAGCCGCTGACGCCGCCTCTTTGCCGGAGGTCCCGGACGGAATGCCCGTGACCGCGGCCGCCGTCTCCCGGGATGCCCGGGAAGGATTTTCCCAGGATGCACCAACAGCGTTTTCCCGGGGCGCATGGGCGGTGTTTCCCCGGGACGCGCGGGCGGCATCTTCCTGAGATGCGCCGGCGGCATTCTCTCCTAATTCGCCCAACACCCCCATCTTTTCCCAGTAAGCCAGCGCGCGGCGCACATCCGCCTCCGTATGGTTCAAAGCGTCGGCGATGGACGGCAGATCTACTTTTTCATTCTGATGGCGGAGAATATAGAGATATACTTTCACATACTCTCCGTTGGCAGAAGCCATATATGTATCAATAAATTCATCCGCAACCAGGGTTGCATGGATTTCAAACTGATTTCTCACAGTCAAACTCCCCTTTTCTCAGTCAGGCAGATTTCCTGCTCCCATCATAACACATTCCATTTAAAAAGAAAATAGGACCCTTTATCCACAGCCTGGATTGTGGATAATGTGGATATCGTGGAAATAATGTTTACATAATCTTAAATATTTAAGGGAAATATGTCGAATCCAGCGGAAATTCAAGCATTTTTAAATTTACAGACGATTCATTATGTAAATCAAAAAATCCACATAGCTTCTTTACATAAAATGTTGAAAACTATGTGGATAATGTGGATAACTACTGTCCAAGCAGTTTTTCTCCCACTTTTACAATATCTCCGGCCCCCATAGTTATCAACAAATCGCCGTGCACACAATTTTCCAAAATAAATGTCTCGATCTCGTCGAAGGACGGCAGATAGGTGGCTTTTGTCCCCAGTTTTTCAATTTTTTCCGCCAGATCGCGGGAGCTGATCCCTAAGGTATCCGTCTCCCGGGCCGCGTAAATATCCGCCAGTACCACCTCATCCGCCAGAGACAGCGCCTCGGCGAACTCATCCATAAACGCCTTTGTCCTGGTGTAGGTATGGGGCTGGAATACGCACCAGATCTTTCTGTGGGGATAATTTCTCGCCGCGGTGAGCGTGGCGCGGATCTCGCTGGGATGGTGGGCATAGTCATCGATCACCGTCACTCCGCCGATCTCCCCTTTCTTCTCAAACCTTCGGTTCGTCCCCGTAAACTTCTTCAGGCCCTCGGCGATCTTTTCAAAGGAAACTCCAAGCTCCGCGCAGGCCGCCGCCGCTGCCAGAGCGTTTGAGACGTTGTGCTCTCCCGCCACGCCCAGCACGATGTGCCCCAGCTTCTCTCCGTTCCGGATCATGTCAAACTCTGCTCTGGCAAACTCGTCGTGACGGACATTCTCCGCCCAGAGATCACTGTTCTCCCCGTTTCCAAAGGTGAGCACCCGGCAGGACAGGCCGCCGGTCAGCTCTTCCAGGCGGTCGATCTCACTGTTTATAATAAGAAGTCCGTCCTCCGGCAGCTTCTCCGCAAAGAGGCGGAAGGAGCGGCGGATGTCCTCCAGATCCTTAAAAAAGTCCAGATGGTCTTCTTCAATGTTCAAGATGATCTCCATGGTGGGGAAAAAGGACAGGAAACTGTTGGTGTACTCGCAGGCTTCCGTCACAAACAGGTCCGGTCCGCCTACCCGGATATTTCCTCCGATGGAGTTCAAGATTCCGCCCACAGAGATGGTGGGATCTTCCCCTGCTGCCAGAAGGATCTCCGTGATCATGGATGTGGTGGTGGTTTTTCCGTGGGTTCCCGATACTCCCAGGGCCCGGCGGTAATTTTTCATCATCTGTCCCAGAAGCTCCGCCCGGCTCAGCATGGGAATCCCCCGCCTCTTCGCCTCGGCAAACTCCGGATTGTCCGGGTGCACCGCCGCCGTGTAAACCGCAACATCAATGTCATCCGTAATGTTGGCCGCCCGCTGACCGTAAGCGATCTCTGCTCCCTTTGCCTCCAGATGCTTTGTCAGCTCCGACTCCTTCATGTCAGAACCGCTGACTGAAAATCCTTCATCCATAAGGATCTCCGCCAGCCCGCTCATGCTGATCCCTCCGATCCCGATAAAATGTACATAGCATGGTTTTTTAAAATCTATCTGATACATACAAATCCCTCTTGTTCTTTTTATTGTATTTGCCCCGCATGGACGCCGGGCATGATTCTGGCTTTATTATATCGGATTTCCCTGCAAAAAGCAAAGAAATAGGAAGGGAAATTGCAGCTTTGTCCCGGGAAAAGCCCTGAAAAAACATGATTTTCCACAGAGTTTTTTCCTATTCCCGCCTCCGTCATAGCTGTTTTTTTTGCATTCTGTGAAATATTCTCAAAATTGACCGACAAAGCGCTTAATTCTCCGTTTAAAAACCTGATCTGCACATTCAAAATACATATCCTTCACTTGTTTCTAAATACATACGAAAATATTAAATTTTGATTAAATTCAGGAAAAATACTTGTAATATTCCGGAAATGTGGTAGTGTTTTGATGATATGAAAAACTGCCTTTTGGCGGGAAATTATAAAAGAGGGAAGAGACATTATGAACGAATTCACACAATCTTTTAACACTGCCATCGCAGTGATCCTTACCCTGCTGTATTTGTACCAGCTGGGATACCTGCTGATCGGCATTGTACAGAAGCGAAACGCCGGCCGGACGAAAACCCCGGCCAAACTGCACCGCTACGCGGCGATCATCTCGGCCCGCAACGAGGAGAACGTCATCAGCGGTCTGATAAAGAGTCTGAAGGACCAGAATTATCCGGAAGAGCTGCTGGATGTCTACGTGATCGCGGATAACTGCACTGACAACACAGCACAGGTGGCGGAGGACGCCGGAGCGATCGTGTACCGGAGATTCAACCATCTGCAGGTGGGAAAGGGCTACGCCTTGGACTACCTGTTCGGCCGTCTGACAGAGGAAGGAAAAAATGACTATGACGGCTATTTTGTATTTGACGCGGACAATTACGTGGATCCGAATTTTGTGAAGGAGATGAACGCCACCTTCGACACCGGAAAATACGCGGCGCTCACCAGCTACCGCAACTCCAAGAATTTCGGTTCCAACTGGATCTCCGCCGGATACGGCCTGTGGTTTCTGCGGGAAGCCCGTTTCTTAAACGCTCCCAGAATGGCAGTCGGCTCCAGCTGCGCCATTTCCGGAACCGGATTTTTAGTCTCCGGGGACCTGATTCGGGAAAACGGCGGCTGGCCGTTCCATCTGCTCACGGAGGACATTGAGTTTTCCGTAAACTGCGCGCTGCAGGGGCGGGTCATCGGATACTGTGAAAAGGCTGTGATCTACGACGAGCAGCCGGTGACATTCAAGCAGTCCTGGGATCAGCGTCTGCGCTGGTCCAAAGGCTTTTATCAGATTGACTACCGCTACGGCCTGTCTCTGTTAAAAGGAATCTTCGCCGGCGGACGGAAGGGATTTTCCTGCTACGATATGTTCATGACCGTAGCTCCCGGAATGTTCTTAACTCTGGCGGCCATTCTCATCAACCTGATCATGCTCACCGCCTGCGCCACCCTTCCGACGCCGGAGGCACAGATCGTCGTGGAGGAATGCCTGGGCTTTATCGCCAGAACGATCTTTGTGTTCTACCTGGGACTTCTGATGTACGGAGCGGTCACAACGATCACCGAGTGGAAAGCCATACAGATCCCCACAAGGAAGAAATTCCTGTATCTGTTCACTTTCCCGGTCTTCATGTTCACCTACGTGCCCATCTCCGCAGTGGCTCTGGTGAAAAAGGTAGAGTGGAAACCGATCTACCACGGAAACGATCAGACCTTCGTGCCGGCCAGCCGGAACAAGGGTCTGTCCATCTAAGGAGCTCATCTTCAGACGCTCGGACAGCAGCTCTGTCCGATAGCCGTGGGGAATCGCACTGCGGCGAAAAAGAAAATGCCGCTTTCGCGGCCCGCCGCAGGCGGAGAACTCTGAGGAGCAGGATTCTTTCCTGCAAAATAACGCGCCGCCGTCTGTCCTTCTCAAAACAGGACAGACGGCGGCGCGCTTTTGTTCTCCGCAGCTATTTCTCTGCTCTCAGATCATCCCAGCGCCACATCCAGAATCATCATCAGCACAAATCCAGCAGCAAACCCTATAGTTCCAATATTGGAGTGCTCTCCCTCCGCTGACTCCGGGATCAGTTCCTCCACCACCACGTAGAGCATGGCGCCGGCCGCAAAGGCCAGCAGATACGGCAGAACCGGCGTGATGTAGGATGCCAGCAGTATGGTGATCCCTGCGCCGATCGGCTCCACTATGCCGGACGCCGCCCCGTAGAGAAAAGCCCTCTGCCTGCTTAAGCCCTCGCTCTTTAACGGCATGGAGATGATTGCGCCCTCGGGGAAATTCTGCACGGCGATCCCGATGGAGAGGGCAAAAGCCCCCGCCAGGGTGATCAGCTCTTTCCCCTGCATCATGCCGGCAAACACCACTCCCACTGCCATTCCCTCCGGAATGTTGTGAAGCGTCACCGCGAGCACCAGCATGGTGGATTTCTTCAGACTGCTCTTCGGGCCTTCCGGCTCCTTATGGTCCATGTGAAGATGGGGCACCAGACGGTCCATGGCCAGCAGAAAAGCCATTCCCAGCAGAAAACCTGCCGCAGCCGGCACAAAGGCAAATTTTCCCATATCCGCAGCCATATCCATGGCCGGGATCAGCAGCGACCATACGGAGGCCGCCACCATGACTCCCGAGGCAAAGCCCAGGAGCATTTTCTGAACCAGAGGCCGGATCTGGTTTTTCATAAAAAACACACAGGCCGCGCCGGCTGCCGTGCCGGCAAACGGGATCAGTATTCCAAGAATAATATTCATTCGTCTCCTCCTTTACCAGTCCATTATACCCAAAAACAGGCCGGCTGAAAAGGCGGAACGGGAAAAACGGTCAGTCCTTCTCCTTTGTGTGGAGAATGGAGATCCCCGTAAAGCCGTAAAAGATGGAGAAAAGCGGCGTCAGCCACAAAAGGGGCACAAACATAATGTACTGTGACCAGGCCACTCCCAGAGTCCCGGCCATGTAGATCCCATAGCCGTGCCAGGGGATCATGGGTCCGGCCAGCGTTCCGCTGTCTTCCAGACACCGGGACAGGATCCTGGGTTCAATATGTCTCTGTTTGAACAGAGGCTGCATCAGCCGTCCCGTAAGCACATGGGACATGGGGCTGGAGGAGCTGACAATGCTGGTCACATAGCCTACCAGCATGGTAGCCAGAATCAGAGAACCGTCACTGTGGATCTTTCTGGTAAACAGGGACAGCACTTTATCCAGCACGCCCAGCTTCTCCAGCATTCCGCCCATTCCCACTGCGAAGGTGATGATGGCCACGTACTGGAGCATGCTGCTCATTCCTCCCCGGTTGAGGATCGCCTTCAGCACCGCAATCTCCGTATCGCTGGTAAAGCCGTTATAGGCCACGCTGAACACGGACTGCAGGCTGTTTCCCTGGCTTACCATGGCGATCACGCCGCCGGCCACCGCGCCGATCCCCAGGGCCTCAAACGCTCCCACACGCAGGAGCAGAAGGGCGATCAGGATCACCGCCGGAATCAGCGTCACCAGACCGATGTGGAAACTTCCTTCCAGATAATCAATGTATACGTTTAAATCTCCCGGATCGTAGCCGCCGGATGTCTGGCGAAATCCCAGAACCGTAAAAATGACAATGCTGATGAGCATGGGCGGCACTGTTGTCCAAAGCATGCTCTTCACATGATCTCCCAGCTTTGCTCCCGCCACCGCCGGAGCCAGATTGGTGGTGTCAGAAAGAGGGCTCAGTTTATCTCCGAACATCGCCCCGCAGATCACGGCTCCCGCCACCATGCCGGGATTTAAGCCCATGGCATTTCCGATGGCCATCATTGCCACTCCGGCACTTCCCGCGGAGCCGTAGGACGTACCGGTCACCATGCTGAGCACAGCCGTAAATAAAAGGGTAAAGGTCAGCAGGTATGTAGGATTAATGGCCTTCAGTCCGTAGACAATGATGGTGGGAATGGTGCCGGACTGCATCCATGTCCCGATCATCACTCCGATGGCCATCAGGATGGCCATGGTGGGCAGCACCACCCGCAGAGCCTCAAAGGCTCCCTGATTTACCTGGCGGTAATCGATCCTGAAAATAACGCAGAAGCCGTAGATGATCAGCCACGACAGAAACAGGCCGATCATGGGGCCTCCCACCTTCAGCCCCACGCACAGAGCCACTGACGCAATGATCAGCACCAGCAGCAGAGCGGACTGCCAGCCATTTAGTGTTTTCAGCTCTTTCTCTTCCATAGGTTTTCCCCCTGTATCATATGATATGTATTTTCTCCGGCAGAAAGCCGCGCCGCTTTAACGCGTTGGCGCGTTTCACTGCCGAACCTGATTATAGCACACCCTATGGAAAAAGAACACCCTTATTTTTTGCAATTTTCCGCCATTTTCCTGTATTCTCTGGGCGTGCACCCGTAAACGGCTGCAAACTGCCTGGAAAAATAGCTGAGATGACTGAAGCCGCAGCCTGTGGCAATTTCCGTGACGCTCTTTTCCGTGCCCGCGAGCATGTCTCTTCCCATTTTCAGGCGGTACGTGTTGAGAAAATCCACCGGGGACTGTCCCACATATTTCCGGAAGATCTGGCAGCACCGGCTCCTGCTCACATGGCCCGCCGCCGCGATCTCCTCCAGAGAAAGATGTTCTCCGTAGCGGCTGCAGATAAAGGAAACCATCTCCTTCTGGGCGGCTCTGTCCTCCTGCTCCGCCCCGGAGCCGGCTCCCGTCCTCACACCCGTTCCCCGCAGTATCCTTCCCCACAGCAGGTACATAAAGCCGATCACATCCGTCTCCCACGCCGCCAGTCCGCTCTCTTTTGCCCCAGCCATCTGCTTCAGCAGGTTCCCCGCCGCTCTGCCTTCCTCTTCATCTCCGTCAAAATACAGGTATTCCAGCTCCGGATTCCCCGCTACCGGGCGCACATACTCCTGCTGCAGAAGTTCATTGCCGCCAAAGAGAGACGGATGGAACAGAATGCAAATAAAGCGGCAGTTTTCAGCACCCCAGCCATAGTGCATCTGCCTCCCGTTCACCATCAGGGAATCTCCCGTCTTCAGGCTGATCTCCCTGCCGTTCACATTGTAATTCATGGCCCCGTCCAGAATGTGGATCCACTCCAGATCGTCATGCCAGTGACAGGCCGCCCTCTTCCCCGCAAACTGGGACAGCTCTGCCGTCTCCACATAAAGGGGCAGCCCCTGGCGCTCATAGTGCACCACCTCCGAGCTCCCGCCCATGATCTCCACTGTCCGCCGCTTCATAACCTGCCTCCTTTTCATCCCGCCGCATATATTCTGCAGCTGCAAAAAAAATACGATTTTTATACTTTTTCGGGGCAATCCTGATAGTTTTTCCCGCATATAAACACTATAATTATAATCATCAAAAATAAGAAAGACAACCCGCGGGAAAAAGGAGAATCTATGACAATGAAACAGTACGCTCTGTCTCTGCTCTGCCGGAGGATGGCTGTCCTCGCAGAGTGGGAGGAAAATGCTCTCTGGCGCAGCGTATACGTCCATTTCCTGCGCCGGTTGGAGGAGGAACTTCATTATGGGAAAAATTATCTTTCTGGACGTGGACGGGACTCTGGTAGATTATGAAGGCCGCATTCCGGAATCTGCCGTCCAGGCGGTGAGAAAAGCCAGGGAAAACGGCCACCGCGTTTATATCTGTACCGGCCGGAGCCGGGCTGAAGTCTACCCGGAACTGTGGGAGATCGGCTTGGACGGCATGATCGGCGGAAACGGCAGCTATGTGGAGGACAACGGCCAGGTGGTGATGCACCAGCTGATCACGGCGGACCAGTGCCGCCGGGCGGTGGACTGGCTCCACAGCCGCGGACTGGAGTTCTATCTGGAAAGCAACAACGGCCTCTTTGCCAGCGAACGCTTTGCCCAGAAGGCCCTGCCCGCGTTAAAAGAATACAGCCGCAGGAAGGGAAAATCCCAGGCTGAGATCCGGACCGTCTCCGACGCTTTTCCGGACATGATCTTCGGCGGTGAACTTTACCGCAGCGACTTAAATAAGATCAGCTATCTGTTAAACAGCTACCAGGATTTTCTGGACACGAAAGAACAGTTTCCCGATCTGGAAAACGGCACCTGGGGCGGTGCTGGGGCCACCGCTCTGTTCGGAGATCTGGGCGTTTCCGGAATCAACAAGGCCAACGCCATCTCCCGCCTCTTAGAGCATCTGGGCGCTGACCGCTCCGAAACCATCGCCTTCGGGGACGCTGCCGTGGATATCCCCATGCTGGAATTCTGCGCCGTCGGCGTCGCCATGGGAAACGGCAGCCCGGAGATCAAGCACGCAGCAGACCTGATCACAGAAGATGTGGAGGAAGACGGGCTGTATCTCGCGTTTGAAAAACTGGGACTTCTTTAAATTCTGCTTCAGCATCAATTTGAAAGAGCTGCCGCGGTCCGCGGCAGCTCTTCTCTTATCCCTCACTGTTCTCTTTACATGATCTCACTCGGTGCTGTTTTCCTCCAGAGCCTCTTCTTCCCGCTCCATCGCCTTCTCCTTATAGTGGTGGGCCGACTCCAGCATCATGTCTTTCACCTTCATCAGCCTGGTCTGGGAACTTCTCTCATTTTCATCCAGCTTCATGGTAATGTATCGGATGCTCTGCTTCGTTTCCGGTATCATCACATGCTCCAGAGCGTTGACTCTGCGGCGGGTCTTCTCAATCTCCGCCGCCATCAGCTGACAGGATTTTTCACACTCTGCCAGGCGGAGAAGATCGGGAAGGAGATCCGCCAGCTTTTTTACCGCGTCGTCCAGATCTCCAGAGGTAAAGGCGAATCCGTAGGAGTAAATGTCATTGGGATCCGGCGTTCTGGTGGTGCTGTGAAATACCGGAATCTCAACGCTCATCACATTTTTCGTCTCCGCCTCCAGATAAACCTCCTGCTTGGGCGCCATCAGCGCCACATTCAGGGCTTCCTGGGACATGCCGGCCCGGGCCAGGACAAAGTTCTGATTGGCCTCCTTGATCCCGGCCTCCACCTTTTCCCGCAGCTCCTTATTCTCCCGCACCAGCTCCAGAAACTGACGCATCAGCTCATCCCGCTTATCCTTTAAGAGCTTATATCCTCTCATGGCCGTGACCAGCTTCTTTTTCAGCCTGGTCAGTTCCATCCGGGTAGGGTTTACATGTTTTGTGCCCATGACAGTCCCCTCCCTTCCTAATTCTCCTCATAATACTGATCCAGATATTTGTCCTTGATCCTCTTTAACTCGCTTCTGGGAAGAATCCGCAGCAGCTTCCAGCCGATCTCCATGGTTTCCTCGATGTCACGGTTGGTATAATACCCCTGGGATACGTACTGCCGCTCAAATTCATCTGCAAACTTGGCATACAGCTTATCCATATCCGTCAGGGCCGCCTCGCCTAAGATCACCATCAGCTCCTTGGCGTCCTTTCCTCTGGCGTAGGCCGCAAACAGCTGGTTCATCACATCCGCGTGGTCCGCTCTCGTCTTTCCCTCGCCGATTCCCTTGTCCTTCAGTCGGGACAGGGACGGCAGCACATCGATGGGCGGGGCGATATTCTTCCGGTACAGCTCACGGCTCAGGATGATCTGTCCCTCCGTAATATATCCGGTCAGATCCGGGATGGGATGGGTCTTGTCATCCTCCGGCATGGTGAGAATGGGAATCAGGGTGATGGAACCGTTCTTTCCCTTCTGCCGCCCGGCTCTCTCGTAGAGGGAGGCCAGATCCGTGTACATGTATCCGGGATAGCCGCGGCGTCCCGGCACCTCTTTTCTGGCTGCGGAAATCTCCCGCAGGGCGTCCGCGTAGTTGGTGATATCCGTCAGGATCACCAGCACGTGCATATTTTTCTCAAAAGCCAGATACTCTGCCGCCGTCAGGGCCATGCGGGGGGTGGCGATCCGCTCCACCGCCGGGTCATTTGCCAGGTTGATAAACATGACGCTGCGGTCGATAGCTCCCGTCTCCCGAAAGCTCTCCATAAAGAAATTGGCCTCCTCAAAGGTGATTCCCATGGCCGCAAACACCACTGCGAAAGGTTCGCTCGTGCCTCTCACCTTTGCCTGGCGGGCAATCTGGGCCGCCAGATTGGCGTGAGGAAGGCCGGAAGCTGAGAAGATCGGCAGCTTCTGTCCTCTTACCAGCGTATTCAGCCCGTCGATTGCGGAGATTCCCGTCTGGATAAATTCCTGGGGATAGTTTCTGGCCGCCGGGTTCATGGGCAGGCCGTTGATGTTCATCCGTTTTTCCGGCAGGATCTCAGGGCCCCCGTCAATCGGCCGGCCCAGGCCGTCAAAAATGCGGCTCAGCATGTCCTCCGACACGCCCAGCTCCATGGAACGGCCCAGAAAACGCACCTTGCTGGACTCCAGGTTTATGCCGGCAGACGCCTCAAACAGCTGCACCAGGGCGTTTCCGCCGTCGATCTCCAGCACCTTGCACCGTCTCTTCTCCCCGTCTGCCAGCTCGATCTCTCCCAGTTCATCGTAGGTGACGTTCTGCACGCCGCGCACCAGCATCAGAGGACCTGCCACCTCTTCTATGGTTCTGTATTCTTTTGGCATCAGAAGTCCTCCTTTCTGCCCAGTTCATCCCGAAGCTGACTGTCAAGCAGCTCTTCCGTCTCCTGGAAAACAGCCTCCACGTCCGCCTCTTCCACATATTTAAACCGTCCGATGTTCTCCCGCACGGGAAGGGCCACCAGCCGGTCGATCGCGACGCCGTTCTCCAGCGCTTTCCCGGCTTTCCTGTAATAATCCAGAATCAGCTCCATCATCCGGTACTGCTTGTTCAGCGATGTATAGGTATCCGTCTCGTGGAACGCGTTCTGATGAAGGAAATCCTCGCGGACGGAGCGGGCCGCCTCCAGCTTCAGCCGGTCCGGAGAAGAGAGCGCGTCCATGCCTACCAGCTGTACAATCTCGTTTAACTCCGCCTCTTCCTGCAGAAGCCGCATGATCTCGGCCCGAAGCCCGGTCCAGCGGTCGTTTACTTTCTCATTGAACCACTTTTCCAGCGTGTCCACGTAGAGAGAATAGCTGGTCAGCCAGTTGATAGCCGGGAAATGGCGCTTGTAAGCCAGATCTGAATCCAGGCTCCAGAATACTTTCACGATCCGCAGCGTAGCCTGGGTCACAGGCTCGGAGGTATCGCCTCCAGCCGGGGACACGGCCCCGATCACGGAGAGGGCTCCCTCCCGTCCCTCACTTCCCAGGGAGATCACCCGCCCGGCTCTCTCATAAAACTGGGCCAGACGGGAACCCAGATAAGCCGGGTATCCTTCCTCGCCAGGCATCTCCTCCAGACGTCCGGACATCTCCCGCAGCGCCTCCGCCCAGCGGGAGGTGGAATCCGCCATCAGAGCCACCGAATATCCCATATCTCGGAAATATTCTGCGATGGTGATTCCTGTATAGATGGATGCCTCTCTGGCCGCCACCGGCATATCCGAGGTGTTGGCGATCAGCACCGTTCTGGCCATCAGAGACTTGCCGGTCTTGGGATCCTTAAGTTCCGGGAACTCATTGAGCACGTCTGTCATTTCATTGCCGCGCTCGCCGCAGCCGATGTACACCACAATGTCTGCGTCGGCCCATTTTGCCAGCTGATGCTGTACCACTGTCTTTCCGGAACCGAAGGGACCGGGAACGGCCGCCACGCCGCCTTTTGCAATGGGAAACAGAGTGTCGATCACTCTCTGCCCGGTCACAAGGGGCATCTCGGGGGACAGTTTCTTCTGATAGGGGCGGCCGCGCCGCACCGGCCATCTCTGCATCAGGCTTACGGGATGCTCCGTCCCCTTTTCATCCGTAATCACCGCCACCGTATCCGTCACCGTGTGCTCTCCCGGATAAATGGCGGTCAGCGTCCCTTTAAGACCCGGCGGAACCATGATCTTGTGGTTCACTACCTCTGTCTCCTGGACACAGCCTAAGATATCTCCGCCCGTCACAGCGGTCCCGGTCTCAGCGGCTGCCTGAAAGTCCCAGACTCTGTCTCGCTTCAGGGACGGCACCTCCACGCCTCTGTTTAGCAGGTTTCCCCCTGTCACTTTCATAATATCATCCAAGGGCCGCTGGATTCCGTCATAAATGCTTCCGATCAGGCCCGGCCCCAGCTCCACACTCATGGGAACGCCTGTGGACTCCACCGGCTCTCCCGGCCCTAAGCCGGACGTCTCCTCATACACCTGGATGGAAGCCTGATCTCCGTGAATCTCTATGATCTCGCCAATGAGCCGCTGGCTGCTCACCCGCACCACGTCGGACATATTGGCATCCCTCATGCCCTCCGCGATCACCAGCGGTCCGGCTACTTTTTTTATTACGCCTCTGCTCATCTCTACCTCCTGTCAGCCGCCGCAGCCTGTCTGACATCCGCCCAGTCCGGGCGGAACGCCGCGGCGCCGTTTTGGCGGTCACTGCCCGCCGAATATGATATCAGATCCCACAGCCTGCTCCACCGACTTTTTGACTGCCGACAGGCCGCGCCCTGTATTGCCGGAAGCTCCCGGGATCAGGATGATCGCCGGAAGTCCCGCCGACCGGTAGCGGTCGATCTCCGCCTCGATCTGGGCCGCCAGCGCCTCCGTGATATAGATCACGGCATAATCGCCGCCTTCCGCCAGCTCTCTTAACTTGCGCTCTGCCGTCTGGGGATCTGTGATGGAAAACGGGACCAGGCCCAGGGCGGCAAATCCATAGATGCTGTCCTGATCTCCCATCACCGCAATTTTATACATATGTCTCTCTCACCCTTTCCCGGATCGACTCCTCCGGAAGATGATTCTTCTTTCCGGAAAGCACGATGCGAACCGATTTGATCTCGCTCTCTCTCGCCAGAATATAGGCAGCCAGCGGCCCCAGGCCGAAGGCGTTGTAGAGCTGCGGACGGATCCGCCGGATCAGCAGATTGTCGCACCAGCGCTCAAACGCGGAGAGAGATTCCTTCAGCTCTCCGGCTCCTTCCCGGTACTCCGTCGTCTCCAGATACTTTTCCACGGCCTCCGCGCCGGAAGCAGCCGCGTCCGCCAGCTCCCTGACGTTCAGGGAATCGCAGGGGGCCAGAGCCCGCTCAAGAAACTCCCGGCTCTTTCCCGTTCTGCAGGCCCGCACCGCAGTCTTAATATCCGCGCAGGCTACTGTCAGCTCTCCGTAGAGCTTTAAAAATTCATTGCCGGACTCTCTGCCCGCCCGGTAGATCGCCTCTAAGGCCGCCCGGTCGATGATGATGTCGCAGAGCTGGCCGTCTCCCGTCTGCAGAAGAACTCTCTGGGCCTCCCTGGCCGGCTCCCGCATGGCCTCCGGCAGATCCTCAAACCGGTTCTCCTGAAGCGCCTTCCTTATGATGTCCGCCGGCACGGTTCCCTGGCTGATGTAGATATTGGACAGCTCCGTGCGGTGGCGGCAGCTTTTTACTGCAGCCTTTAAATTGCTGTAATCGTTTCCATACAGAAATACATCGAACACGGAGGTATCTCCCACCAGCTCTTCCATCAGTTTCCAGGTCTTCTCCCGCTCCTTCGCCAGCATCTCTTCCCAGTCGTCCCGGCCGCCTTCCCATCCTTTTTCCCTCAGCAGGCGGATGCACGCCTCATAGTCCGGGGCAGACAGCAACTGCTCAAAAAAATCGGCGGACAGCAGGGACAGCTCTTTCGTCCGGATGCGGGCAACTTCATATAAATATTGATTTTCTGCCATCGCCAGTTCCTCCTACTTCTCTCAGTTCCCCGCCTCTCATGAGAACAGAACCTTCCGCACAGTGTCCTGGAGCTGTTCTCTGGCAGAATCAAATATGGACGCAAAGGAACAGTTCTCCTCGATACCTCCGTAGCTGAGCACAAATCCGCCGTCAATATCCCGCGCCTCCCTGGAAATGACCAGCTCTGCGCCTTTGTCCTTCACGGCGGCGTTCAGCCGCCCTTCCAGATCTTCCGGCAGACGCTTCAGATCCTTTTCTGAAAAATAGACGGTCCCCCGGCCTTCCATGGCCGAAGAAGCAACCAGCCTGACCACCGCGTCAAAATACCGGCCGGGCTCCATCTCCTCCGCCTCTTTTAAAGCCTCGCAGAGGACCTGGCGGATCATCTCCTGCTTTTTTGCCAGAAGACCCTGGCGGATCTGCAGCTGGGCAGCGGAACGTCCCCGTTCCAGGATCTCTTCCTTTTTCCGTCTCGAGGCTTCCGCGATCCCGGCGCATTCTTCCTCGGCTTCTGCCCTGGCCTGTTCCAATATCTCCTCCGCCCTCTGTCTGGCGTCGGCGATGACTCTGGCTGCAGATTCCTCCGATTCCTCCCGGATCTGACCGATGATAGTTTCTAATCCAGCCATACCTCGCTCTCCCTTCTCCAATCGTCGTCAAATATTTACACGGTCAGGCCGTTGATGCCGAAGATGGACAGGATGGAGATCAGAAGCGCCAGGATGGCGTACGTCTCAACCATGGCCGGGAAGATCATGGCTTTACCGAACTGATCCGGTCTTTTTGCCACCAGGCTGATGGAAGCCACAGAGGCTCTCGCCTGGCGGATCGCCGACTTATATCCCACAAACGCCATGGGAAGACAGGCCACAAAATACAGAATGCCCTTGACCAGGGAAACGTCCGCGCTGCCTCCCATGATGCCGATCTGGGTCAGGGTGATGAAGCCGATCAGAAGGCCGTAGATTCCCTGGGTGCCGGGCAGAAGCTGAAGTACCAGCACCTTGCTGAATTTGGACGGATCCTCCGTCACCACACCTGCTGCCGCCTCGCCGGTCATGCCGACGCCGATGGAAGAACCGATTCCGGCTGCCAGAGCTGCGATCACTGCTCCCAAAAGTGCCAATACAACTCCCATATTCTCCATAATAGCCATAACTATATGTCCTCCTTGACTTTATAATATTTTGTATGTTCCCCGAAGGGGCTGAATTTTCTTCCGCCGCCGTCATAAAATTTCCCGAAGAATTCCACAAACTGCAGACGGTTGGTGTGCACGTAAGCTCCCATGGCGTTGATCGCCAGATTGAGGGCGTGCCCGATCACAAATACCAGGATAAATAAGATCGCTCCCGGTATGGAATTGCCCAGCATGCTTCCCATCTTATTAAATACAGTGGAAATCACGCTGGTGGCCAGTCCCAGAGCCAAAAGTCTGGAATAGGACAGGATATCGCTTAAATAGGACGTGATTCCGTAAGCTCCGTAAAGGCCCTTTAACAGCCGTTTCCCCCAGTTTCTGGACTCCCGTCCACTGGTCAGCACAATGCCCACAAAGCCCACGCCGGCGATCACTGCCGCCGCTTTTCCCACCGCCGGAGACAGGGTAAATCCCAGCCCCAGCATGTCGGTGAACATGGACATGGTCAGCATGTAGACGATCGCTCCGCCCACCAGCATGTACCAGAACACCACGTCATAGATGCCGTCTGCCAGGTGCCCGCTCTTTACAGAACAGTAGAGTTTGACTCCCAGGCCCGTAAACAGGTGGATGATGCCGAAGGTGAAGGAGAATACCAGCATTTTCATGGGCAGCTCCACCGGCTCAAACCACAGGGGCGGCAGGGAAATGTCCGGGCGGCCAAAAAATGTGGTGGCGATCACGTTCACCGCATCCCCGAAGAAGCTGCCGAACATCAGTCCCCAGAACGTGGTGGAGATACCGCTGTAGAGAAACATTTTCAATGTCTTTTTGAGGCCCTCTTCCATGTTGGGACATTTCTTTATGCAGTACAGACAGCCAAACACCATGATCAGTCCGTACGCCGCGTCCGAAAGCATCAGTCCGAACAGCAGATAGTAAAATCCTGCCATCACCGCCGACGGGTCTAACTCTCCCTTGCCCGGCAGGCTGTAGCTCTCCACGATTCCCTCCACCGGCTCCGCGAATTTATTATTGTGCAGGATCACCGGCACATCCTCGTCATCTCCGGGATCGGAAAGTTCCACGTACACGCCGTACCGCTCCGTCAGATCCTTCTCCAGCCGGTCCGCCTGGTCCGCCGGCACGTAGCCGGTGATCAAAAATACATTCTTCGACTGAGCCAGGCCATTCAGCACGCCGTACTTCTCCGCCCGCATGGAATAGTAGTCAGTGACAAATTTGATCTCGTCCCTGGCATCCGCCATGGAGATGATCTCCTTCTCATCCGCCTCGATCCCCGCTCTCAGCGCCTCAAGCTCTTCCTGCAGCTGACGCTGCCGCTCTGCCGGCACCTGGGACGTCTGAGGCGCTCTGGAAAATCCCAGCGCCTTCAGGCTTCTCTCCACCTGCTCACCATCCTGTTTTCCGCACAGGACAAAGAGACAGGTCTGCTCCTTGCTGGAGCTGACGATAGAGATCTCCGCCGGCCGGCCGCAGCTTTCCGCAAGCTGCGCCGTGATCTCCTCCAGCGTCGTCTGGCGGGGGATGGCTCCGATAAAGGCCGCCGTCTTTCTGGTCCCCTGAAAACTCAGGGGAAGGTCAAATCCGCTCCACGGCTCCAGCTCCTGCAGCTGCTGCTCCAGCCTGGGAATTCCTCCCCGCTTTTCCCCCACATCTTTTGCCAGGAAAAGCAGGCGGCTGGCCTTCTTCATAATCTCGTCGTGACGTCCGGCCAGGTCCTCGTACGTGTGCAGGGGCAGCGGGTCCCTGCCCTTAAAAGCAGCCAGCAGCCCTTTCTTTTCCGGAACGTAGGACTGCAGCACTCCCAGCGCCTGCTCCGCCTCCGCCGCGTTTCTCTCAAACACAGCTTTCGAGGAGAGGACATCCATCTTCTGAAAAATCTCATCCTCCCCCACCTCGGCGCTCACTTCCAGAACGCCCTGTCTCTGGAGGTATTCCAGCGTCCTCTTCCTGTTCCGCTTCAGTCCGCAGATCAGCGCCTTTTTCATAGGCAGTACAGCCACTTTCAAACACCTCCTCTCACATCAGTTCCGCCAGGACAGCTTCCACTGCCTGCCGGCGTTTGTCCGCCAGAACTGCTTCCAGCCGTTTTCCTTCTTCCTCTTCCTGCCGTCCAGCGTCCGCCATCATGGCATCGCACTCTCCGCGGACAGCTTCCTCTTCTTTTTCAGCCGCCTGACGGGCCGCTTTTATCATCTCTTTCTTCATCGCGGCAGCTTTTTCCTGTGCCTCCTGAAGAATCTCCTCCGCCTGCTTCTGCGCGGCGGCAGACCGTTCCGACGCCTCTGTTTCCGCTCTGCGGATCTCCTCAATGATCTCTCTGGCCAATGGATCCCCTCCTTTCTGCCGCAGCGTTTTCAAAAAACCTCACTTTAAGCATAATGTATGATAAATTATATATCTTTTTCCCGGTTCTTGCAATGAACTTCCTACAAAATTTCCATTAAACTTTTGTGTAATCTCAAAATATTTTGTTAATTGCACTTATTACAGAAATTTCAGATTTTTTCCGCAAAACGGGATCTTCCCTCATCTCCGGATCAGTCCGGCATATTTTTCCCGGAGCTTCTCCAGCTGCACCGCCTTCTCAAGCCCGCCTCCCGCTGCCTGGCTGATCTTCATAATCAGCATATCCATGAGCAGCATGGGGACAGCCATGGAATGGTAATCGTTGGGCTCGCCGCGGCAGCCGTAGAGCACAAGATCTGCCTGTGACAGCTCCTCCCCCGCCATCAGATCCGTAAAGAGAATGGACGGACAGCCCGCCTCTCTGCCGTAGGAGAGAAGGATCTGAACCTCAGCCAGGATCCTGGAATATCCAAACAGCAGAAGCAGGTCGCCTTTTTCAAAATTTACCATGGAATCATAGATCTGGGAGCCGGGCGGGAGGGTGATCAGCCGGATCCCCAGCCGGAGAAGGCGGTACTCCAGAATGCAGCCCAGTCCCCTGGACGCGTCCGGGGCAAACAGATAGATCCGCCCCGCATTCCGGATCATCTCTGCCGCCCGGTCCATCATCTCCGGAGTCACGGCGCGGAATGTTTTTTCCATAAAAAAGCACATGCGGGCTGTGACCGTGTCCGGCGAGATCCCGCTTTTCTCCCACTGGCTGAGAGCGCCGCTCATCCGGCTGAACGGCGTCGTTTCCCGGCTCTCAAATACAGCCCGCTTCAGCTCATTGAGATTTTTAAAGCCGATCTTGGACCAAAAGCGGGAAATGGTGGCCGTGCTCACATCCAGACGGGCTGACAGCTCTGACGTGGTCAGGATCTGCAGCTCCTGCTCGTGCTCCATCAGATATCCGAATATCCTGTGATCCGATTTGGTGAGTTCTTCTTTATATTGGTCATAAATCTCCTTCAGCATGTATCTTTCCTCCTTTTTTCTCATCCTATCACAGGTATTTCAAAATTGCAATTTTATTTTCATTTTAATAAAAATGCAATTTTTTACTCATTCTTTACAGTTTTGTGATAGGTCCTTTTACAATTCCTCTGCTATAATGGCCCCATCAAACAACAGGAAGTGATTTGAAATGGCAACAATTTACATCAGCTCCTCACTTCTGTGGAACTGTTCCCTTGAGGAGATCTTCGACTGGACCTACCGGTCGCAGCTGGACGGGATCGAACTGTGGGCGCAGCAGTTCTTCAGCCGGGAATACCGGCGCAACGACTACCTGCGCCTGACGGCTCTCTACCCTTTAAAGAGCTGCGTCCACAGCCAGAGCTGGGACTTAAACCTGGCATCTTTAAATGAAGGCATCCGCCGCCAGTCCGTTGCGGAAGTCAAAAAATCAATTGAACTGGCGGACAGCCTGGGACTGGATGAAGTGACGGTCCATCCCGGCCGCCACACGCTTCCCGGCGCTTCTGAGCACAGCGGCGATTATCTGCGGGAATCTTTAAAAGAGCTCCTGGACTACGCCGGAAAGCTCCAGATCAAGATCTCTCTGGAGATCATGGAGAAAACGCCGAAGGAGTTCGCCACCTCCATGGAGGCGATGAAGCAGATCTGCGGCAGTATGTTTTCCAGTTTCTGCTATACTCTGGACGCCGCCCACTGTGACAGTACGGAGGAAATCTTTCGCACACTTAAAGATTACGGTTCCCACATTTCCAAAATTCATGTGAGCAACCGCAAAGGAAATCAGCTTCATACACCTCTTGACCGGGGTGATTATGATATGAGAGCACTTCTCCCGCAGCTGGCCCGCTTCGGGCTGCCCTTAGTCATTGAAGGCTTTGACAATGGGAGAGAGCTTTCCGCAGCAGCAGAAAATCTGCATTTTATTCAGACTATTTTTTAGGAGGAAACACAATGAAAAAAAGACTTGCAGGACTTATCACAGCCAGTGCCGTAGCCGTTTCCCTGGCAGGATGCCAGGCTTCCCAGGCCCCTGTCTCCACAGATACTCAGGCTTCTTCCCAGGAAGAAACCCAGGCTTCTGAGAGCGGAAAAGAGACTTCTGAAGCCGCAGAAGACCTTTCCGGCTCCATCACGCTCTACACCTCTCAGCCAGAGGAGGACATTCAGACCCTCATCGACGGCTTCAATCAGAAATGGCCGGACATCCAGGTGGATGTATTCCGTTCCGGAACTGAGGAGGTAGTCAGCCGCGTTCTGGCAGAAAATGAGGCGGGCTCTCTGCTGGCAGATGTTCTCCTGGTTGCCGATGACGTGACCTTTGAAACCTTAAAGGAGCAGAATCTTCTGATGGCCTATGAGTCCCCGGAGCTTGAGGGAATTCCGGAGCAGTATATCGACAAGGATCATATGTACACCGGCACAAAGGTGATCACCACCGGCATCGCCTACAACACCGACCTGGTGGACACGGCTCCCACTTCCTTCGCGGATCTGACCGATCCCGTCTATAAAGACAGCCTGATCATGCCCAGCCCCTTATATTCCGGCGCTGCCGCCTACAACCTGGGCGTGATCACCAGAACGGAAGGCCTGGGCTGGGACTACTATCAGGCTTTAAAAGACAACGGAATCACCGTTGACAGAGGAAACGGAGCCGTTCAGAATGCCATTGTAGCCGGCGACAAAGCCTGCGGACTTCTGGCCGATTACATGGCGATCCGCTCCAAAAATGACGGCGCTCCCGTAGAATTTGTATATCCGGAAGAAGGCTCTCCCGCCGTCACGGAACCTATCGGCATTGTAAAGGGAACCGACAATGAAGAGCTGGCGAAGGCTTTTGTGGACTATATTCTCTCTGAGGACGGACAGGCTCTGACCGCAGAGATCGGCTATACTCCCGTAAAGAGCGGCGTGGCCGTGCCGGAAGGCTTTAAGAGCATTGACGAGATCACTCCCATGACCTGGGATACCAACGAGCTGTACCAGAACAGAGAAGCTGACAAAGATCAGTTTACTCAGATGTTCCAGTAATCAGGAGGCAGATATGGACATTTCTCGCAAAGCAGGGGCGGCGGCAGTCCGGACAGCAGTCTATCTGCTGGCCGTCCTGGTATTTCTCCTTCCCCTGGTCCGCCTGCTTATTATGGCCGTTACCGTAGGCGACGGTTACGGTCTGGACAATTTCCTGACGCTGCTGGCGCAGGAACGGACGAGGGAAGCTGTGGTCAATACCGTTATCATCTCCGTGTCATCCACGGTTCTGGCTGCTGCCGCCGGCAGCGGCCTGGCCTTTCTCACGGCTTACTGCAATATCCGCAGAAAAGGGCTGATGGAGTTTCTCATCCTTCTGCCCTTTATCGTTCCTTCCTATATCATCACACTCTCCTGGAGCAGTTTTCTGAGCGCCAAAGGAGCGTTCAACACCTTTCTCACCGCGCTCGGACTTCCTGCGGTAAATATTTACAGCATGGGCGGCATTATTCTGGTCCTGGGAATCTGCAACATTCCCATCGTGTATCTGAACGTCCTCCACATGCTGCGCAAGATCCCCAGGGATATGGAGTGGGCGGCCCGCTCCTGCGGATACACCCAGTTTCAGGCCATGGTGAAAATCAATCTGGTTTCCGCCCTTCCCGCGATCGCAGCCGGCAGCGTGCTGGCCTTTCTGTCCGCCGTGGATAACTTCTCCGTGCCGGCTTTTCTGGGCATTTCATCCGGAATTCCGGTGCTGAGCACCTACATTTATGAAAATGCCATCGGCTTTGGCCCCAGCGCCTTCCCCATGGCAGCTGCCCTCTCTCTGATCCTTTCCGTGATTGCGGTGGCAGGAACTCTGCTGGAAGGATTTTTCGCGAAACGGGGAGCCGGAATGGACAGCATCCGTGAGGACTACTCTGTGCGGGTATTTTTTAAGAAATCCCGCCGGATCGCTCTGGAGTGGGGGATCCTGACCGTTCTCCTGGTCTTAAATATCATCCCCATGGTTTCCATGATAATGACCTCTTTCATGAAATCCTACGGATTAAAATTTTCACCCCAGAACCTGACCTTAAGTAACTTTGCCTTCGTCTTCCACAACCGGGGCGTTCTGGCTGCCGTGAAAAACAGCGTCTTCCTGGCAGCCGTCACCACCGCTGTCTGCATCGTGGCCGGCACCGCCATCGCCTACGCCAAGTTAAGAAAGAAAAGCCGCGCGGCAGTGCTCCTGGAAAAATGTGCTTCGCTCACCTACGCCATTCCCGGGATCGTTCTGGCCCTGGCCATGATCTTTCACTGGGTCGAGCCCATTCCCGGGTTCCGTCCCGGCGTGTACGGCACCATCAACATTCTGATCATCGCATATATCACCCGATATCTGGTGCTCCAGATCAAGGGAAGCGGATCAGCTCTTCTGACGGTGGATCCGGCTATGGAAGAAGCCTGCGCCGCATCCGGGCGGGGATTTCTGGCCAGATGGTTCAAGATCCTGATCCCTCTGCTGACCGGTCCCATCCTCTCCGGAGCATTCATGATCTTCGTGCCAGCGCTCACAGAGCTGACGCTGTCGTCCATGCTGGCCTCAGCAGGGACCAAAACCATCGGACTGACGATCTTCAACTATCAGCAGGGCGGCGACTACAATCTGGCAGCCGCCATGTCCGTCATCGTGACCATACTGGTGATTGCCGGCTACTGGCTGGCCAACCGCCGGAAATTAACATCGGAATACAGGGAGGTATCCGGCTATGAGCCTGCATATACAGAAAGTAACAAAACGCTTCAGCGACACCCAGGCACTCAGGGAAATTAATTTAGACATCCGGGACGGGGAATTTATCGCCATCCTCGGCCCGTCCGGCTGCGGAAAAACGACTCTTCTGCGCATTGTGGGCGGATTTATTGAGCCCACAACCGGAATTGTCCGTTTAAACGACCAGATTTATTCCGGAGAAGGGCATATGGTCCCTGTGGAGAAAAGAGATCTGGGAATGGTATTTCAGTCCTTTGCCCTGTGGCCCCACATGACTGTGCGCCAGCATGTGGAATTCCCATTAAAAAGCCCGCGGCACCGTCATATGTCCGCCGCTGATCAGAAGACCGCTGTGGATCAGGCCATCAGCTGCACCGGCTTAATGCCTTACGAGGACCGTCTCCCCGGAGAACTTTCCGGCGGCCAGCGCCAGAGAGTTGCCCTGGCAAGAGCCATCGTCGGCCGGCCTTCCATTCTTCTCATGGATGAGCCTTTAAGTGCCCTGGACGCGGAGTTAAAGATCGAAATGCGCCGCGAGATCCAGAACATCCACACCCTGACCGGGGCCACCATCCTCTACGTCACTCACGACCAGAGTGAGGCTCTGGCCATGGCGGACCGGATCATCATCATGAAAGACGGCCAGATCGAACAGGTCGGCACCCCCAGGGAGATCTATATGGACCCGCAGACCGTTTTTGCCGCCACCTTTGTCAGCCGCTGCAACCTGCTGAAAGGTCAGTGGCACGACGACTCCTTCCAGCTGGATCAGGAAAAGATTCTCTTAAAAAATCCCATGATCCCCATGGAATTCCGCTCCAAAGGACTCTATCCCGTCCGCCCGGAACAGTTTTCCATCCATCCGGAAGGAGAAGGCATTCCCGGCGTCATCGCCAACAAACAGTATAACGGGAGAGAGATCCACTACTCCATCCAGTACCACGACGACATTCTCACTGTATATGACAGCAGTCAGAACGAGTACAATCCCGGAGACCGGATTTCTCTCACTCTCAGCGCATAGGATGAAAAAACGATGAAAATATATTTTGACATGCACACTCACACAGTGGCCAGCGGCCACGCGTTCAGTACCATTAAAGAAAATGCAGAGGAGGCCGCCGCCAAAGGTCTTGCCGCCATGGGCATGTCCGACCACGCCCCGGCCATGCCCGGCAGCGCCCAGGAAATCTATTTCAGCAATTTCAAAGCCATTCCTGAAGAACTGATGGGCGTCAGGATTTATGCCGGCACAGAAGCCAACATCATGGATTTTGAGGGATCCTTAGATCTCCCCGAATCCGTTTTAAAAAAGATGGATTACGTCATCGCCAGCCTTCATATCCCCTGCATCCGCCCGGGATCTGCCAGGGAAAACACAGACGCGCTCATCGGCGCCATGAAAAATCCGTACGTAAAGATCATCGGACACCCGGATGACGACCGCTATCCTCTGGAGTACGGCCGCCTTATCCCCGCGGCTCTGGAGCATAAAGTGGCTCTGGAGGTCAATAATTCTTCCTTCAAAGCCCGCTCCGGCCGGCAGAACGCCAGAAAAAATGTGTCCGCCTGGCTGGCGGCCGCCAAAGAATACCGCCTGCCCATCATCCTGGGCAGCGACGCCCACATATGCTGCGACGTGGGCGAGCTCTCAGAGGCCATCCGCATGGCGGAGGAGGCCGGCTATCCCCAGGAGCTGATTCTGAACACCAGGCCGGACGGCCTGGATTACATCCTGAACCGGAAAGAATGATCTCTTCCGCCAGCAACATTTCCCCCGCTCTAAAAAAGAGCAGAAAACGCTGCGGCCGGACATATTCTCTGTCCCAACGGGGATTCCCCGGACCGCAGCGTTTTTATTTTTCTATTATCTGTTCTCTTCTACTTTTTGATCCCGTCCTCATAAACTTCGCAGAACCTGGCCGCAAAGGACGCCGGTTCACGTCCCGCATACAGATGGGAAATATCCCCCAGTCTCAGACCGCGGAAATAGGCGATCCCCTTCTCCCGTTCCTCCGTCACCACCTCTGTCACCGAAGTGGGCGCCAGCGCCAGGCTGTGCCACAGAACCACCGGAGAAACGCTCCACAGGCGGGACAGCAGCACGCAGGTGATGCCGAAATGGCAGAAAAATGTAACCGTCTCTTTATTCGACCTGGTCACCCGATAGTGGTTCCGTTCTCTCACATATCCCCACTCTGCCAAAAATTCATCGAACGCCCGGATCACCCGGTCATACGTCTCCGTCAGATCCGTGCATCCGGCAATCTCCGACTCTCTCCATCTCTTTCCGTCAAAATATTCCTCGTGCTCCGTCCAGTAACTGGGGACCATGTCCCAGATTCCTCTTTTTCCTCCCCCAGTGCTGACATTCAGATAGACGTCCCGCAGCTCAGGATGGGCGTTCAGATCCACCCTGGCCGGAAATTCTCTCAGCCAGTCCAAGGTCTCCGCCGAAGCCCCCGTCTTTTTCAGACAGTACTCCGCCGTATCCCGCGCTCTTCCCAGGGGCGACACAAAGCATTTTCCCAGGTTCAGATCAAGAGCCGCCTCTGCCAGAAGCGCCGCCTCCCGGTGTCCTTTTTCTGTTAAAGTGTCGTGTTCATAATCCGGATCTCCATGTCTGATCAGCAGTATTCTCATAGCTTCCTCTCAGTCCTTTCTCCCTCAGTCAAATGATTCTTTCCTTTTTCAGCTGTTTTCTGCTGCCGCTGCTCCGTTGTTTTCCACTGCCGCTTCGTTGCTTCCGCTCTCAGGCGCGATAACATTCAGTTTTTCAATCTGAAAATCGGTCTCGTACTCCTGATGCAGCAGTCCCCGGTCCTCATATTCCGCTTCTCCTGTCTGATTGTCATATGGATCATTTCGGAGATAACGGCTGACCGGCACAAAGTCCGCCTGGAACTCCCTGGCTGCCGGAAGCCGGAACGGATCCAGATTGCCAAAGTAAAAATTCCACCTCTCGGCCGCATGATTCCTGTACGCCGATCCCCCGAAAGAGCAGTCTGCAAACAGCCAGCCAAAGGGCTCTATGTAAAACTGAGCCCAGTCGTGGCAGCCGGCGCTTTGAGGCGTCACGAAAAGTCCGCTCTGCCATCTGGCCGGAATCCCGGACACTCTGCAGAGAGTGATGAAAAGAAGGGCCTGAACCCCGCAGTCTCCCTTCAGGGAAACCGCCGCGGCCTCCGGAATATTTTCCAAAGTCAGATAACTTCTCACAAAGGAATAATTTACGCGTGTGGTAATAAAATCATAAATCCTTCTCGCCTTCACCAGAGGATTTCTCTCCTCCCCCGTGATCTCCCGGGCCAGACCGCGAATATACGGCGTAAAACGGATGTGGGGCAGCCGCTCCCCCAGATACAGGGACGGATCATCCACATCCAGGGCGGACTGTCCCTGTTCCGCGGCCAGATTCTTTTTCTTCGGAAAAGCTATCTGGCCTTCTCCTGCGGCACCTGTGCCGCCTGCGCAAGACGTCTCCGCGGCAGGTTTTTCCGTCAGAGCCGCCCGGCCTTCTCCTGCGGCATCTGAGCCGCCTGTGCAGAGCGCTTCCGAGGCGAGCTCCAGCGCCCTGGGGGTGCTCAGATCCACATATTTCATATGTGTTTCAAAGGCAAATTCCGTTTCATAAGTCTGTCCTGGCTGGTGAATGGTCTCGATGCAAACCGTTCTCTGCTCACTGTCCGGCGCTGACACCGTATACTCTTCAGCCCCCGCCGGCCTGCCGCCGATCAGGACATCTGACAGCCGGACATTCCTCACCTGGGCATATTCCAGCGGCAGCGGCAGATAGACCCGGATCCTGGCATTTTCCCGCTCCGCCTCTTCCCTGATCTTCAGGCGGATCTTCATCTGAAATTCTCTCGCCGCTCCTCCACCACGCTTCATTTCCTCTATGGTCCGGTCCAGAAGATCCGCCTGGCTTCCCATTCCCTCCGTCTCAGGATCAATAACCCGTTTTCTGTAGTCCTCCCTGGTTTTTAAAATATTTTCCAGAAAGTTATCCCGAAAATGGACTTTCCCCTTTATATAAATCCAGTCAGCCGCATCCTCTTCCCACAGCTCCCTTAATTCCTCATCCTGAAAATCCCGGATATTGCTTCGCATCCTCTCTGCGGCCTCCTGCCAGGTGTAGGGATACTGACCAGGTATCCGGCGCAGGATCTCTTTCTCCAGCACCAGACGTCTTCTGAGCTCTTCAGGCAGTTCCTTTTTCAGTCTTCGGTCAATCACCCTGCACGCCTGTTCAAATTCTCCCGCCCACTTTAACTTCATAATATCTTCCGGAAGAGGTACCGAAAGAGAAAGAATACAGCTGTTGTCTCCATTAAAATTTTCCATGCCGCCCAATCTCCTTATCTTCCGCTTCTGTCCCCTGAAAGCCTCCTGCGCCCTAACCCCTGCAGGTCTTCCCGCCCCGGAAACATCCGCATTTTTCTGTGTATTTTGCCATAAACACCATGATTATACCCCTTTTTTCCGGGATTGGCCAGTATTAGGGGGGATGCGGAGCGATTTTCCTGCGTTTCTCGGCACTGTGCAGAAAAAATGACCGCCGGCTGCATACACAACCGGCGGTTGTCCTCTGTTCGAGGCAGTGTAACTATTATTGAAACTACTATGGCGAAGAATCGATCAGAAGATCTGGTTAATTAGATAAAAACCGGCATGCCGAAAGCAGAATTCCCTGCGATATCGGTAGCAAGCACTCTGGCCCACTTCATTCCTTTCGGGAAATCAATATGTATATCTTCCTTTCCATAGGGCTTGGTATCGTTTCGAGGAATATCCACGGTCTTTACATTCCGGCCGTCGGAGTAAACCAGCTGCACATAAGCCAGAGGATAGGTCCAGCTAAAGGTGGCATCGCAGCTGCCGTCCTCAATCTTGCTGGATTCCAGCAGAATCTCGCCTGTGGAATAAAAGTGTCTGCCTTCGCGCAGAGCATCTGTCAGAACCTCCCAATTATCGGAGCTGGGAACCTTGTCAAGCTGCACGTAGGTGCAGTTAGTCATCGGATACATCTCCCAATCTTCCTCGCATTCCTCTACTTTGCCGTAGGTATCCAGCTCGCTGATGATATAGCGGGGACGATCGCTCCAATTATTGATATCATTCCATACCCGCTCGGTGCGGCCGCTGATCATCGTCGGGACGGAATTGTCAGCAGGCAGCATTCGGCAGCCAATGCCGAACCAGCGTTCATCCTTGAACCAGGCTTCGTCTCTGCAGTCATAGGGCAGTCCATCGTTGGCCTTAGTATCGGGATGCGGCATCAGAATAAAGCTGTTTTCACGGCGGCACATCTCCACAAAATCATCAGCCGATTTCAAATGGTAGTAGGTCCGTCCGTCCGGCAGTTTTTCCGCGAACTCCTGGTCATCATCCCGCCATCTGGAATACAGAAGAGGCTTAGACGGGAAGAACATGCAGTGAAACCGAATCAATACCTTTTTGCCGCTCCGGTCTGCGATTTCTTCCGCGGGAACCACCAGATAATCGGGAGTACTGCAGTACTTTGCCATATTCTGATAGCGTTCCAGATCGGATTTTCGTCCCTCTTTGTTGTCGTCGCATCTGCCCTCTGCCCAGAAGTCGCAGGGAGCAAAGATATCCAGCCCCAGTTCCTTAGTCAGTTTTTCCCAAGGCCTTTCAGTCCGCTGGTCGCGCAGCCAGGCAGCCTGTGCGCCAACGTGCATATGAGCGCCCAGCTTCTTATACCCGGGCAGATCACGCAGATGATCAAAGTTGGTATATTTCATCACCCGGGCGCGAGTCACATATACGGAATCCGCAGTGGGCATGAAAAAAGCTGACATTCTCTGGATCGTACCGGGCTTTGCGTTGTAGCCGGGCCAGCGGATGTTGTAATGCTCAGGCGTCTTATTATGCCGGATGCCGATCGCCATAGTCTTTTTTCCTGCCTGCCGAATGTAGTAATTGTTTCCGACAATATTTTCAGTCTGTCCGCCCCAGAAAAAGCGGTGAGGGGAAGGAAAGACCGCAACAGAACCGTTCGCAAGTCCCAGCGTGAGGGTGCGTCCTCTGGTATATACCCGTACACGGTCGCGATCCTGACCACTGTGAGTGCGCAGGCCGGGATTCTCATAAATCTCCCTGCGCTTAGGGGTAACATAGTACAATTTGCCGATATCGAAACCATCGAGGCCGGCGTGATACAGGTAGGCAACGCCGTCCTCCTCGGTGGAGGCGACAGCCTCCATACGGATGAGGTTTGTTCCGTCGAAAAAGTTGAAGTCGCAGCCTCCGCTGAACGTTCCCAGTTTCAGACCATCGAAAGAGACGGTGGTATTGTTCCCAGAGGACGTTACCGTCATGTGTTCTGTGTTCCATTCTTGAACAGCTTCGCTCACGTCCTTCTTGCTGAAGGGATCATCGGAGTAGGTGTCCCACTGGTAATCCGGCTTTTCATCGGAGCCCACCGGCTTTTCCCTTTGAGGATTGTGGGTGGTCCTCTTGCCGGTAACTACTTTAAACTGAGGGGTGAGCAGCTGACCCAGGGTGTACCACTGGTTATTTTTCTCATAGGCAAGGGAATAAATACAGGGTTTCTTTTCGTAAATTCCCAGCTCAGCCTTCCATTCCAGGCCGTCCTCGCCATTCCAATAGACAATTTTATTTTCCATATGTATTGGCTACCGCTGTCAGAAACCTGACAGTCAGTGCGTCCTCCTTTCTGTCTCTCATTGGATTCTGATATGTATTTTTATACGAGAGGGTATATCATCGGGACATACACAGCAAAGATTGCCAAGCGTACAATCGTAAGCAGAAGTCCCTGCTTAAAATGCTGCTTCAGCGTATATCCGCCGGCTTCGTATGCCAGAGTCATCCCGGGCGCCGCCGCGGGGAAAAGGTAGCAGTTAGACGAACCCTCCTGCGCAGCCAGCATCAGAGCACGGGCATCGTATCCGTTCTGGACGCTGATTAAGGCAGCCAGCGTCTTGAAAGCGTTGCTGACAGCACTGTTGGTGACAAACTGAGTGAGAATGCAGGTTACAAGGTACATAAGCAGCATCGTCATCAGAGGACTCAGTCCGCCTGTCGCCTTATTGAACAGATCGGCCAGAAGGACGTCGGCTCCTGTAACATTCAGGGCAGTAGCCAGAGGCAGCGTACCGATTGTAATGAAAATAACTGGATTTCCCACTGCACTGATAGCTTCACGGTCAGTCAGGATACCGGAGAAGATCAGAACCAGAGCAGCGATGCAGGACGGCCACCAGGTGCTGTTTCCGGTGACAGCGCAGGCCACAACGCCGATTACGGTGAGAGCGAAGATAATCATGACAGCCTTCTCCTGATTAGCAGAAAGAGTGCCGCTTTTTCTCTTAGCCTTAGCCGCAACCTCTGCGGCAGCTTTTGTACTGTCCTCAAGACTGGGGATGTCTCCGTTATCGGGAGCAATCTTTACCGAATACCAGAGAATCAGAGGAACCATGATAAGAATCACGGGAATCTTGGAAATCATGATCGTAAAGTAACCCCAGGTGCCTACACCGCCGAGATTTTCCACGATAGTATTATTGGCAAGATAGGTTCCCGCATTTCCGCCAGTCGGGATGAAGCCTGCCCACAGCTGAGCCAGTACACAGACCGGGTAAACAAACTTGCTGACCGGTCTTCTTTGTTCAGCACAAATGGCAGTGATCATCGGAAGCATAATGGGAATCAGAGTTGCAGCGTTGATGAAACATCCCAGCAGCAGTACCGGGACGGACAGACCAAGCATGATCTTGAAATCCGAGCTTCCAGGCTTGATTAAAGCTTTGCTCAAACGGCTGACCAAACTGGTCTTATTGATGGCTGAGCTGATCACGAACATCGAGCCCATCATTATGACGGAGCTGTTGAGCAGTCCGCCCCAGGCATCTTTAAAGCCGAGTACGCCAGTGACTTCCAAAGCGACAGGAATCATCATAGCGGCGACATGTATTTTTGCTCTGCCGGTGAGGATCAGGACAATGAACAGCAAAAATACGATCAATACGATTGCAATATCAGTTGTCATTTTTCTCTCCTTTTCTTTTGCATAATGTCATAAAATCCCAGCTACATGCCGCGGCTGCTTTATTCGAAAAGCATATAATAAAGCTGGATTTTTATTGGTTTAAGATTATTTTACACAAAGAAAAGGATGATGTGAAATGAAAAAGTCTGATGAAATATCACAAAAAGTTAAACTGGAAGAAAACAAAAGCAGATCGAGAGAAAAAACGTTATGATTCATAAAAAAGTGTCATATCGCGCTTTCTGTCGGGTAATGCGGGCGGATTCGACGCAATGTATCAGCTTGCCAATGAGAGGATTTTTATTTTCCGGATGATAGGCCAATACCAGTCGATCGTGAATTGGCCGGCTGATATTGATCGGAATTGAAATAAGACCGTCCATTGACTCCCGGAAAATCCGAAACAGATTGAAAGAGATCGCAATTGCGGAAGAATTTAAGATAAGATCCATCTGATACTTGGAATCGTTATACAAAAAGGAAACTTTCGGCGTAAAGCCGGCATGAACACAGTATTCATAAGCCGTGTCCAACCGGCCGTTCTCCTCAATAGAGAAAATCAGATCCTCATTTTCCAAGTCGGAAAAATCCAGAACCTTGTTTCTGGCCAGCCGGTGTTCCACATTCATGACGGCATAGAGCTGATTGCGCACAGCAATTACGCAGCAGCACAGATCCCCCGCCTCATCTTCCGGCAGCATAACCATGTCAAGACGAGAGGAAGAAAATGCCTCAGCGGAAATCTGATCACTGTACAGTTCAATCTGCGCATAGGGAAAGCGCTGGTGCAGGATGCCAATAGCGTTAAAAAGAGTATCGTTCAGCGCAGTCAGACCGATGCGCAGAATCCCTTTTTCCAGCAGAGAGTCTTTTACAACTTTCCTGGATTTCTGGTACAGGTCTACTGTCTTTTTGGCAAAATTCAGGTAGGCCAGACCTGCGTTGCTTAAAGAAACAGTGTTTTTATTGCGGATAAAAAGCTGTTCTCCCACTTCCTTTTCGAGCCCGGCAATTATCTTGCTGAGAGCTGTCTGCGAAATATAGAGTTCCTTTGCCGCCTTGGAAAAATTTTGATATTTAGCTAATTGAATGAAGTACTCCTGTGCTTTTATATTCATATGTCCTCCCTCATTGCCGCAGTATCCAAAAGCCTTCTCAGCCGGGATTTCCCCGTCTGTATTCTTTCAGCCATTCCAGAAAGCAGAGCGCATCCTCGCTCAAATTGTCTCCCCATACAAGGCACAGAGCCTGTTTGACTGCCGCCTCACCGCAGTCGATCAGAATACAGTTGCGAGTGGCTTCGGCCAGCTTTATTTTTGTATTGTAAACCAGCCCGATTCCGCAGCCAGCCGCTATCGTGGAATACTTTGCCGCCGGTATGTCTACAGTCAAAGAGACTTTTGGCAGGAATCCAGCTTCGATGCATTCGCTGTAGCAGGGTTCGTACTGCCCCTGCCTGGCCCCTCTCAAAAACACAAAAAATTGATCCTGCAGATCCGGCAGACTCAGTTTTTTCTGAGAGGCAAAAGGATGCTCTACCGGCACAATGGCGTAAAGGTGATCCTGCAGATCAATAGAAATTTTCTCTCTTCCACCTATCATATAGTCATAGGTCAGAAAAAGATCTGCCGAGGAATAATAGTCCGCACCGATGGAAAAGGCCCTGGATTTAAAAATGAAACAGTAGTCTGGGTGTAGCCGGGAAAAGGCACCGATGAGGGTAAAAAAGTAATCACTGTACGCATCCATGGCGATGCAGATATTTTTTCGAATCTTGCCGCTGGTTTGCAGGCTTATTTGGGCCAGGTCCTCAGTAAACAGCAGCTCTTTGGCCATTTTATACAGCAGACGCCCCTGGCTGTTTAGGATAAGCGATTTGCCGTTGCGTATAAACAGCTCAGCTTCAAACTCAGACTCTAATTTCTTGATAATCCCTGTTACAGCCGGCTGAGAAAGGGACAATGCCTTAGCAGCCTCAGAAAGGTTTCCCTTTTCGACGACCTGCATAAATGTGATTAACTGCCGTGTGTTCATGGCTGCATCTCCTATTCTTTGACTGCCATAATTATATCACACTGTGGCCCGCCAGGGCAAACAATCCTTAGCATTCCGGGTATCCAGGGAGCCAGCAGTACTTCATGAACGGAAGATGGTAAAATAATTAAAAGCATAGCGGAAGCACTATTCAATTTCGTGCTTCCGCTCTATATTATCACAATCATTTCTGATATTCGACCTGTTATTTTAAATATACTTCCAGCTCCTGCTCCGTAAGCTGGTATTTCTCCTGTATCTTCTTGCGGATTTCCTCTTTCGGAATTCCAAAGTCCCGAAGAGCAGACACCATCAGACGGATTCCCTCCTGGCGACCTTCTGTACGCCCCAATTCGATTCCCTTCTCAATATTCTCCTGATCCCTTAGCATCAAGGTCATAAATTCATGCCTCCATTCTCGATTTTTCTTTGCCTCATCTACTGCTTCTTCCAGTTCCTGTACAAAAGAGTCATCGCTCAGCCTTCCGTCCACATAGTCCAGGAATGCCCTCAAACTTGCGCTCACATCCTCCATAGTCCCTTTCGTATTCAGAAAAATACGGGTAGCTCCGTCTCCAATCGTAAGCTCCGGGTCCTCTTTGCATCTTCCATCAAAAGTATACATATGCCTTCCCTTTCCATATAAGTCAAAGGGGCAGATGAAGATAATATAGGAATCATTCAGGTACCGGTATCGCATTCCTTTATCCAGTAGCTGCAGGTCAATCATCGCTGAATAGTACCTGCTTCTCTTAGGCAGCTCTTTTGTGTCCGTCATTTGCATCTCAATCGAATAGACTCGTTCCGAATCGTCTTTTACATAAGCGTCAAGACGGACGCTCCGTGCGTCTATATCTTCATCGATACTCTTCTGGGTTTCCATCACCTCGATATGGTCAATTTCAAGTTCCGGCAGGATTCTCTGCAGCAGCTTCTGGCACAAGCCCGGATGTTTCCTCATCAGTTTTCCGAACAGAAAGTCATTGGAGATTCCGATTGTCTCTCATGAGCGTTCCAGCCCTTCCAGATTCTGTTTCCAAGTCTTATTTTCACTGGTCATAACTGCTTTGTAATCTCCTCCTTCATGCGATTCATTTATTCTCTATCCTTTATTTCGTTCATTTTATGTAACCTCATATTAACATAATAGAACTCCTATTTCAAGCTTGCCTGTCAGGCCGCCCGGACAAGAGTCATGGCGGCCTTAATGGCCCCGGTACCGTCATGGGAATTCATAAAAACCAGATATGACGTCACTCCGTCCCCGCTGATGATGCAGCGCCAGAGCTTCTTTTGCGTATGGCGCTTCCTCTGAAATGTTTATAATTGGTTCAAGGATATAATATATATATGTTATGAATACTTACAGTCTAAGGGAAAGCTGCTTTAAATAGTTCTTCAGGCTAGCATAAATTTCTTCTAAAACTTTACAGTCTTCACTCCTTATATCCGTAACGGAATATTGCTGTCGTTTCCCATAATAATAAGGATACCTAACCGCATTGTGCATCACAGAAAAATTAACATTCCGCAAAATGACTACTTTAAGCTGATATTCGACTTGCTGCTTTAATCCCACCTCATTGCCTGAAATAATCTTGACCAACAAATCAACCGTCTCATTCAAAGAATGCTTCAGTTCTCTTAACATTTCGGCATAAGTTTCATTTGTAACATTAATCTTTTGACAAATATATCCCTTAATATACTTTTCCATAGACTGAATATAGAAATAAGCCGCTTGATTATAACAACGATTTTCACATAATCGCTTCGCAGCGTATTCATCGCTGCTGGCCAGATTAAAGAATTCATCTGCCATTGCCGTTCCCTCTTGAATAAAGCGGCGTTTTCCTAAATAAATTTCTTTCTGCTCCATAACATGTTGCCCCTTTCTGTTAGCCATCCAGACAGAAAAACTCTCTCTCCCAAATTTTCGCTAGATCCTTCATTTCCATTGGAACCTCTTTCAAATCCGGATGCAGATAATACTTCTATTCCAGCAGACATTTATAATCCTCCAGCTGAGGCAGTATCTCTTTTAGCGTATCCTTAAAATAACCACATTCCGGAGTCAGATCCTCTTCCTAGAAGATGTTATCGCCTGTCTTACAGCTGGTCCATAATCCTTTTTTTCTTTTCGTCATACTCTCGCTGCGTAATTGCTCCTATATCCAGCAGTTCTTTTAATTTTTTCAGCTCTTCCATCAAAGTAATCCTATCCCCGGAGGTTTCCTTTTTCTTCTTCTCATACTTATGTAGCTGGGCAGCCATTCGGTCCATGGCTTTTATCATGCCATTGATCGTTCCCCATGCAATCCTCACATTATCGCTGTTTAAAATTCTGGCATGATGAGTGATCATATTCTGCTGCAGCTTCCAGCCGCCGTATTCTGCGATATTATTCCAGAATACTTCACCACCCAAAGTAGGTGTAGGAATGTTCGGCAGAGATAGTTCTGAATCCAAAATTTTTAATAGTTCATTCGTTGTGGATGTATTTTCCCCCAACGCCTTTAAAACCAGTTCATAATCCTTTTCCATTTCTTTCCTTTAGCCCCTTCTCCAAATCATCAGAAAGTTCATTCAGCAGCAGCATTTTGATAAGTTTTTCCATATCTTCAAGCTTATCCTGGCTATTCTCTTCCGTTTTCTGCATTCGGTTCCATTTTTCTTCATTAAACTGCTGCATATACTCAATCAGTTTTCTCAAGTCTCTGCTTACTTTTTCGATCTGCTCGCTTTCTTCCTGCCTGGTTTCCTGAATTTTTTGCAGAATTTCTTCTTGTCGCCTGTCGCTTTCCTGATTCATTTCCTGGAATACCCGAGCCAGTTCCCGGCGTTTTACAAAATCCTTCGTCTTCCATCTGTTCACTGCTTTTTTCTCCCGTTTTCAGCAAAGTTTCCGCCAGCCCAATCCCTCCCAGAATCACAGCGGCTTTAAAACCCCTTGATTTCATTCTGGTCCTCTTTTCTCTGCGGCCGTATTGCTTCTTCAATGATACTTTTTACTAAGCCTGCAAAAGTGCCTCTGCCAGCCGGATCTCTTCCAACACAATCATCGGTTCTAGGCACTCTTTCTCCCGGTCAGTTGCCTCTTGATCCCCTTTTGCTACCATGGCATCATACTGTTCCTTCAATGCCTTTAAACCTTTCTGCTGTTCTTCCTGAATCCCGGTAAGATAGTCTTCAATATCTTCCAGCTGCTCTTCCAGAGAAAATTTGACCTGGTCTGCCGTATTTTTCAGTGCTTCATCAATGACCTTCTGGGTAAATTTTTTCATAGCGTCCTTTTTTTCCGTTCCAGAATCCATTTTCAATATCCGCAGGCATTCCGTATCATCCAGAGACATTCTTCTGGCAAGCGGAGTCCGGACACTTCCTTTAATCGTACGGCGGATCCTGGTTTTTGCCGATTTAAGGCGTTTTAAACCAGCTCTGTTTGCTCCTTCTTCCATTGCCTGCTCCAGCAATTGGATAAAATCATCATAACAGTTTTCCACTTCCTGTATACACGCTTCTTCGATCTTTTCCGCATAATCTAATACCCATCTGAAAAAGACACCAGGATTTCTGTAAGACGTTTGGTGGAATAAAGATCTGCTGCCTGGCTGTCGTAAGATGTTTCCTTGGAAATTCTCTCTGCACAGAAGTCCTGTATCGAACGGCCCGCATTTTCAATAAAGTCAATTCCCGTTATCTCGCCAAATCCTTCAACTGCTCTTCCGATGCTTCTTCCAACCTCTCTTACCTTCTTTTTCATGCCGTTCAGTAAATTTCCCAAAAAGCCCACATCATCATCCCTCCATCAATCTCGTCACCACATCGCAGCCTGCCGCAATACCGGCTGCCTCCGCCATGATCTTTTCAGTTTTTTTTACATAATTTTCCGAATCAACCTGCTCTAATTCCCGGCTGTACCATTTTACTTCCTCCCGGCTGCGCTCCACTGCTCCAGGAATCTCTTCGTCCAGTTCCTCAAAGATTTCCTCCAGCATTTCCTTGATTTCATCACATACGGTTTCCAATGCACTTTCTAAGGCATTCTGGAAAAATTTCTTCATTTCCTCCTCTTTCCTGCTCCCGGAAGACATAGCTAGAATCCGCTTGCACTCCGGATTATCCAAAGATACCGTCCTGCTGATCTCATGATCTATCCGTCCTTTTATTTTTGAGAGGATTTTTCGGGTTTTCCGCTCAATCCTCGGCAGACGGATCTGATATCGGGACAGCACATCCTCCTTTGCCTGAAGCATTGCGGTTATTTCCTTCAGGAAGTACTCCACCTCTTCTTCTACCGCATTTTCAATCGTCTCCGCTTCTTTCCGCACCTGATCTTTGTACGTTTCAAACACTTCGGCTGCTCTGCTCACATCAGCCACGGGAGACTGATCATTCACCGCCTTTAACGAAGCAGCCTCTTTCGCCGGTTCTTCGGTCAGATTTTCCCAAATCTTTTTCAGCAGCTTCGGCAGGCCGCCGATTCCTCCCAAAACCACAGGAATAATCGCCTTTCCCGCTGTCCCCATCACAGTTCCTAATGTTTCAATGATCGGCACTATCATAATCTATCTCCCTCCCAACGATTTAATTGCCTTCTCCAATTCGCTGGCACGCTTTCTGGTGGTATCTTTAAATAACTTCAGCACACTCTCCAGAGCCTCTTGGTCAGCCTCGGCCTCCTTACATTTCTTCTCATATTCCTGCTGTTTCTTCCGAATTTCCTCAATTCCGCCCCGGCTTGTTCTGATCATTTCCTCCTGAGACTCGCGAAGCTTTGTCATAGTTTCCTGAATCTCTTCCCTGCAGTTCATATAGGAACTCCGAATATCCTCATTCAGATACTTTTTGTAATTGGCAACTACCTCGTCCTGAATCTTGTTTTTCAGCTTCCCAATATATGTAAAGTTATTCAGAAATTCCCTATGATCCTCAATATTGGAAATCCTAATCCCAAGGTTCAGCAAAATAGATTCTAATTTTAAATACTGCTTATCATCCTCTCGCATCTCCGAATAATTCTGAAGCAGTGTATAAAGATATGCGGATACGCCAATCAGATTTTTTTCCGCCAGCTCAAGGCTTTCATATGCCCCCTTACCTTTCAGCGATTTCAGCCATTCTTTCCGCTGTTCTTTCCAGTTTTGAACCGGATCATTTAATGTGTCCAGCTGCGTCGCAATAATATAAACCTTCTCCCGGTTATTGGGCGTATTGGCAAATACACTGTAAATGGTCTTCAGCTCCGGCCCAGTGAGAGCATCGGACTTCACGCAAACCAGCACAGCATTGGCCCGGTCAATATAGTCTCTTGTGATATCGGAACGATACTGCACCACATCGTCCAGTCCTGGAGTATCCACTAACACCACGCCTTTCGGCAGATCAAAATCCTTAAGTCCTACTTCCACCTCTTTCACAAAATAATGGCCGGCAGATTTTGACGAAGTCCACCGGGATATTTCCTTCACCAGCTGATCCCTGGTTTCACAGATAAACTGTTCTTCCTCATGGCCAACCCATTTATCCTTTTCATTATCTGCTGAGAGCTGTTCATATTCCTCCAGAAAAACAGAGGCTTTCGCTTTTTGGGCGCTCTGCCAAAGTCGTTCCCATTCATATGCGGAGTAAAAAGAAACTTTTACATAATTCTGGTCTCCTTTCCGGAATTTCGTAAGTGCTGCCGTCTCAGGCGTAACCTTTGTCGAAGCATATTCATACCCCAGCAGAGCATTGATCAGAGTAGATTTTCCCGCCTTAATCGCTCCCACAAGAGCTATATGAAATTCCGCATTTGAGCACCGTTTCAGAAATGTATCCATATTTTTCAGCAATTTAGAGCTGATATAATTCTTTAATTCCTCTGACTGCAGAATGCGCCGCACTTTCTCCATGGTTGTCGCATATCGATTCACCGTCTGATCCCACAAATATGCTTCATTATATACCGGCTCTTCTGCCAATTTTTTCAGCCGTTCTGTTTTCTCATTGAAGATCTTCTCAATCTGTTCATTTTCAAATCTTATTTTTTCCATTTTTCTATTCCTTTCCATCAGTACCTTTTCTGCATAAGCTGCGGTTCACGTTTCGTCTTCTTGATTCATTCAATTTTAATAACTATTATCGTATTAATTATACGATAATCATAACTATTTTACAACATAATATCGTATTATAATAACGATATTATTTAGGTAGGGGGTACTAAATGATTGATGTTCTTCAGAAAATCACTTTGCAGAGAACTGCTCGAAACTGGACCGAATATCAGCTTGCGGTACGGTCTGGCCTGCCCCAATCTACGATCTCTTCCTGGTACCGGAAAAATATGCTTCCATCTCTTTCTTCTTTAGAAAAAATATGTACCGCTTTTGACATGTCCATGGCTCAATTCTTTTCTGAAGGTTCATATCGGGAATTGGATCACAAACAATCTGAATTGTTAAACAGCTGGGAATTATTAACTCCCAAACAAAAAGAATTATTTTTTGAACTTATACATTCGGTTGCTTACTCGGAATAATGTTAAGCAATAATCAAAGCCTCTCTGTCTTTTATCTTTCAGACAGAGAGGCCTTACTTTACCCACAGAAATATTACGCAAACGAGCGCAAACATCAAAATTACGCAAAAAAAATCCCAAAAACTTTGGTTCTTCAAAATTTTTGAGATTCCTTGAGAGGCGACAACCGGATTTGAACCGGTGATCAGGGTGTTGCAGACCCACGCCTTACCGCTTGGCTATGTCGCCATATTCGCTTTTGGTTAATGACCCCAACGAGATTCGAACTCGTGTTACCGCCGTGAAAGGGCGATGTCTTAACCGCTTGACCATGGGGCCTGATTGAGCAATCCTGCCTCTCAAATGCCTCATGCTCTTAGC
>DWWL01000024.1 GCA_019119775.1 Candidatus Lachnoclostridium pullistercoris | reverse complement strand
AAAACCCGAAGACCGGGGATAAAACGGCGCCCATGCGCTGGATCCTGGTAGCGGTTTTGTCCGGAGGCCTTCTGACAGTTCTGACTATCAGGAAAAGAAAAACAGAAAACGGTTAATAGATGGGAAGATGTCTCAGAATACGGAAATCTGTAAAAATCCGAAGAGGCATCTTCTTTCTTTTCGAAGGAGACGGGCCCGACAGAAAATGTTCATAATATGCCGGAAGAGGTTTTTGCGGATGCACTTTTTGAAAATCTCTTGAAACTCACAGCCTTTCGATGATACAATACCCTTATCATTTCAGCGGCAGTTCGCCGAATATTCCCATTTATAAAATCCGTGACTGATACCGGGAGAGCGCTTGTGATGCCGGAAGAATTCTGCTATGATATAGAAAGAGGATTCGCCGGGGTCTTCCGATCTGTCCGGATCGCGAAAGGAGGACAACATGGCAGAGAAAAGAATCCGTCTCAGGGCTTACGATGCGGAGGTGAGAGAAGCACTGAAAGCCCCGGAAATTTTTGCAGATCTTTTTAACGGCTCTGTTTTTGAAGGAAGACAGGTGATCTCTCCGGAGACATTGCGCCCTGCGGAAGAGGAAGAGTACGGACCCTCCGGAAAGAATTCCAGAGAGATCCTGTACGGCATCAGGGACATAAGCAGGGAAGGACTTTGGGGCAGTACGCGGCTTCGGGTGCTGCTGAATGTGGAGGGGCAGAGGCTTTCCGATTATGCCATGCCGGTACGGCTCATGAAGTATGACGCGCTGCGGTATGACAGGGAAGTGAGGATTTTGCGGAAAAGGCACAGCCGGAAGGAACCGCTGGCGGCATCCGCGGAATTTTTATCCGGACTCCGGAAGGGTGAGAAACTTCCGGCAGTAATCACTCTGGTGTTCTATTACGGGGAGGAGCCGGAATGGGACGGCCCCCGCAGTCTTCATGAGATGCTGGATTTTCCGGCGGGCATGGAATGGGTGCGGAAGCTGGTTCCGGATTACCGGATTCATCTGGTCAGCAGCAAAAGTGTGGATAAAGATAAGTTCCGCACAGGCCTGCGGGAGGTTTTTCAGCTGCTGGGCGTCATGAGGGATGCAGGAGCCTTGTCTGAACTGATGGAAAAAGAAAAGGAACATTACAGCCGTCTGGAACCATCCAGGGCGGATCTGATCGGAATATTTCTGGATGTGCCGGCCTTAAGACGGCAGGCGGACGCAGCAGAGAAAAGAAAGGAGCGTGTGGATATGTGTACAGCCATTCAGGAACTGGTGCGGCAGGGAGAAGAGAAAGGCAAAAAAAGAGGACAGCAGATCGGCGAGCGGCAGGGAGAGCTGCGAACCCGGCAGAAAATTGTTCAGAACATGCTGGCAGAAGCTTTTACGGACGCCCAGATCCGGAAGCTCTGCGGCCTCACCTCCGAGGAGCTGGAGGAAATAAAAGAAAATTTGCGGAGGGAGGCCGTAATCTCTTGACAATCCCGTCCCGGGCAGATATACTGCTTCCTAGAGAAAGGCGAAGACGGGAAAGAGTAGCGGTAGGAAAGCGTCCAGAGAGCTGCCGGGCGGTGCGAGGCGGCTGCGGAACTTCTGCGAATACGTCCCCGAGCTCCAGGCTGAACCAGAGCAGTAGGCCCAGGCGTGGTGACAGACGTTACACTGTCGGAGTATGACGGTACTCCATGAGGCGGATGACCGCGAGGCGTCCGTGAATTTAGGTGGTAACACGGAAGAAGACAAGCTTTCGTCCTAGAACAGGGCGGGAGCTTTTTTCATGTCTGTAAACAGCAGGGAAACCCCGCCGAAGAATACCAAGAAAGAATCTGGAGGTTGAGAAAATGAAGATTTACGAGGAACTGAACGCGCGGGGCCTGATCGCCCAGGTGACGGACGAGCAGGAGATCCGGGAGCTGGTCAACGAGGGAAAGGCGACCTTTTACATCGGCTTTGATCCCACGGCGGACAGCCTGCACGTGGGACATTTTATGGCGCTCTGCCTGATGAAGCGGCTGCAGATGGCCGGCAACCGGCCCATCGCCCTGCTGGGCGGCGGTACGGGCATGATCGGCGACCCCTCCGGCCGCACGGACATGCGCCAGATGATGACCGAGGAGACGATCCAGCACAACTGTGACTGCTTTAAGAAGCAGATGAGCCGCTTCATCGAGTTCGGCGAGGGAAAGGCCATGATGGTCAACAACGCGGACTGGCTGCGGGATCTGAACTATATTGAGTTTATCCGGGAGATCGGGCCCTACTTCTCCGTCAACCAGATGCTGCGGGCCGAGTGCTACAAGCAGCGCATGGAGAAGGGCTTAAGCTTTCTGGAGTTTAACTACATGCTGATGCAGAGCTACGATTTCTACGAGCTGTACCGGAGATACGGCTGCAACATGCAGTTCGGCGGCAATGACCAGTGGAGCAACATGCTGGGCGGCACGGACCTGATCCGGCGGAAGCTGAACAAGGACGCCTACGCCATGACCATCACCCTGCTCTTAAATTCCGAGGGCAAGAAGATGGGCAAGACCCAGTCCGGCGCCGTGTGGCTGGATCCGGACAAGACCACGCCCTATGAGTTCTACCAGTACTGGAGGAATGTGGCGGACGCCGACGTGCTGAAGTGCCTGCGGCTTCTGACCTTCCTGCCCCTGGAGCAGATCGATGAGATGGACAGATGGGAGGGAAGCCAGCTGAATCAGGCCAAAGAGATTCTGGCTTATGAGCTCACCGGCCTGGTACACGGAGAGGACGAGGCGAAAAAAGCGGAGGCGGGAGCGAAGGCTTTCTTCGCCGGCGGCGGAGATTCTGACAATATGCCCTCCGCAGAGCTGGGAGAGGAGGACTTCCAGGACGGCGCCATTGATCTCATCTCCCTTCTTGTAAAGGCGGAGCTTTCCGGCACCCGCTCCGAGGCCAGAAGAGCCATCCAGCAGGGAGGAGTCTCTCTGGACGGAGAGAAGATCACAGACTTCAAATATCTGGTGAAGAAGGAAGACATCGGGGAGACGGGCCTGGTCCTGAAGAGGGGCAAGAAGAATTTTAAAAAGATTTGCCTGAAATAAAGATTTTGTGCTATGATAAAGCGTATGGCCGCATACAGAGGCGGCAATGAGTCTTAGGAGGAACTGTCATGAAAAAATATGGCGTAAACGAACTGCGGCGGATGTTCCTGGAGTTTTTTGAGAGCAAGGGACATCTGGCCATGAAGAGCTTTTCTCTGGTGCCGCAGAATGATAAAAGTCTTCTGCTGATCAATTCCGGTATGGCTCCCTTAAAGCCCTATTTTACCGGCGCGGAAATTCCCCCCAGGAGGAGAGTGACCACCTGCCAGAAGTGCATCCGCACCGGCGATATTGAGAACGTGGGCAAGACCGCCCGCCACGGCACCTTCTTTGAAATGCTGGGCAACTTCTCCTTCGGAGATTATTTTAAGCGGGAAGCCATCCACTGGTCCTGGGAATTCCTGACGGAGGTGGTGGGTCTTCCGGCGGACCGCCTGTATCCTTCCGTATATCTGGATGATGATGAAGCCTATAAGATCTGGAACGAGGAGATCGGCATTGCCCCGGAGCGCATCTTCAAATTTGGAAAAGAAGACAATTTCTGGGAGCATGGCAGCGGTCCCTGCGGCCCCTGCTCCGAGATCTATTACGACCGGGGAGAAAAGTACGGCTGCGGAAAGCCCGGCTGTACCGTGGGCTGTGACTGCGACCGCTATATGGAGGTATGGAACAACGTATTTACCCAGTTCGACAACGACGGCGAGGGCCACTACACCGAGCTGGATCAGAAGAATATCGATACCGGCATGGGCCTGGAGCGTCTGGCCGTGGTGGTGCAGGATGTGGATTCCATTTTCGATGTGGACACCATTCAGGCCCTGCGGAATAAGGTCTGCGAGATTGCCGGAAAAGAGTACCACAAGAATCACGAGGACGATGTGTCCATCCGTCTGATTACGGATCACATCCGCTCCGCGACCTTTATGATCTCCGACGGCATCATGCCCACCAATGAGGGACGGGGCTACGTGCTGCGCCGCCTGATCCGCCGGGCTGCCCGCCACGGCCGTCTGCTGGGCATTGACCGGCCTTTCCTGTCCGAACTTTCCGCGGCTGTCATCGAAGGAAGCCGGGACGGCTACCCGGAGCTGGAGGAGAAGAAGGAATTTATCTTCAATGTCCTGGATAACGAGGAGAAGCAGTTCAACAAGACCATCGACCAGGGGCTGAAGATTCTGTCCGATCTGGAGGAGAAGATGGCGGCTTCCGGAGAAAAGACTCTCTCCGGGGAGGACGCCTTCCGTCTGTACGATACCTACGGCTTTCCCATGGATCTGACCAGGGAAATCCTGGAGGAGAAGGGCTATTCCATTGATGAGGAGGGCTTTGCCTCCTGCATGAAGGAGCAGCAGGAGCGGGCCAGAAAGGCCAGGGAAACTACCAACTACATGGGCGCCGACGCAACGGTCTACGATGAGATCGATCCGTCCATCACCACTGCCTTTGTGGGATACGATCATCTTTCCTGGGAGTCAGGAATCACCGTGCTCACCAGCGAGACGGAGATCCGGGATTCTCTGATGGAGGGAGAAAAGGGCACCATCCTGGTGGAGGAAACCCCCTTCTACGCCACCATGGGCGGCCAGGAGGGCGACACGGGAGTGATCCGGGGCGCCAACGGGGTCTTTGAGGTGCAGGACACCGTTCATCTGCGGGGCGGTCGGTACGGCCACGTGGGTATTATGAAGTCCGGCATGCTCTCCATGGGCGAAAAGGTGACGCTGCAGGTGAATGAACAGGCGCGTCTGGATACGGAAAAGAACCACAGCGCCACCCACCTGCTGCAGAAAGCCCTGAAGACGGTGCTGGGCACCCATGTGGAGCAGAAGGGCTCTCTCGTGACGCCGGGAAGACTGCGTTTTGACTTCGCCCATTTCCAGGCCATGACCCCGGAGGAGATCCAGAAGGTGGAAGCGCTGGTGAACCAGAAGATCCGGGAAAATCTGCCGGTGCGGACAGATGTCATGAGCCTGGAGGACGCCAAGAAAACCGGCGCCATGGCCCTGTTCGGAGAGAAGTACGGGGAAGAAGTGCGGGTGGTTTCCATGGGGGATTTTTCCCGGGAGCTCTGCGGCGGCACCCACGTACAGAATACAGCGGAGATCACACTCTTTAAGATCCTCTCAGAGGCGGGCGTTGCCGCGGGCGTGCGCCGCATGGAGGCCCTGACCGGCCAGGCCGTCATCGACTATTATAAGAAAGAAGAGGAAGAGCTGCAGAAGATCGCGGGCGTTCTGAAGACGAACGCGGCGGGAATTCTGGAGAAGATCAGTCATCTGCAGGCGGAGGTGAAGGCGCTCCACAGTGAGAATGAGTCTCTGAAGAGCAAAATGGCACAGGAATCTCTGGGAGACGTTATGAACCAGGTCACGGAGGTGAAGGGCGTCAAGCTTCTGGCAGCGGCAGTCCCCGATGTGGATATGAACGGCCTGCGGGAGCTGGGCGACAGCCTGAAGGAAAAGCTGGGTGACGGTGTGATTGTTCTGGCCTCGGACAAGGGAGGAAAGGTTAATCTGATCGCCATGGTTACCGAGGGGGCTCAGAAGAAAGGCGCCCATGCCGGCAATCTGATCAAAGCGGCGGCAGCCATTGTGGGCGGCGGCGGCGGCGGCCGGCCCAACATGGCCCAGGCCGGCGGCAAAAATCCGGACAAGATTCCGGAGGCGGTTGCCAGGATCCCGGAAATTCTGGCAGAACAGCTGTAAATCTTTCAGAAATTGTAAAAAATTGGTTGACGAACAGTGAAAATCTGCTATAATAATAGCAGTGCAAAAAAATACCCGTACAGTTGTATTTAAGCACAATCTACAACTGGAGGGAGGTTAGGTGTGAGAATATGTCAAATGTGATCGTTAAAGAGAACGAGACTCTGGACAGCGCCTTACGCAGATTCA
>DWWL01000023.1 GCA_019119775.1 Candidatus Lachnoclostridium pullistercoris | reverse complement strand
CTGGATGGAAAGATACAAGGAGAAAGAAAACGCCTGCTGTACATGGCCGGATATTAGAAACCAGAAAAAGGACTGTTTGAACAAAAAGATAAATCAGAAAGAAAGCTGCCAACGATTACTTGACAGTAACTTTCCAGCGATTCCCGGCAGGAACCATTTGCATTCCTTTCCCTTTTTTACTAGAATAAAAGAAAATCCTATAATAAGGTGTGCAGGACTGCACACTTTCGCCTTCAGGCGGAATCAAATATACACAGGGAGGAATCTGATCATGATGGGATGGCTGCAGAAAGACAAAAAACAGTCACACAGGGAGCGGACGGCTCCTTCGGGAGAACACCGCCGCCGGGCGGCAGACCAGGAGAAAATGTCCCGCGCGCAGGAGACAGAAACAGGAGCGGCTGCGGCCGCAAATGAAATTCTGGCCTCCGGGGACGGCGGCGATCTGTGCCGCCGCCGGCTGAACTCTCTTCTCCACTCTGCCGGCGGCACTTCCAGGGGAGTGATTCTGAAGCTGCACCTGGAGAACTTCAAACAGTTAAATGAGATCCTGGGCTACGATTACTGCCAGAACCTCCTTGCCCAGATCATCTCTTTCCTGGAAAATGCCTCCGGCAGCACAGTATACCGCTACATCGGCGTGGAATTTCTCATTTTTCTCCGCCATCATTCTGTGGGCCAGGCATCTCAGCTGGCCGAGGATATCCTGGCTCAGTTTGACCGGGTGTGGAAGGTAAACGGCACGGACTGCCTCTGCACCGTCCAGATCGGGCTCTGTCCCTATCCGGGGTATGCGGACAGCGCAGACGATATGATGAAGCTGCTGGACATGGCTCTGAACCGCGCTTCCGCCATGGGGCCGAATCAGTATGCCGTCTATGACAGCCAGATGCAGGCAGACTTCGTCCGCCGGCAGGCCATCGCCCAGCACCTGCAGAGCGCCATTGAAAAGCAGGAAGTGGAGATCCGCTACCGCCCGGTCTATAATATTGAGACGCGGCGGTTTGCCCGCGGAGAATTTGACATGCGCATTTTTATCCCAGGAATCGGCATGGTGAGCGCTCCGGAATACCTCCCGATCGCCGAGGATTCCGGCCAGGTGCGGGCTGTGGAATACTACGCTCTCCATCAGGTGGGCACCTACATCCGCCGTCTTCTGGACGCCGGACGGGAATTTGACTCCATCGCTCTGCCGGTGTCCTCCATTCTTTTCCTTCAGGAAGATTTCACCGAGCAGGCGGCCGCCCTGATCGAAACCTTCCAGATCCCAGCGGGCAAGCTGGCTCTGGAACTTCCGGAAGACGTGTTCACCATGGGAAATCTTGCCGTCAACACCACGCTGCAGAAGCTTTCCGCCATGGGCGCCGAACTGATTTTAGACAACTTCGGCTCCGGGCTTTCCAGCATTACCGGACTTCTGGACCTGTCCGTCAACACCCTGAAGCTGGACCGGATGCTTCTCTGGCAGCTGGAAACCAACCCGAAGGCGGCTGCCGTCATCCGGGGCCTGGTGCAGATCGTCCATGATCTGGGCTTAAATATCATCGCTGAGGGCGTGGAGACAGAACAGCAGCTGGCGATCCTGAACGCAGCCGGCTGTACCTTCCAGCAGGGATTTTACTACTCCCCCGCAGTGGGCGAGACTGCCATGACCAGAATACTGGGAGCTGACCTTAAAAGTTCTCTTCCGGTCATCGAGCAGGAAAAACTCCAGCTCCGCCGCTGAACATAACCATTTCTGGCCGCGCCCGCACCGGGCGCGGCTTTTTCCTTCCCGGGCTTGTGCGGACTTCTCCAGCTGCGGCTTTCTCCAGGCACTGTCTCCTCTGATCACAGACTTCTCCAGGCACTGTCTCCTCTGCCGGCGCTCTTCTCCAGCTCAGGCAGAAAAACGCCCCCGGCTCCTTCTCATTCTTTCAGCGGCATCTCCACACAGCTGGTCCAAAGATAGGTAAAGCCGGTCAGCTCTGCCTCCACTTCCCTTTCTCCTTCTTCGCATATGACTCTCACACGCTTCAGCGGCTCCTCATATCCGCCGTCCTGATCCGGCGCCAGGCACAATCCCTCCCAGGTGTAGTTCTCCTCTTCCTCCCGGACCGTTCCCGGCCTTATTCCATAGAAACTGACCAGGCGGAACTTGTCGTCTTTCGGCGTCACATTTATCTCCGCCGAAAGAGAGATTTCCGGCTCTTCACCGTCCTCACCGGGCTCCAGCTCTCCCATTCTTTCCACCCTGCCAAAATGAATCTCTCCGTTCTCCAGCTGCACTGTCTGGTCCATATCCGCCGTTTCTCCCGACGTCTCCGGCACCGGGATCTTCACCGTTTCCGGCTCCTCATCCAGATACACCCACGTCTCTTCAGCCCTGAGAACCACCTCGTCTCCCTTTTCCTGAGCCTTCTCTTCGTTACCTGGTATTTTCCCGCTCCAGACAGAAAAGCTGCCCTCAAGCCTTTCCGGACACCGCCCGTCATTTGACGGCCCCCACAGCTTCGTCAGCTCCGTTTCCTGCCCGCCGCCGTTTACCGCCGTCAGCTTCTCCAGCACAGCCTCTCCTTCTCTGGGAATAGTGTAAACCGCAGCGGAAAGCCGCCCATTCTCCTCTTTTCCGTCCGCCGCAAAACAGGCCCATTCTCCCTCCACCAACTCTTCCGCCTCCTGCGCGGGAACAAATGTGACCGGAAAACCGGTCTCGAAGCCGTCCAGCCGTATCTCTCCGGAAAATCCGTCCCCCGGAAGGCTGCTTCCCGTCTCACAGAGTCCCTCCACGGTCACTGCGTTCCGTCCATCCGTCTTTTCCCCGATCTCAAACTGTCCCACTGCCGCCGAGTGAAAGGAAAACGTCCTGTCCTCTTCCCCCCAGTAAAATCCTTCCCAGACTGGATGTTCTTTTTTCCAGTTTTCCCGCCGGCGCTGGAACGGACCCCCGCCCCCGGTTCTCGTCTCCGGCTGCTCTGCGGCCTCATCCAGATGTCCTGTCTCCGTGCCTGCCTGGACCGCTGCCGTCCCCAGGCATTCCGCTTCTGCATCCGCTAAAACCGCCGCCGCGTCTTCCTCCGGCTCCCTGTCTGCGGAGATAAACACCCGCACTCCCAGCTGTCCATCCTGGTAAAAAGCTCCGCACAGCCACGCCTTGGCCCCGTCCGTCTCCAGCGGCTCCGGCGTCTTCTCAGGCACCAGAACCGGAGCTTTGCTCCCATTTACAAGACCGTACCCTTCGACGAAAACGGAGGCGCTCCTCTCTGCCCCCTCATCCGCCGTCTCTCTCCCTGTCCCGCAGGAGATCAGAAGACAGGCCGCCGCCGCGGCCAGAATCCCTATCTTCCTTCCTTTTTTCATATCCTTCTCCCCTTTCTGTGAAGCGAACCAGGGAATCTTCCCCCGGCAGCCGCCCGCAGGACCCCGCCCCAGCGCAGCCGCCCCGCTGGTCCCGCCGAGCTTCGGCTGATTCCACCTGCGCCTAGTTTGCCCAGCCAAACTGAACCCGCCCGAACGCAGCCGCCTCCCCGTCATACGCGAAAAGGCACGGCCGTCCCCGGCCATGCCTTTTCGCTCTTCTTCTGCAGATTATGCTTCCATTACCTCTTTATAAGACGCGTGCTTCTCCAGCGCTGCCGTCATTTTTCCCAGAAGAGAAGTGTCTCCCAGGAGGATCACGCCGCAGAGCCGGTCGTTGAGGAAATAATATTTGCGGTACTGCTTTCTTCCCATATCCCTGAATTCTGCCGTCTTGTAGAGCAGGTTGGGATTCTTTCCGCAGTCTCCCGCCGCGAAAAGCTCTGTATTCATGCCGTGGAAGGTGAGAGCCGCCGGCACGGAGGTATACTCCAGAGCCTCACCGGCCGCGTTGGCTCCCGCTACCTTGCCCTGTTCTGCCGCCTCCGGCCAGATCGCGTAATTTACGCCCTTATACTCCGCGCAGTCGCCGCAGGCGTAAACGCCGGGCACGCCCGTCTCCATCTTCTCATTTACCACAATTCCTCTGGCCACGGTCAGTCCCATCTCCTGAGCCAGAGCCGTGTTGGCCCGGACACCTGCGGAAATGATCACCAGATCTGCCGGGAACTCTGTGCCGTCCGCCAGCTCCACAGCCGTCACATGGTCCTCGCCGCGGATCGCCGCCACCGTCACTCCCGTATGGATCGTCACTCCGCTGGCTGCGGAGATTTCCTTCAGCAGCTCTCCGAAATCAGCGTCCAGCTGCCGCCCCATGAGCATGGGAGCCGCCTCCAGCACCGTCACGGACAATCCGCCTTTCTTCAACTCCCAGGCCGCTTCCAGGCCGAGCACGCCGCCGCCGATGACCACAGCGTTCTTTGCCGTCTTCATCAGCTCCTGCAACTTTCTGGTATCGTCCAGACGGCGGATCGCCACCACCTGGGGCAGGCTGCTGCCCTCGATCGGCGGGATAAAGCACTCGCTGCCCAGCGCGTAGATCAGCCTGGTGAAATGCAGCTTCGTCCCGTCAGAGAGAACAGCTTCTTTTGCCTCCAGATCCACGCCTGTCACCGTCTTTCCCAGCATCTGGTAAACACGGTTCTCCTCGTACCAGCCGGCGTCCGCCATGGCGATCTGATCCGGCTCCAGCCCCGCCACGATGGATTTAGTGAGCATGGGACGGTTGTAGGAAGGATACGGCTCGTTTGACACCATCACGATGCTGCCGGTCTTGTCTCTCTCCCGGATGGCCTTCGCCGCGTTGAAGCCGGCGGCTCCGTTGCCCAGGATCAGGTAAAACTCTTCCGTATTGTTCACAAAACCGGTATCCTCGTCCTCCACCGGCACAAAATTCTCTTTTCCAACTCCGCACACCGGGCAGATCTCTAAGGACGCGTCGAAGATCTCTCCGCAGACCAGACATTTCACCAGTTTCCGGCCGCCCTTCTTTGCCGGCAGCTCCGGAGCCTTGTCCTGCACCAGGCAGCCAAAACGGTATCCGTACTCATAGGCGCCCACCAGATCTGCCTCGCTGGGCTTAAACCGCACCCGGTAGCTGTCCGTCACCTTCATGCGCAGCTGTTTCAGTCTTTCCATAATATGGGGAACGCCCTCTCCGCTCCAGCCGTAGCTGCCGAAAGCTCCGGCGTACTTTCCGCCGTGGGTTCCCGCAAACATATCCAGGGTCAGCTCCCAGATTGGGCGCAGAGCCTCCCCCACGATGGTTGGCGTTCCAAGCAGGATGCCGTCGGCAAATAAAAGCTCTTCCGCCACCTTCGCCCGGTCTGCCTCCACCAGGTCGTAGCTCCTCACATCCACATCCCCGCTGTCCGCGATTCCCCTCGCGATCTGCTCCGCCAGCTCCTTCGTGTAGCCGTAGGCGCTCACGTAGGGGATGATCACCGTCTTCCTGGGGTTGGGATTTACCACCGTGGACCACTCTCTGTAGAGCTTCATCACCTCCCGGATCCTCTTGCCCTCCAGCACCGGCCCGTGTCCCGTGCAGATCATGGTGATGTCCATGGGCTCCACCCGGTCCAGAGCCTTCAGCATAAACGGCTTGAACGGCCCGATGATGCAGTCATAATAATATTTCAGCGCCTTTTTGTAATCGTCCTCCGCCGTGATCTTTCCGGAAACCACCTCCGGCAGACAGTAGTGGGCGCCGAAGGAATCGCAGGTCACAAGGATCTGCTCCTCCTCAATAAAGGTGTACATGGTATCCGGCCAGTGCAGGTTGGGAACCACCATAAACCGCAGAGTCTTTCCGCCGATCTCCATGGTCTGTCCGTCCTTCACGGCGATGGCGGTGAAATCACGGTTGACGATCTCCTTTAAAAAGCCGATGGCACAGCCGGTGGCCAGAATCTTCATCTGAGGGCTCAGATCCAGAAGCCGCTCCACACTTCCCGCATGGTCCGGCTCCGTGTGGCTCACCACCAGGTAGTCGATCTTTGTCACGTCGATGACTTCCTTCAGATTTTCCAGATACTCGTCCCAGAACTTTGCCTTTGCCGTCTCAAACAGGATCACCTTGTCCTCCGCCTTCATCACGTAAGAGTTGTAGGTGGTTCCAAATTCGGTGTACATGATGATGTCAAATACCCGCAGCTTGTCGTCGATAATTCCAGTCCAGTAAAATCCCTCTCTCAGTTTCAGTGCGCTCATGAATCTTTTGCCTCCTTTTTCAATGGATAATTACAGTGTGTCCCGGCCCGGCCGCTTTATTCCCGCGGGCGGCAGGGCGGGCAGACGCGCTTTTATGTCCGCCCGGCAGCCGCAGCCGCCGGATCTCCCGCAGCTCTACGACAGATCCAGCTTCGCCAGACGGATAAACTCCTCCATCTCCCGCGTTCTCCACTTATTCTTATGATAAAAGATCTGCCGGTACATTGCAATACGAAAATCTGCAACGTCCAGAACTGCCAGCTCTCCCCTCTTCAAGCTCTCGTGGACCGCAAAATAGGGCAGATAGGAAATCCCCCTGTTTTTCCGGATCATCTGGATGATAAACTCCGTGTTGGTGATCTCCAGAAAAGGCACCAGCTCCCGGTTCCTCGACTCCAGGTACTGGTCCAGCTCCCGCCGGTAATTTTCATTTTTCTCCGTGAGGAAAAACGGCTCTTCCAGAATCTCCTCCAGCTTAAGCCCCCGCTTTCCGGCAAAGGGCGAGTCGGAGGAGGCCACAAATACAATAGGTTCTCTCACCTCCAGCTCCTTGTTCCAGTTATTGCTGTAGCGGGGCCGGTCCAGAAAGTAGATCAGGTCCAGCTGGTTTTTCTCCATCATGGCGATCAGCTCTTTAGGGGAAGCGGTGGTGATCTTTATGGCTACCTTGGGATAATTTCTCCGGAAATACCCCAGCACCGGCGGCAGTTTGGAAAAGCACAGAGATTCCAGCGTTCCCACGTGGAGAGGTTCCAGAAGTTCCGATTCCCTGACAACCGCCTCCTTCGCCCGGTTCACCTCCTGGATAATGCGGTTGGCATACTCCAGAAACTGTCTTCCCTGTCCGGTCAGGGCCGTTTTCTTCCCCATCCGGTCAAACAGGCGCACCTGCAGCTCCTCCTCCAGCAGGCGGATCTGCACCGTCACCGCCGACTGGGAATAGCCCAGAAGCTCCGCCGCCCTGGAGAAGCTCTCTTCCTGTGCAATTATTACAAATGTTTTCAGCTGCCGCACTTCCATCTCTATACAGTTCCTTTTAAATTATTAATTATTTTCAATATACTTATAGATTTCATGAATTTGATTCATGTATATGTTTATGATATACTACAACCATAAATGACGTCAACCGGCAGCTGATATTTTCCGCTGCCGAAATACAACACAGGAAGGGATTTTATTATGGCATTTATCAGTGTATTTGATGTGCTTGGGCCCAACATGATCGGCCCGTCCAGCTCCCATACCGCCGGGGCATGCTCCATCGCCCTGCTGGCTCAGAAAATGATCCCCGGTCCCATCACCGATGTCTCGTTCACCCTGTACGGATCCTTTGCCCGAACCTACCGGGGTCACGGCACGGACCGGGCTCTTCTCGGCGGCATCATGGGCTTTTCCACCGATGACAAGAGGATTCCCGACTCCTTTGCCATCGCCGAGAGCCGCGGCCTCACCTACAGCTTCACCACCAATGAAAGTGAGACGGACGTTCACCCCAATACCGTGGACATCCGCATGACCGGAAAAGACGGCCAGGTCCTCACCGTCCGCGGAGAATCCTTAGGCGGGGGCAAGGTGCGGATCACCCGCATCAACCAGGTGGATGTGGATTTCTCCGGCGAGTACAGCACGCTCATTGTGATCCACTATGACAAACCGGGAGTGGTGGCCCACATCACAAAGTGCCTCAGCGATAAAAATGTCAACATCGCCTTCATGAAGCTGTTTCGGGAGGCGAAGGGCCAGACAGCCTACAGCATCGTGGAATCCGACGGCCAGCTGCCGGAGGACGTTCCGGACCACATCCGGGAAAATCCCTATGTTCGGGATGTGATGCTGGTTCAGCTGTAAAAAGCTGCAAAAGAGTAGTATTTTTTATTTTTGTGTGATAATATACAGATAATCCTGCAAAAAATAATTACAATTATATATTTAAGGAGGGTATTTATGGACAGCAAGACTAGAATTCATGAGATTGCGGAGGAAAAGGCGGGAATCATCGCCGACATGAACCATTCGGTGTGGAACTATGCGGAGTACGGCTACAAGGAATTCAAGAGCGCCGCGAAGCTCACCCAGGTTCTGGAGGATGAGGGATTTACCGTAGAACGCGGCATCACCGGCATTGAGACGGCATTTGTAGGTACATATGGAAGCGGAAAGCCGGTCATCGGCATCCTCGGCGAATATGACGCCCTTCCCAACCTGAGCCAGAAGGCAGGCGTGGCGGAGCGCTGCCCCATTGAGGGCCAGCATTACGGCCATGGCTGCGGGCACAGCGCCCTGGGCGCCGGTGCTGTGGGCGCAGCTCTGATCGTAAAAGAATTCCTCAAGGAGAGCGGCCTGCCCGGAACCGTAAAAGTCTTCGGCTGCCCGGCTGAGGAAACCGGCTTCGGCAAATGCTTCATGGTAAAAGAACACTGCTTCGACGGACTAGATATGTGCTTCTCCTGGCACCCCATGGACGGCAACATGTGCTTCCCCAGAAGCGTGGCTTATTATAAAGTACGCTTTGACTTTACCGGGCGCACCTCCCACGCCGGCGGCGCACCTGAGCTGGGCCGCAGCGCCCTGGATGCCTGCGAGCTGATGAACGTGGGCGTCAACTACCTGCGCGAGCACATCATCTCCACCGCCAGAGTGCACTACGCATATCTGGACTGCGGCGGCGACGCTCCCAACATTGTACAGGGCCACGCCTCCCTGCTCTATTTCGTAAGAGCACCCAGACTTGCTCTCTGCGATGAGATCCTGACCAGAATCAAGAAGATCGCCCAGGGCGCAGCTCTGATGACGGAGACGGACGTAAAGATCACTGTGCTGGGCGGCTTAAGCGACAACATCCCCAACCCCACCGCGTCCACACTGCTCTCCGACGCCTTTATCGCTGAGGGCGGACCGGACTTCGGCGAGGAAGAATTCGCCATCGCCAGAAAGTTCCTGGCCGCCATGTCCGAGGAGGACCAGGCCAAAGCCCTGGCTGCCGGCGCCAAGATCAACGGCATCTCCGAGGAAGAATTTGCAAAACGCCCGTTAAATACGACAGTGATCCCCTACAGTGAGAAATTCCGCGAGATGCTCTCCACCGGCTCCACCGACGTGGGCGATGTCAGCTACCTGGTTCCCACCGCTCAGTTTACAGCCGCTGTAGGAGTTCCCGGCACCGGCGCCCACACCTGGCAGTTTGCCGCCCAGGTAGGCACCTCCATCGGCGACAAGGCCAGCACCGCCATCGCCAGAGCCATCGCCTACGCAAGCGCCATGGTATACGAGAATCCGTCTCTCACCGAGCAGGCAAAAAAAGAGCTGCTGGACGAGACTCACGGCAAATACGTTTCTCCGATCCCGGATGGGGTAAAACCCGGTGAGGGAATGTAACAGAATATATTAAGAAATAAGGGGGATTAAAATTATGAGTTTTATGGACGTCATGAACAGCCCGCTGCTGTATATCCTGGTAAGTGCGGGTATTCTCTACATTTTGATTTTCTGCGCGGTCACCTTCCGCAAGGCTTACCGCCACGGCCTGGATATCGGCATGTCCAAGGAAAAACTGCGGACTGTCATCGTCTCCTCGGCCATTTACACCATCGTGCCTTCCATCTCCATCGTCATCGGCCTGTTCAGCCTTTCCATGGTCATCGGCGTGCCGTGGTCCTGGTTCCGCCTCTCGGTGGTAGGCGCCGTGACCTATGAGCTGATGGCTGCCGACATGGCCGCCACCGGAGCCGGCTACGAATCCGTAGCCGCCTTAAATGCCATCGGAGACCCCTCTGTGGCCGGAACGCTGATGTTCGTTATGAGTATCGGCATCCTGGGCGGCATGCTGGGCGTTCTGATATTCGGCAAGCGGATTCAGATGGGCGTTCTGAAAGCGAGAAGCAAAAACGGCATGGTCGGCGCCCTGCTCACCGGCGTGCTCTCTCTGGCTATCATCGAGGCTTTCCTTCCTCTGCAGCTGATCAAAGGACCTGTGTACTGCGCTGTGGCCATCACCTCCTGTGTGGCGACCGTGCTCCAGATGATACTGGTCAAAAAGCTGAAGATAAACTGGTACCGGAACTTTATCATGGCCGTCACCCTGATCGTCGGTATGGCCTCCTCCCTGATCTGGGTGCAGGTACTGGGATAAAACGGAAAGGAGATCAAAAAAATGGATGAAAGATATGAGAAAAGCATACACCGGATCGGACGGATCGGTATTCTGATTGGACTGGCATTCATGCTGGGAATCCCCGCTGTCATCAGCGTGGCTTTCGATGTGGCCCCGGAGAGCGTCGGCCATGTATTCGCGGTGGCAGCCGGACTTTTAGCCGTATTTATCCCCACCAACGTGGCGGAGGTATTCGGCTACACCCCCATGCTGGGCTCTTCTGCCTACATCACCTTCCTCACCGGAAACGTGACGAACTTAAAGATCCCTGTAGTGGTAAACGCTCAGACTCTGACGGAGACAGCCCAGGGCACGGACGAGGGCGATACTGTAGCCACCATCGGCGTGGCCGTATCCTCCTTCGTCACCACCCTGATCATCATCGTGGGAGTGATCCTGTTAGTTCCCCTGCAGCCCATCCTCACCACTCCCGCTGTGCAGACAGCTACCACTTACATGCTGCCCGCACTGTTCGGCGGTCTTTTCTTAAGCTATGTCAATGACGACTGCGGAGAATACGTGGCAAAGAATAAATCTCTGACCCTGATCGTCCCCATAGTAGCGGTGCTGATCGTCAACATGTTCTATCCTCTTACGGGAAAAGAGGGCTTCGCCGTGATCGGCTGTATGGTCCTGAACGTGATCTGCGCTTACGTCCTGTTTAAGACCGGCATCATCAAAATGTCCTTAAAGCCCGGAAAAGGTCAGAAAAACGTGGCGCAGAACGCCAAAGCCGCATCCGGCAATAAGTAATTCAGGAGGAACATCATGGATTTTAAAAGTGGAGCAGAGCTTCTGGAGCTCTGCAGAGAACACCGCTGTTCCATTTCCGAGGTCATGAAACAGAGGGAATGCGAGCTGGGAGAAACCAGTCTGGACACGCTGCAGACGAAAATGGAGCGGATCCTGGAGATCATGCAGGAGTCCTCCACCTCCCCCATCAAAAACCCCAGAAAATCCATCGGCGGCCTGATCGGCGGGGAAGCGCGCCTGTTAAATGAACACCGCGCTTCCGGAAAGTCCATCTGCGGAAATGTGATCTCCAAAGCGATCACCTACGCCTGCGCCGTTTTAGAGGTCAACACCTCCATGGGACTGATCGTGGCGGCTCCCACTGCCGGCTCCTCCGGCATCGTGCCGGGAGTAATTCTGGCTCTGCGGGACGAGTACCGCATCTCTGACAGCCGCCTGATGGACGCCCTCTTCAACGCGGGCGCCATCGGCTACCTGGCCATGCGCAACGCCACTGTGGCCGGCGCTGTAGGCGGCTGTCAGGCAGAGGTGGGCGTGGCGGCCGCCATGGCTGCCTCCGCGGCCACAGAGCTGATGGGCGGAGATCCTGAGCAGTGTCTCTCTGCCGCTTCTTCCGTCCTCATGAACATGCTGGGCCTGGTGTGCGATCCCATCGGCGGGCTGGTGGAATGTCCCTGTCAGGGGCGCAACGCTGCCGGAGCCGCCATCGCCATCACCGCCGCGGAGATGGCCTTAAGCGGGATCCGCCAGATCATCCCCTTCGACGAGATGCTGGCCGCCATGTACTCCGTGGGAAAGAAGCTGCCGGCTGAGCTGAGGGAGACTGCCCTCGGCGGCTGCGCCGCCACTCCCACCGGCTGTGCCTTCGCCTGCGGAGGCTGCAGCCACTGAGAAGTTTCCTTTCCGCCGCAGTGCGATCTTCCTGTTAAATAAAAAGGCGTTTCCAGGAACCTATTCATTCCCGGAAACGCCTTTTTTCTGAATCTCTTTTCTCATTTCACCAGCCCGTGGGTCCAGGTGATCACGCCGCCGAATTCCTCGATCCCCGTGTATCCCTGAGCCGCCAGCTTCTCCGACGCCATCTTGCTCCTCACGCCGCTGCGGCAGTACACCAGAAGTTCCTGGGACTTGTCCGGCAGCTGGGGGATCTCCTGCCCCCTGATCGTCTCTAAGGGGATATTTACCGCCCCTTTAATGTGGCCCGCCTCATACTCTTCCGGCGTGCGCACATCCACGATCTGAAAACCCGTTCCGTGCTCCATAATATCCCAGGCTGCTTCCTGGCTGATCTGTTTATATCCGTTCATCTGTATTCCTCTTTTCTGTTCTGTCTGTCCTGTCTCCGGTTGCCGGCAGAATCTGCCGCCCCCTATTCTATCACACCAGCCGCATTCCTGCAATTCCCCGGTCACGCCCGGACCCTCCGCCGGCAGCATCCGCCCTCTTCCATCCCCTGTCCCGCACAAGTCCGCTCCACCCCACACAAAAAACGGACCGCTGCCCGGAAACTGATGTTTCCGGGCAGGCGGTCCGCCGCACAGGCTGTGCCTTTTCCTGCCTGTTTGATTACGCCTGTCTGAATTATACCTGGCCGTCGGTCACGCAGGCATCCATCTTGAAGTTGTAGCCCTCGGTTCCCGCAACGGAAGTTACTTCCTTGATGGCGCTGTCAGAAGCACCCGGAACACGGAAGTCATGGTTGTCCAGTCTCTTCACCGGAGTCTCAACCGGCTTCTCAACCTGGGGTACGTACTCATACGGATAACGGTAAGCACGGTATACCATCTCTCTCATGTTCTTGAAGGGAGCGATGAATTCCCATACAACCTCGTTCTCCGGAGTTACCTCGAACATTCTCATGTAGCAGCCCTCAGTGATCAGAGTGTTGCCGTTGGGCAGTCTCTGTGCGGAGCTGATTAACGGGCTGTAGAACTTGGAGTTTGCCACCAGTCCCAGCATGCCGCCGAAGGCTCTTCCCTTGAACTCCCAAACTACTTCCAGAGTAGTCGGATCGAATTCCAGAATTCTGGAGTGATCTCTGATATCTGCCTTGGTTCCTTCCTTGCTGGTTCTGCTGGGCATTCCGTAGCCGGCCCATCCGCCGTTGTCGAATACCAGGATGTTGCCCTCGCCCGGAAGTCCTCTGGGGATCATATGGCAGTGATGCTGTCCGATGATCTGGCCCATGATGCGCAGCTCTTTGCTCTTTGTGAAGTCCGGTCCGATCTGCCATACGATCTTGCCCGTCTTCTTGCTGATGATGGCGAGGATGTTGGCCTCTCTCGCATCCCAGATGATGTTCTCCGGGTTGAATCTCTCATCGCCGGCATCGTACCACTTGTTCGGTCCCAGAACGCTCATGGAGTTGATGTGGAGCCAGTCGCCCTGGCCGCCGCCGTTCTCATGGTTGTTGGGGTTGCGGGCCAGCACGTTCTTGGCAATCTCATCAAAGCCCAGCTCGTTGAAATGCTTGTTTGCATGCCACTCCCAGACAATATTTCCGTCCCAGTCTACCTCGATAAACACATCGTCCAGCAGACGGTGCTCGCTGATTCTCTTGTTGTAAACGTCCTCATGGCAGAGGATCAGGGTGTTGCCGCTGTCGGTCTTGCACTCCATACCCGGTACATAGTAGCCTACAGGGTTGCCCTCTCTCTGGTAGTCATGGTGCTGTCTGGCGATCCATCTCTTGTTGCCGCCGTCGTCCACCAGCTCCTTATGGTCAAACTTCCACACAATATTGCCGTCCCAGTCTACCTGAACCAGATCGGTCTGATCCTGATATCCGTACTTCGGATCTCTCAGTCCCAGGCTGCCCATCAGATATCCGCCGGGAAGCAGCTTGTTCGGGAATCCCTGAACATCCTTCCAGACCTTAACCACATTTCCGTTCATATCCACCAGAACCGCGCCGATTCCCTGGCACTGCATCAGCGTGTAGCCGTTGTATGCCTTCTCCGGATCATAGATCGTGGTTCCCATGGGGAATACATTATAAAGTCCCATCGCTAAAATACCTCCTTAAATATATTTTTCAATTGCATCTATGTAATCATCTTCCTCGTGGTTTCCCGCCAGCTTTTCCACCGGCTCGCCATTGTCAAAGATTACTACCTGAGGAACGCCCTTCATCATCATCTTCTCAAACAGGCCCTGCTCTTCCTCCACATCTACCTCGTAAAACGGCATCTTGCCCTTATAATCCTGCTCCAGGTCATCCAGGATAGCGTGAACTGCCTGGCATACGTGGCAGGTTTTTCTGGAGAAAATCACCAGACAGGTTTCCCCGTCGTTCTCCACATACTCTTCAAAAGCTACCGAATTGAGTTTTTTCATCGCATGTCTCCTCCTTCTTTTTTTCGGTCTGACAATATTATAACACACATGAAATAGGCAGACAATAATCTATGTTATGGCATTTTCAAAAAAATGTGTTAAACTATTAATGAAAAACATCAGGATTGTCCTGACAAAATCCAACACCCCGCACCGGGCTGCGGGGCATCAAATCATCTGCGGAGCAGCTTAAGCTGCGGGGCATTTGTCCCCGGCAGCCGCCGGATGGGCATGCAGGCCCATCCGCCGTGACCGCTGCCCGCGGGAATCATAAAGGAGGAACTATTATGGATGCAATGTATGATCTGATCATCATCGGAGCCGGACCTGCCGGTCTTGCGGCAGGCATATACGGCGGCCGGGCCCACTTACATACCCTGATTCTGGAGAAATCCACTGTGGGCGGCCGGGCCTACACCACCAGAGAAATCGTAAACTATCCGGGAATCCCCACCACTTCCGGACCTGATCTGACAGAGAAAATGGCGGAGCACGCCAAGGGCTTCGGCGTGGAGATCAAGCGGGAGCCGGTGAAATCCATGGACGTAAGCGGCGATGTGAAGCTGATCAATACCAGGCGCCACCAGTACGGGGCCAAAGCTGTGATCATCGCCACGGGAACTTCCGCCAGAATCCTCGGCATCCCCGGAGAGCGGGAACTGACAGGCCAGGGCGTGGCTTACTGCGCCACCTGTGACGCGGAGTTCTTCCAGGACCAGCACGTGGTCGTGGTGGGCAGCGGCGATCAGGCCATTGAGGAAGGCATGTACATCACCAAATTTGCCAGCCAGGTGACGGTCATCGTCCTTCACGACGAAGGCATTCTGGACTGCAACAAGGAGTCCGCGGAAAAGGCCCTTCACCATCCCAAGATGAACTTTATCTGGAACAGCGTGCTGACAGAGGTCTGCGGCGATACCCAGGTAACGGGAGTCAAGATCAAAAACATCAAGACCGAGGAAATCACCGATTACCCCTGCGACGGCGTATTTTTCTTTGTCGGCATGATCCCGGAGACAAAATGGCTGCCGGACAGCCTGGAAAAAGATTCCAGAGGCTGGCTCCACGTCAATGACCGGATGGAGACAAATGTGCCCGGTGTCTACGCCGCCGGCGACGTGAGGGACAAATATCTCCGCCAGGTATCCACCGCCATCTCCGACGGAGCTGTAGCCGCCACCGCAGCGGAGCGCTACATCGAAGACCTGGACTATTTCAGAGAGCAGGTGTTAGAGAGCCCGGAGCCGGTGATTTTAGGCTTCTGGAGCCCGGAGTTTAACGGCAGCATCGACGCCATCAGCAACATTTCCTCCCCCTACCGGGTAATGGAAGTGGACGTGTCCCGCAAGAAAACATGGGCCGACCGCTACCACATTGTCTTAAATGAGGAAACCCCCGCAGCCGCACTGCTCGTGGACAAGGGCGAAGTAAAAGAGCGGCTGAAGCTGTAAATCTCAGCCTGCAGCCGCTGAAATCTCAGCCGCACTTGACAGCGGCCGGTTCTTTTGGTATTCTATCAGGCGATAATAATGAAATACTGATTTTCTTGCCGCCGGGTAATAAGCGTTGAGTTCTGTATCAATAGGCCATTTGAAGATACAGAATATCAGCGCTTTTCTTTTTCACCGGCATCCCGATCAGAAACCAAAAGGAGGATTATTCCATGGAAACCGCAAAACCATTCGGAGAATTCGCCAGGTATACCTTCCTGAGCGTGCTGGGTATGATCGCCATATCCTGCTACATTCTCGCTGATACCTTTTTCGTCTCCAGCAGCCTGGGCACCAACGGTCTGGCCGCTCTGAACCTGGCGATCCCGGCCTACAATTTTGTTCACGGCACCGGGCTGATGCTCGGCATGGGAGGCGCCACCCGCTTTTCTATTTTAAAGAGCCGCAGGGAAAACGCCGCCGCGGACGGAGTGTACACCAACACCCTGTATCTCTCCGCCCTCTTCTCCCTGCTGTTTTTCCTCATAGGACTCCTGTTCGCCTCCCCGCTGACGGCACTCCTGGGAGCAGATGAGGCCATTTTCCCCATGTCCCGCACTTACCTTCAGGTGATGCTCCTGTTTTCTCCGGCGTTTATTTTAAACGACGTGTTTCTCTGCTTTGTGCGCAATGACGGAAATCCCCGCCTCGCCATGATCGCCACCGTGACCAGCAGCCTCTCAAATGTGGTGCTGGACTACTTATTCATGTTTCCCTTCGGCATGGGAATCTTCGGCGCCGTCCTGGCCACCGGTCTCTCCCCTGTCATCGGAGTCCTGATCATGGCTCCCCACTGGGCGCGGAAGAAAAAAGGCTTTCACCTGATCAGGACCGGCGTCCGCGGGGGAGATCTGGTGTCTGTCTTCGCCCTTGGATTTCCTTCCCTGCTGTCCCAGCTCTCCTCCGGCATCGTCATGATCGTGTTCAACAGCATTATCCTCCGGCTGGCCGGCAACACCGGGGTGGCCGCGTACGGAGTGATCGCCAACTTATCCCTGGTCATCACCTCCATCTACACAGGCATTGCCCAGGGCGTCCAGCCCCTGATCAGCCGGGAATACGGCAGAGGAAACAGAGACAGACAGAGGCAGTACCTCCGTTTTTCCATGATTTCCATGGCCGTTCTCTCCGCTGCCGTCTACGCTGTGATCTTTTTCTTCGCCGGCCCCATTGCCCAGATCTTCAACAGCGAGAAAAATGAACTTCTGCAGCAGATTGCCGTCTCCGGCCTCAAATTGTATTTTACTTCTGTGGTGTTTGTGGGGTATAATATAATCATATCCACATACTTTACCTCTGTGGAGCAGGCAGTGCCGGCGCATGTTGTCTCTCTGCTGAGGGGACTTATTCTCATCGTTCCCATGGCGTTTTTCCTGTCCTTTCTGTGGGGAATGACCGGAGTATGGCTGGCCTTTCCCGCTACAGAACTGATCGTCATGATAATTGGACTCTACTTTTCCGCAAAAGACAGGAGACGCGGATAAAAAGGAGGTAGGATTTATGAGACGTATCATTACTATCAGCCGTGAATTCGGCAGCGGAGGAAGAGAACTGGGCCGGAGACTTTCCGAGCTTCTCCACATCGCCTACTACGACAAGGAAATCGTGACGGAGATCTCCAAACGTACTTCTCTTTCCGAAGAGTACATCCGGCAGATCACGGAGCAGAAACCGGTCATGGCCTTCCCCATCAGCATCGGAAGGAGCTTTTATCCCATACCGGACCCGCTCTTAGATCAGAACCAGACCATTTACCGGGAGCAGCACAAGATCATCCGGGAAATGGCCGACAAGTCTGACTGCATTATCGTGGGACGGTGCGGGGACTTCATCCTCCGGGACTTAAATCCCCTGCGCATTTTCGTCTACGCCGACATGGACGCAAAGATAGCCCGCTGCCGGGAGCGGGGCCAGGAAGATCCGCCTTTATCCGACAAGGAGCTGAAGCAGAAGATCACCAAGATGGACAAAGGCCGTGCAAGCTATTATGAATTCTACACCGGCCGCAAATGGGGGGACCGCTTAAACTACGATATCTGCGTCAACACCTCCGGCCGTTCCATCAAGGAGCTGGCTTCGATCTTAGTCCGGCTGGCTGAATAACCGTTTTTCTGATACCTGCCATTTCGGGCGCCGCGGCCGCGGCGCCCTTTCTCTGCTGTTTCCCCGCGTCTCTCTTACTTTCCTCCCCCTTCTCCTGTGCCCCTTCTTTTTTCCTGCCGCTTTCCCCCTTTTCTTTTCATTTTTCCCTTGCAATTTCCTTTTTCCCGCGCTATAATTAATTCTCGATAGAACAGTTCTAAAAAGAACTAATTTACTTGAACAGGAGGGCTGCTTATGCTGTCTGCTGCCGAACTGCTGGTGGGGATCCGCCGGATCATCCGTCTGTATGAGGACACCGTCCGGCCTGTATGCGACACCTACCAGATCACCCAGATTGAGACGGACATCCTTGCATTTCTTCACAACAATCCGGGAAAGGACACTGCAAAGGACATTGTAGAACTGAGAATGCTTCAGAAGGGAAATGTATCTCAGGCCGTGGAGCGCCTGATCCAGAAGGGAATTCTCTCCAGACGTCAGGATGAGAAAGACAGGCGCCGGATCCATTTATCCCTGACTCCGTCCGGGACCGAGATCGCTGACGCCATACTGACTGCCAGAAAACAGTTCCTCTCCCGGCTGTTTAAAGATTTCTCAGAAAAAGAACTGCTTCTGTACCTGAAACTCAACCAGAAGCTGTTTGCCAACGCCGCCGGAAACGGCGATTCCCGCGACTGCTGATGATTTTGACCTTCCCGGCAGCCGCCGGATGAAAATTCAGACATGTCCGCCCGGCCTGCTGCCCGCGGAAATAAAAGGAAAAGAAAGGAATGGAATATCATGACAGACAATAAGACATTTCTGGGCACAGAGCCGGTGGGCGCTCTGCTTGCAAAGCTGGCTCTCCCCACCGTGGCCGCCCAGATCATCAATATGCTCTACAACATTGTGGACCGCATCTATATCGGACACATCCCGGAGGAAGGCGCCCTGGCGCTGACCGGCGTGGGCGTCTGCATGCCCATCATTATGATTGTCTCCGCCTTCGCCTGCCTGGTAGGATACGGCGGCTCTCCCCGGGCTTCTATTTTTATGGGGAAAAATGACTTCCCCACAGCAGAAAAAATCCTGGGCAACTGCCTGAGTCTACTGATTCTGCTGTCCCTCGGCCTTACCGCCGTGCTGCTTGTCTGGAACCGCCCCATCCTGCTCGCCTTCGGTGCCAGTGAGAACACCATCGACTACGCCGTGAGCTACATGAATATTTACGCCTGTGGCACCATTTTCGTCCAGATCACCCTGGGAATGAACGCTTTCATCACCGCCCAGGGATTTGCCAAGACTGGAATGCTCTCCGTCCTGATCGGAGCCATCTCCAACATCATTCTGGATCCCATCCTTATTTTCGGATTCGGCATGGGCGTTCCCGGAGCTGCCTGGGCCACCATTATCTCGCAGGCCATCTCCTGCATCTGGGTTCTGGCTTTCCTTCTGGGGAAAAAATCTTTCCTCAAGATCCGCAGGGACAAACTCCGCCTGGAAGCCGCCATTATTCTGCCCTGTGTGGCCCTGGGACTGGCCACCTTCATCATGCAGGCCAGCGAGAGCGTTCTCTCTGTGTGCTTCAACTCTTCCCTGTTAAAATACGGGGGCGACATCGCCGTAGGAGCCATGACCATACTCACCAGCGTCATGCAGTTTGCCATGCTGCCTCTTCAGGGACTGGGACAGGGCGCCCAGCCCATTATCAGCTACAACTATGGAGCCGGAAATGTGGAGCGCGTAAAGAAGTCCTTCTTCCTTTTATTTAAATGCAGCATGATCTATGCGGTTGCACTGTGGCTCTGCGTGGAGCTGGCCCCCGGCGCCTTCGCCAGGATCTTCACCTCAGATCCTGCTCTGGTAGAATTTTCCCGCACAGCTCTGCGGATCTACATGGCCGGTCTGTTCCTCTTCGGCATCCAGATGGCCTGCCAGATGACTTTCAACTCTCTGGGAAATGCGAAAGCCGCCATTACTGTAGCCGTTGTGCGGAAATTTGTGCTGCTGATCCCGTTGATCTACCTCATGCCGGTGATCTTCTCCTCCAGCCCGGAGGCCCAGACAATATCCATCTACACCGCAGAGCCGGTGGCCGATTTTATCGCCGTCACCTTCACTGCCATCCTCTTCTACTTCCAGTTTAAGAAGATGCTGGCCGGCATGAAAAAGCCACAGTCAAAGCGGTAAACTCTGTTGTCAGCTCTCAGCTTTCCCATCTTCAAAGAAACGATTTACGCCGTCTGTCAGCCCGTCTGCCAGGCGGCGAAGTGTTTCTTCCCCGTGGTCAGACGCCTTATCCCCCAGCTCAATATCCACGCTGGGAATGGTGGAAAATGACGTCTGCGTCAGATCCATTTCCATCTCCCCGGAGCTGAATATTTTGTTCCCGCCGTCTTTTAACGCCCCCACCAGGGCTTTTCCCAGACGGTTGTGCTCCTCCCAGTGGGAGGCCACCGGCTCCATCGCCCGGTAAGAATCCACCGCCGGCACACTCATGAAGAAGCTCCCCTTGTCAGAAGCAGTGGAATCCCAGTGAAGGGCAATATGACAGTCCGCCAGCTCGTTTGCCAGCACCGTGCGCGCCACGTTGTCCAGCTGGACATCATCCGTCTCCCGGATCATCAGCACGCTGTAGCCCTCGCTTAACAGCCGGTCCCGGAAAACCAGGGCCATGGCCAGAGTAACTTCCGCCTCAGCAGTCCCGTCCTGAAACGTCATCCCGCCGCTGATGGCGGAGGATTTCACCGCCCCGGCCGCCGTAGTCCCGGAAGTCACCTTCGGGCTCTTATCCGGGTGACAGTACGTTTTCTGCCGCTCCCCGCCGGCGCATCCGTGCCCGGCGTTGACGCACACGGTGATCCCCCGGGCGTTCTCCCGCCGGTTTTCATAGAGAACCGCTTTTCCCGTGTGAATGGCGGAGAATTCCCCATAGGGATAGGTTTCAGAATACTCTGCCTCGCTCCGGAAGATTCCCTCGGAAACCTCCGTTCCCTGCGGCGTTTCCGTCGTCTCCTCCATTTCCCCGGCCTGGGTACTCGTCTCTTTCTCTGCTCCCTGGCCCGATGTTTTTTCCTCTTCCGACACCTCCAAAGCAGACTCCTCTCCTGTTTCCCCAGCCTGACCTGCATCTTCTGCCGCCCCGGCCTGGCCGTTCATCTCTTCTCCTGCCGCCCATCCGGCCGGCTCCTCTTCTCCCGCCGTCTGCCCAGCCTCCGCCGCCAGGCTGGACTCCACCGCAGCTCCCGGGCCGCTGTTTTCTCTCCCGGCCGCCGCTCCAGCCCCCAGGACTGCCGCTGCCGCGGCCAGAATCACCAGCCCGACTCTCCTACCATTCTTTCTGTACCTTCTGCTGCGTCCTCTCCTCATTTCCCGTCACTCTCCTTCTTTCTGCATTCCGCTGTCCGAAGCTCCACGATAAAGCGGTTCTCTCCATCTCCCGACTCCGCCCGGATCGTTCCCCGGCAGCGCTCCACCACACTTTTTGCAATGGCCAGTCCCAAACCGTAGCCTTTGCGGTCGCTTCTGGAACTGTCCGAGCGGTAAAACCGCTCAAAAATCTCCTCCAGCTTCTCTTTCGGTATCTCCGCGCCTGTATTTTCCACAGTCAGCCGCACCTTTTTCCCCTGGACCCGGTTCAGGCTCACCCTCGTCCGGCTCCCTTCCGGGGAATACTTGTCCGCATTGTCCAGAAGGATCCCCATCAGCCTGCGCAGATCCTTCTCATCGCCGCGGACGCAGATTCCTTCTTCCACATCGCTCTCCAGCTCTCTCTTTCCCTGATAAAAAACGGCCTCAAAGGACAGCACGCTCTCAATGACCACATCGCTGAAACTGCACGTCTCCTGGACCTTTTTTCCCATGTCCGCTTCGCTCCGGGCCAGAGCCAGCATCTCCTCCACCAGCTTCTTCATCCCTTCCGCCTCCTGGACGATATTTTTCAGCCATCTGGCCCCGTCTTTATCCGCCGGCGGCTCCTGATCCGCCAGCAGCTGGGCATTTGCCATGATCACGGTCAGAGGTGTTTTCAGCTCATGGGACGCGTCCGCCACAAACTGCTTCTCCCGCCGGATCGAGCGTCCCACCGGGTCCACCGCCCATCTGGACAGCACGCAGCTGACCATCAGCAGCACCAGCCACACGGCCACTCCGATGATCCCCAGGTTTCTCCACATGCTCTCCGCAAACGAGTCTCCCAGGCTGGTGTCCATATAGGCGATGCGATAGCCGCTCCCCAGCGGCCGCCTTAAATAGAGCAGCTGGTACATTTCCAGCACTCCTCTGTCCTCCGCCGACGACAGGCTCTGAGCCGCAAGGCGCTGCAGCATCTCGCCGTCCTGTCCCGGACTGTAGCGGCCTTCCACCCGGACGATCTGATCTTCCCCGTCCGTCACCAGGATAAAATAAGGCATGCGCACGCCTTCTTCTTCCCAGCGCGCCGGGACCGGCTCCCCGGCTGCTGCCTCCCACAGCATCTGCTCATTGTTCCGGTCCATCCGGTACTTTGTAAAATACCCTACCGCCAGAAAAGCCAGGACGATCACCACCGTGACCATCGCCATGTTGGATATGATAAATTTCAGGCGCAGGCGCTTCAGTTCCTTCATGAACCTCCTCCTTTTTCCAGATAATACCCCAGATGCCTGGCTGTGGCAATGCTGGTTTCCGTCCGGAGAAAGTCCAGCTTTTTCCGGAGAAAGGAAATGTAGATCTCCACATTGTTGTCTACCGCGTCCCCGTCCTCTCCCCAGATCTTTAAGATCATTGTCTCTTTGGAAACGACTCCTCCCCTGGCAGCCACAAGGATGCGCATCACCTCATATTCCCGTTTTCCCAGGCGGATGCTCCTGCTCCCGTGCTCCAGGCTGTAAGTGGACTGGTTCAGGCGGATATCGCCGAATTCCAGCACATCCGGGATCAGCTCCCCTCCCCGCCGCAGTACGGCTTTTAAAGCTGCCAGAAGCTCCTCTTTATCAAAAGGCTTTGTCAGGTAATAGTCTGCTCCGCTCTCCAGGCCGCGCACCCTGTCCTCCGTCTCACTCCTGGCCGTCAGCATCACCACCGGGACCCTGCTGCCCCCGGCCCTCGCCTTCCGCAGAAGGGAAATCCCATCCATGCCCGGGAGCATCACATCCAGAATCACTCCGTCGTACAGGCCGCTCATCACCCGCTCATATCCTTCCGTCCCGTCCAGACTCACATCTGCCTCGTATCTCTGACGCCCCAGAATATCCTGCAGGGATTCCGCCAGGCGCTCATTGTCCTCAACGATCAAAATTCTCACTGTCCTCACCGTCCTTTCTTTTCCTGCCATTTCTATCAGCATAAGAAAAAACGCTTCAAAAGTCAATGCGGCTTCTGAAACGTTTTTTCTGCTGTGCTCCCCGTCAGCTGGAGCGCACTTCCTGCCTCATAAATTTCAGATAAGAGAGCACAAACGCCGCCAGCGTCATGGCGCACATCCCGGTCAGATGAGGCCACACCAGCAAAAGGCTCTGCCCAAACGGCAGATAGCCGGCGATCGCTCCCTCCAGCTGGGCATTTGTCACCAGCCCGATGGTTCGCACTCCCGGATTTAAAATGGTCGTCACCGCCTCCGCGTACAGATAATACGGCGACAAACGGTTCAGATACAGCTCACACCGATAATTGTCCATCAGATTGAGCAGCCCCTGGATCCCGTCCACAGGAAACATCGCCGACGCCACAATCCCCGCCAGCAGGCTGAGAAAAATGGTGAAAAACAGCCAGCAGGCGATCACAGCCAGAGCGCTGGTGGCTGCGTGGCGGCAGAGAACAGAAAACAGGATGGACAGTGCCAGCCAGAAACAGATGTATACCCCCGTAAACAGGAGAAACACCAGGATCCTTCCCACTTCTTCCAGGCTGGGCGGAATGCCGATGGCGAGCAGCCCTACTGCTGCCGCCAGTCCTCCCATGGCAAACACCATGATGAAAATAATCGCCGCTCCCGCCATAAATTTTCCGTTGATCACGCTGTCCCGGTAAATCGGCTGAGCCAACAGACGGTTCAGCGTTCCTCCGTTCTGTTCGCTGTTGATGGCGTCAAAGCCCAGAGCCAGCCCCACAAAAGGCCCCAGCATGGCGATGAACGACACGAACGAGGGAATGGAGCTGCCGCTGGTGATAAACAATTTCAGAAACACAAAATCATTGTCAGCTGCCGCGTCGGAAATGCTTCCCAGCGCTCCGTAAAGGCTGGCAAAACAGGCGGCCGCCACCAGGATCAGAAGCAGCTGGAGTCTCCTGCTGCGGATATGGTCTGACATTTCCTTGTGAAACAGCGCCCACAGCCCCACATTTTTTTCCCGTTTCTTCCCTCTCTCAGCGGTTCCGGGAAATAAACCTTTTAACTTTTCCACTGCTGCTACCATCTTCATGACCTGCCTTTTCAAAATATCTTCGATAAATCTCATCCAGACTGTTCCCGCACGGCCGCAGGCTTACCAGAGAATATCCATTATTTATGACCAGAGACGCCAGAGCATTGGAGATATCCTGCTCAGATCCGATCATATAGCGGTTTCCCTCCCTGCCGACGCTGTAAACACCGTCCAGGGTCCTGAAAAGCTCCGTCAGCCGGTCGTCCGACGGCTTTGCGCATACCTCTGTCAAAAAGCGGCTGTCCTCTCTGGTCTGTTCCGCCAGCTCCTCCACCGTTCCGCAGGCCACCAGCCGGCCCGACACAAACAGGCCCACCCGGTCGCAGATCTGCTGGATCTGGTACAATTGATGGGAGGAGATCAGGATCGTTCTGTTTTCCTTCTTTGCCAGATCACGGATGAGGATCAGAAGCTCTCTCATTCCTTCCGGGTCGATTCCCAGCGTCGGCTCATCCATGATGATCACCTGCGGATCCTTCATCAGCACATCCGCCACTCCCAGCCTCTGGCGCATTCCTCTGGAGTAGGTGCCAACCCGTTTGTCCCCTGCCTCCGCCAGTCCGGTGCGCAGGAGCAGGTCGTCGATCCTCCTCTCCGCCGTCTTCTCGTCCAGACCGTTTAAAGCCGCTGTAAACTTCAGATTTTCCCGCCCGGTCATATCTCCGTAAAATCCCACATTGTCCGGCATATATCCCACCGTCTTCTTCACACGCATCGTGTCGCGCACACAGTCCAGGCCGCCGATGAGGGCCGTGCCCTCCGTCGGCTCCGTCAATCCTGTAAGCATCAGCGTCGTCGTCGTTTTTCCCGCTCCATTCGGCCCCAAAAGCCCGAAAATCTCGCCGGAAAAAATGGTCAGATCCAGATGGTCCACCGCGGTCTTTTCCCCGTACTGTTTGGTGAGACCGCTCATTTCAATCGCAATTTCCCTCGTCATTGTCCTCGCCTCCCGTCCGCTTTTTTCTTCCAGGCACAGCTCTTCCGCTCCGCCCGTTTCTTATATTCTCCATCCTCGGCCCCTTATCTTCTGCCATATCTGCGGAATACCCAGCCGATTCCTGCCAGCAGAGCCGCGATCACCGCAACCGCCACAATGCCCCAGAGCACACTGGTCTTTACCGTCACGCGAAACTCCGCGCTGTCAGATGTCTCGTTGCTGCCGGCATTCATCGTCACCACATAATCCCCAGTCAGCGCCTGGCTGGAAGGCGTGACATGAGCAGTCGCCTCCACCGTTGCCCCTGCCTCAATCACGTCAATCGTAGGAGTGTCAAAGCTCACATTCCAGTCTGTGGGAGCCGAAGCCGTCAGATTTACATTTTCCACCGCCACATTGCTGTTGTTGGTAACGCTCAGGGTCACATCCGTCTCCTCATTGGCATGTGTGTCAAAACTCAGCCTTCCGTCAGGCGTGCTCAGGCTCAGATCATATTTTTCCGTCACATTCACGGTCAGATCCATTCCCAGTGTCTCCGTCCCGGAAATGGCGCTGCAGTGGATGGTATATTCGCCGGCTGCCACATTATCCGGCGGCACCACCCGGACTGTCAGCCCCTGGCTGGCCGCCGGATCCAGCTGAATGCTGGCCACCTGGGACGATTCCCCGCTGGGAGTAAACGACACCTGCCATCCGTCCGGTGCCTCTGCTGACAGGCTGTAGGACTGAGTCACAGCGCTGTTATTGATCAGAGTTGCATTAAAACTGAAGGAAGTTCCCGCTGCTCCCTCCTGTTCCGGATATTCAGAGGAGAAATCTCCCTGGCTGACCTCCAGCTCACTCACGTCCAGATTGAGAGTCAGTGTATCGTAAACTCCGTCGCTCGCTCTGGCCTCCAGAACCACCTCGTAGCTTCCATCCGCCGCATCCGCCGGGATCTCCAGCTGAAACGTCGCGTCCGCTGTGTCCGTGCCTGTTGGCACGTGAATCCGGCTGATCCGGCTGCTTCCGCCTGATATGTAGCCATCCCAGCCTTCCGGCATGGACTGGATCGACAGGGCCGCGTCGCAGCCTGCTCCTGAATTGTCAAATCCCAGACTGAAAGTGAGGTCATCCCCCGCTTTTGCCGTCATTCCCGGGTATTCCGTGTGCATGTCAAGGCCGCCCGCCGCACTGGCCGTCAGCGCGCCGCCAAGTAAAAAAGCCGCTGTCATTCCTCCTGCGGCCATCATTTTCAGAGATCTCCGTTTCCACAAATTCCGGCTGTTTCCGTTCATAATCTCGCTCCTTTTTCTTTCAAAGATAAAAGCATTATATCATCCAAACCTTTAGTTAGTCTGAAATGAAGCCGGACGCCGGGACACCCGGAGAAAGACTTCCGTTTTACGCCTTCAGGCAAAAAAATAACACCCAGGTCATACCTGCGTGTTTTCGGAATCATACAGCACAACATGCAGCCGCAATCCCTGTGGAACGCAAAAAACCCTTGATTTCTCAAGGGTTTTTCAGTGCCGGCAACCGGAATCGAACCGGAGCAAAAGTAAAACGCAAAAACGGCGAAATTTCAGTTTTTCTAGGTTTTTCCAGGTTTTATCAGCTTTTCCGGGCTTTTAATTTTAATGAAAACAGCTTGATTTTCCGGAAAAACCTGTCATTTTTCGGTGCTATGCAACACGAAATGCAACACGAATTTAGCGGCAGAGGTTATCCCCCCTGCCGCTTGAATTCTGGTTTAAAATATGCTATTCTTTTTGTGTGGGGGAGCGGTGGCAAGCCCGCCCTCCCTTGATCCCTGAGCCTTCCGGCTCTTTTTTTAGTTGTCCTCGATACCTTTCTGGGTATCGTCAATCAACCTATCAGCCATTTGTTCGGCTTTTTCATACTCCCCATTTTTAATAGCCTCCTTCAGGTCTTTCAGATCCTGTAAAAGTCTTCGGAGATAACTTTTAAATACACTCATATCCTCCATATGATCCTCCTTCCTCCGCTTGCCCGGCAATTGCCATTCGGTTTCCCTCCTGACAATTATAGTATACACTATTTTTTATATTTTGTCAATCTTTTTTATATTATTTTTTATATTTTTTATTCTTTATTCTATACAATATACACTTTATTTTATATTATTGGTTCCCCCGTTTTTTTATCAATAAACTGGATTTTAAGATCTGCTCCCATAGCTTCTGCGACTTTTTCTAATTCAGAAATTTTAAAGGTATTTCTTTTATATTTATTGTTCATATTTTGGGGCGTCTGTCCAGTACGTCTTGCCAGTTCTGCCTCTGACATATTTCCTTTTTTTACCCTACATAAATTGATATATTCCCTAACGTCTGTGTGCATACAATATCCTCCTTTCATTTTTATATTACATTATTTTTTATATAACGTCAATTTTTATTTTTAAAAGATATAAATTATTTTATAAAAAAGTGTTGACATTATATAAAAAAAAGTGTATACTAAAATCATCAAAGGACAGGAGGAAAAATTGATGAAGAAATATGATTTAAGCAAGATAATGAAAAGGGCATGGGCCCTGGTAAAGGAGGCAAGGATTACAATTTCCTCCGCTTTGAAAAAAGCATGGAAGGAGGCGAAAGAGATGTTAAGCGAAGTCAAGAATGCTATAATTGCTCACTTTGAAAAATATAACTGGAGAAGGTATAGCACTCCTTGGGTATGCACCGTTACAGAAGAAGGAAAGCACGATTTCAGCCATGAAATCGGAACTTACACTGGTGAAAAGGGAGAAGAGGGGAATCTGATTGTTTTTCATCCTGTAGTCGGACAGGTCTACGGATGGGGGCAGAAAGACTATAGAGGGAATCGAACTGAAAAGAACTTTTGCAAGTGGAATGGATCCCATTTTATCGAATGTGACAAAATGGGAAACGAAAAATAGGAGGATATCAGAATGAAGATAAAGAAATTATTTCGATCAAATGGTTTTCCATACCATATGATAATCGAAACCTTAGATGGAGAATATAAGAAATTTTTTATTTCTCCATCCAGAAAAATCGAGGAGAAAGATTTAAGCCCACTTCCATACTGGAATCCAGTTGGACGGAATTCCGAAGAAGCAGAATGGTACATGTATAAAATGTACGGGTTTGAAAAGAATTAAGCGGCTGCGTAACCGACCAAAGTACACCGCAACCGCTACCCCACAACACAAGAGGCGGCTTCATTATACCATAGGCCGCCTCCTAAGACAAGGAGGATACATGGACAAGATTAAAAAGGCGGCCATCTATATAAGAGTGAGCACTCTTGATCAGGCCAGGGATGGATATTCCCTGACTACACAGGAAACTACCCTGCGCAAATGGTGTGCAGATCATGGGTACATTGTCTATGATCTGTACGCTGATCGGGGGATCAGCGGAAAAGACATTGACCATCGGCCAGATATGATCCGGCTGATGAGGGATGCGAAAGAAGGAAAGTTTAATATAGTAATTTTCTGGGCACTCAGCCGATTTACCCGGAGCGTCCAGGATCTTTACGCGACCATGGAAAAATTCCAAAGGTGGGATATATCCATGGTATCGTATACCGAATCATTTGATACGTCCACCCCGATGGGCCGGGCCATGATTGGGATTGTTGGTGTGTTTGCCCAGCTTGAGCGCGAACTGACAGGAGAACGCGTGTCTGCATCCATGCAGGCACGCGCAGAAAAGGGAAAGCGCACTTGCAACGAGATATTGGGCTATGATCTGAAAGGAAAAGACAGTTTTATCATTAACGAAAAAGAAGCCGAATATGTCCGATTCTGTTTTGATGCATATTTAAAATATAAAAGCCTTACGGAAGTTGCAAAACTCTGTTCAAAGAATGGATATCGCGGAAAACGTGGGAAAAAGCCAAATGCCTGGACGGTGTCTGTGATTTTAACCCGCCCCCAGTATTGTGGATATAATACATTTCACGGCCAAATATATAAAGGAGATTTTACTCCCATTATTACAGTTGAGATATACAATAGGGCGCAACGCCTGCTGATGCGCCAAGGAAAATGCGTTGGACGTACCAGGCAGATGCCATTATTAACAATCAAATAGCCTTATAGGTTAGATCGTCCAGGGCGGGATAGGCGGAAGGATGGCTCTCCCGCCTATCCCACCCTGGCTATGATCAGGAATCTTATTTTGCCAGCCCAGGATACTGCAGAGCCCCATCTTGATCCGGCGTGAGCGTCACCGGCGCGGTGGCCATGCGTCCCTCCTGGTCCAGATAGTACCATTTTCCGCCCACCGTCTGGAGGCCAGTGCACATCGCACCATCAGGTCCCAGGTAGTACCAGGCCCCCTGGTAGCTGTACCAGACATCATGCACCATCAGCCCGTCACCCCTAAACCAGTACCACTTACCAGCGTCTTGATACCAGGCATTTCTGACACATTGGCCAGTGTCTCCCAGGTAAAATCTCCAGCCGCCATCCTCCTCGTACCAGCCGGACTTGATCGGCTGCATTACCTCTGCCACATCCGCCTTAAACTGCTCCCAGGCGTCCGGATGATCCACCCAGTATTTCGGACAGATCTTCCTGGTCACATCATAGTGCCGGATCAGTCCGCCGGCTTGCGGATCCAACTCCCAACGCTTGCAGATATCTGCCGCCAGCGCCACGTAAGACTGGTAGGTAGCGTCCGTAAATTTGCCTGTGGCGTCCGGGTGACACGCCTCAATGGAAATCGTGTAACTGTTTGCCTGATTGGTACACCAGCTAATCTCCTCCTCTGGAATGAGTTGGATGATTTCTCCATCCAGTCCGATGATGTAATGGCAGCTGGCCTTTGTGGTGTGAGTGATGCGCAAGTTCTCAAAATAATTCCGGTTCGCCTGGGCTGATGTTCCCGGATTGCCGATGTAATGGCAGGCTACTGCGATGGTACGGTCCCTGCGGGTCCCAGGGCGATTGTAATTGCTGATTGTCAAATACTGCTTATCAATATCCATAACCAATTACCTCCAAACAAAATAAGGCCCCAGGATACCTCCCAGGGCCAGCGTTGCGACATCGCAACAATTTTTTCTGCTGACCTTTCGGCCGCCAGGATACCGCCCGGCCCGGAGATAGGTGGATCACCTCCTACTTATCCTCTTTATCTCCCACGTCTACTCCGGCCTGGATCAACTTTTCTGTTACATCCAAACCCCGGATCAAAAAATCAGGCACATTATAACCGCATTCTACCAGATTTTCCAGGATACTCCGGATCTCGTTGACTAATAAAGATGCCAGGGTAAACCATCCAAAAAGCATCAAAAAGTCCAGGTTGATTCTCAGCATATCCTGCCCCAAATGGATAAAAAGCGTTGGCATCAAAAAAGCTACCAAGATGATTACCCAGTAGCCTACCTTTTTTGCTGCTCCACGCCACCCCACTGCACTGGATTCCTTTCCCAGTTTGCGGGATTTATACCAACCGGTCAGCCAGTCCAGCACATTTAAAATCAGGTATCCTGCAAACAGATACCAGTAAACCCCAAACAGGGCTGTAAGTACGGCCACAGCAGCTCCCACGGCCGCATTATAACGATCTACAAAATTCATATTAATTTTCCTCCTCATTCTCCTTCAGCCACGTCTCCGTAGCATTCCGCCAGAGTTTTGGTACGTCTTCCAGTTCTATGTCACCGGCCTGAATTTTAAGCCCATAAAATCTGCCCATTACTGCTCACCTCCGATCTGCTCTGCCAGGAAGCTGGTAGCGCTACCCAAATCGCTGATGGCTCCATCCTGCACCGCCTGTCCCTCCTCCAGGGCGTCCAGGCGCTTTTCCTCGTCCGTTTTTTCCCGGAGGCAATAGCTGGTCAGCACAGATCCGTCAGGAGATACGGTGGATGTCTCTGACACCAGCACCAGGTCTGTATATGTACCAACCGTCAGGCCGTCACCCGTCTGAATCTGGACACTGGACAGGTTGTCCGCCGTCATCTTTTCCCAGGTTGCCACCATGCCGGCCCGATCGGCCGATACCACCTGGATATTCTGCAGGTATGCTCCTGCCTCAAGTTCGATCGTTGTGTTGTCCTTTAAAATCATTTTGTCTTTGTTCATAATAATTCTCCTTTTCTTTTCTTTGTTTTATAGTAATACTGCGCTGGCCGTGAAATCACCAAGCGTGCACTGGATAAACTATTCCATGCAGGAAAGCGGAATATACTTCAGATTCCAGAATGACACGGGTGATTTCTTTCGCATTAAGGCCGAGAAAGAATAACGCGAAATAGTAATTTGCAAAATATTTTTCTGATCCCAGAAACTACCCTGGAAGATGTGCTGTATACAGGCCATAATCCTGGATTATACAAGGTTAATGATCAAACCGCCAATAACCCAACTCGTTCATACGGCGTAGCAATCATCTTAAAAGACGCAAGCTCTGGATGGATTTTTGTTATCATCATACCGACCAACCTTACTGCAGTTTATACAGACTTTTATAACGGATACACGCCTGGAGCCGGTTGGTCTGGATGGCGCAAAGCAGATCTAGTATCTTAAATAGTAATATCGAGTCCCATTTTCCGGACAACGGAAACATTCAAACCGGTCCAGTAGGGAACTATCCTCGCGTAGCCCTGATACAAAATGGGAGTTTGCTCCATGTTCGACTTCAGTTGGATACGAATACATACCATGAAATTGTCATAGGCGAAAATGGTATTACTGCATCCCGAATGCAAAATGGCGAACCTGAAAGTAAAAGCATCGTCACATTTTAAATAGTAATATGATTCAAAACCATAACGCTGTTTCGGACGATCCAGACGATATACTGACTACATCGGTCAGGACGGTCAATGGTTGGTCTTCTGCGTTGTATGATAAACTGCCTTCCGAATTGATAAACTCATGGATCATTTGCATTACGACCACAACGTATGAGGGATACATCGGGGAGTCTATTCTCCAGGCTTTGATTTCTGTCCAAAGACCATACATAGCCGTTAGAGGAGGAAATATCTCTGGAAGTTGGGGCGACTATACGGTGTATCAGCTTCAGAAATCTTCTTCCTAAAATAGTAAGTTATTAGGGTCTGACGCGCTGGCCAGCAATCTCTACTGGCTTGACCCGCACGACGTAGATAACCCTAACAATAGCCTTGATTTATCCAGTTGGATGACCGCAGCCTATATTACTCTATGCAACATTACCGGCCTGAGATGGTCCACCGTTGTCGGTATATTGGATTATAACAATGGCGATCCCATAGGGCGACAAATCGCTATCGGCACCAGCGGTATCAGTCAACGCCGGTACGTCAGCGGGTCGTGGGAGGATTGGACGGCGATATAGTAATATCAAATGGGGAACGAAGATCATTTATAGCGTTACGGTTGGAGCAAACCAAGAGGTCTCTGCTTCTTTTCCCGCGTCTGAATTTGGGATCACTAAAAAACCGAAGGCCGGATTCATATCCGTGTCAAATGTCAACTATCTTATCCCATTGGGATATGATTACGATAATTCGACCGATGATGAGGTAAAATTTCGGCTGAGATCAATCACAGAAATAAATAATGTGAACATAAGGACAAGTGTATTGCTCATGATTTAAATCCCTATATAGCTGAGATTTTTGGTGGATAATTGCTATATTTTTCTACCTCCTGTACCCTAAGGTAGAAAGGAGGGAAGCACAATGGTTGAGGAAATCATACAGTCCATTAAGCAGGCTATGATGCCGGATCTGACAGACGCACAGCTGGAAAAGTTGGAGAATGTGTTATACATTCAGTTCCATGGCAAGAAAATCACCGAAGAATGCGACGAACTGGCGCCGACCGGGGAGGACGGCGATGTGGCCAAAATTAATATGTTTTTGGGCAGCAAAAAGACTACCGGCCGGGCAGACGGCACGTTGCAGCAGTATAGTCGGGAGATCTATGCCATGTTGGATTTTATCGGCAAGCGCCTAGAAGATATTACAGCTATGGACCTGCGGTATTACTACGCCGTAATGCGGGAGCGTCGCGGGATCCAGATGAGCACTATGCAGACGCGGATCCATTATCTGTCATCGTTTTGGGATTTTCTAACATTGGAGAAACTCGTACCGGACAATCCGGTGCGGAGAATTGGTGGTCTGAAGGTGGAGAGCGTGGTCAAAAAGCCATTTGCTCAGGAGGAGCTGGAAGCCTTGCGTCTGCATTGCGATAGGAGCCGGGACAGAGCGCTGGTAGAGTTTTTGCTGGCCACCGGATTGAGGGTGTCAGAGTTGTGCAAGTTAGATGTTGGGGACATTGATTTTTACCGGATGGAGTTTTACATCAAGGGTAAAGGCGGGAAAGAGCGGCTATGCCTGCTGGATGATATCGCAAAGTTCCATCTCAAACGCTATCTGCGGGAGCGTCAGCGACGGGAGAGGATAGGAGAGGATGATCTGCGCCGGCGGCCGTTATTTGTGGCAGCAAAAGCACCATTTAAGCGCATGACGATCGCGGGGGTGCAATATTTGCTCAAAGAGCTGGGCCGGAAGGCAGCAGTATCAAACGTGCATCCGCATCGGTTTCGGCGGACGTTTGCGTGCGACATGATCGGCCGCGGGATGCCAGTGGAGCAGCTGATGGTCCTCATGGGGCACTCAAAGATAGAAACCACGATGATTTACGTTACAGTCAAGACCAGCAGCGTCCGGGAGGCGTATCGGAGGCTGCGGGCGGGATAACATATAGGCAGTCCATATGATTTTTTTGACCGGCCGGCGGGGCGGTCTTTTTTGCGTGGAGGAGATGAGCAGAGAGACGAGGTGGGGACAGAGAGGACGGCCGAGTAGTCTAAAATCGTAAGATTTTCATGGCTATATAGGGATTTATGGAAGAGCGGTGAAATTAATATCGCCCACCCATTCATCATCAATCATGACCACAAGCCTGGGAGTCCCCGAAGTGGCCACACTTAATAATATGGGGCGACTCCAGTTTACGTTACAGACAAACTTTCCGGCCTCGATATTACTATTTTAGGAAGAAGATTTCTGAAGCTGATACACCGTATAGTCGCCCCAACTTCCAGAGATATTTCCTCCTCTAACGGCTATGTATGGTCTTTGGACAGAAATCAAA
>DWWL01000003.1 GCA_019119775.1 Candidatus Lachnoclostridium pullistercoris | reverse complement strand
TCTGCGGATCTGCGGAGTCCGGCCCGTGAAATATTTCAGCCGCCGTTCCCTACTTCGCCGTGTTGGAGGCGATCAGCGCCGCGTCCCACACGCCGGAAAATGGCGGGGAGTAGCAGAGATCCATAAATCCCATCTCGTCCACCGTCAGCCCGGCGGAAATGGCGATGGCGTAATAGTTGGCCCTGGGGACCACCGTCCCCTGCCCCCACGCCTCCGCTCCCAGAATCTTTCTGGTGGCGCGGTCATAGATCACCTTGATGTTCAGCTTCTCCGTGCCGTAGTAGGACGCATAGCTGTTTCCCGTGATGGTGTGAGCCTTATAGTCCATGCCGGCGGCAGCCGCCTCCCGCTCAGACACCCCCACCTTCGCCGCGTCCAGGCCGAACAGGCGCAGGGCTGAGCTCCCGATGAGCTTAAAAGGCTTCGGCTCGATTCCCGCCAGCACATCCCCGATGATCCGTCCCTGTTTGTTGGCGTTGGTGCCCAGGGGGGCGTAAGTGTATTCTCCCGTGACAGCGGAGCGCATGACGCTGCAGTCCCCGGCGGCATAGACATCAGGAACGCTCGTCTCCATGCGCTCATTCACCAGGATCGCCCCGTTTTTCGCCTTCTCCGCCGTCTGAATAAAACCGGTGACCGGAGCGATTCCGGCGCTGTTGATCACAATATCTGCCGGCAGCTCCTGCGTCCTGCCGTCCTCCGTCTCGATCACGGCCGCCGTGATCCGGCCGTTTTCCGACTTAAGCTCTGTCACCCTGCATCCGGTCCGCACTTCCACGCCGTTTCTTTCAAGCTCCTCCCGCAGAGCCTGACCGACTTCCCGGTCAAAGGCCGGCAGGACCTGATCCGCCAGCTCCACCACCGTCACCTTCTTTTTCCAGCTGCGGCAGGCCTCAGCGACCTCCAGCCCGATAAAGCCGGCGCCCACGATCACCACATGGCAGGCGGATTCTTTCTCCAGGGCCTTCCGCACCCTGGTGCCGTCCGCCACATTCCGGATCTCGAACAGATTTTCGCAGGCTTTATCAAACGGAGGAAAACGGCGCACCGCGGCTCCACTTCCTATCACCAGCCTGTCATAGGTGTCTGTAAACTCCTCTCCCGTCTTCAAATTTCTCACCAGCACCGTTTTCCGGTCTGTGTCCACAGAAAGAACCTCATGGAACGTGCGGATGGGAATGCCGATCTCTGCAAATTCCTCCGCCGTTCTGGCCGTCAGGTCTTTTCCGTCCCGGATCCGCCCGGAAATGTAAAACGGGATTCCGCAGGCTCCGTAGGAAACTTCTCCGCCCTTCTCATAGACGGTGATTTCCGCCTGGTCCTTCAGATTTCTTTTCAGCTTTGAGGCGGCTGACATGCCGGCCGCCACCGCGCCGATAATCACCACTTTCATTTTCTCAGTCTCCTTTCCGCTATGATCGCATTCGTCATGCAGCCGGTCACATTGATCAGAGTCCTGGGCACATCCGCGATAGGATCAACAGCCACCATCGCTCCCAGACCGGAGACGGCCCCTTCCATGCCAGTGCCCATGACCGCCGCAAATTCTGCCATGGTAGCCGTTCCCGGCGCTCCTGTAATGCCATAGGACGTCATCGTCACCACTGCAAGAGCAGCAGCTGCCAGCCCGGGGGTAAATGACCCGCCGGCCAGATTGACGGCGAACACCAGGGCCATGGCCGGAAACAGGGCGCCGCAGCCCTGCATTCCTGAAGAAATGGCGTAGGCGGACACTTCGTCAGTGATCTCCTGGTTCAGGCCCAGTCCCTCCGCCAAAGCCTTCTGTGCCTCCGGAAGGCTGGCCTGCCCGGATCTGGTCTTTAACGCCTTTCCCATGGCCGCCTTTCCTGCCCGCATAAAGGCCGCCGGACTGACGCCGCAGAGGGCCGCCAGCACAAGCTGCAGAATCAGCATGGAAACGGCCGCCAGCACCAATACCAGCAGAAATTTTATGATCCGCCAGAGAATCTCCGGCCCGAAGGAAGTCAGCAGGGCCGTCATGACCGCAGCGGATGCCGCCGGTTTCCAGGCAATCACCGTCTTGCACACGCTTCCCATAATGGAAAACGCCGCTTCCGTCAGATTAAAAAAGGGCTTCACTGTATCCATATATTTCCCCGACATCCTCTTTGCAGCCATCCCCGTCAGGATTCCGGCTGCAAATACCGCCGTCACCTTTCCCGCCAGCAGATCTGCCGCCAGGTTGACCGGGGCCATTTTTACCGCCAGCTCCGGAATGCTCTCTCCTCCGGCCTGCACCGCGCCGAAACCATTTCCAGCTCCTCCCACCTGGAAGAGGATTCCGAAAAACAGTCCCACTCCGCAGGCCAGGGCCGTCATCAAGGTATTCACCCGCCGCTTTGTCCTTTCCTGCGCCGGCATTTCCCGGAAAGCGGGCGTGCGGATCACCATGCGGACAGTGCAGATAAAGACCACCGGCCCAATCAGAAAGCGGAACAGTCCCAGATAGATCTGTGTTCCCATAGCCGCCCACTGGGGCACTCCCATGCCTGTCCCCGCCGGCATCCGGACGCCGGTCTTCCATCCGTCCGCGAAGATCACTGCTCCCCCGGAGCCGAAAAACCGTTCCAGCCCGTACACCGCCAGGCCAAATACTGTGCCGCAGGCTGCTCCTATGAGCACCCGGGCGGCAAAACTGAGCTTCTTCTTCGGCAGACGGTTCACTGCCGCGATCATTGCCAGAAATAAAAGTATGATGCCGGCGGAAAGGATTCCATCCGCCGCAAATAATTCCTGCAAAACCACTTCATTCCTCCATTTCTTCCTGTAAAACGAAAAATGCCGGCCGGGACAGCACTTTCACAGCGCCCCTGCCGACATCATCCGACTCTATGATACTCTCTGGATCTCCAGCACCTGATACTGGATCGTTCCCATCTGCGTCTCCACATCCACCACATCGCCGACCTTCTTGCCGATCAGCGCCTGGCCTACGGGAGATTCATTGGAGATCTTGTTCTGCAGGCTGTTGGCCTCAGTGGATCCTACAATGAAGAACTCCATATCCTCATCGTACTCCATATCTTTTACCTTCACCTTGCAGCCCACATTGATCTTATCCAGGTCGATCTCATCTTCCACCACGACCTCGGCGTTCTTTAACAGTTTCTCCAGCTCTTCGATCCTGGCCTCGATATCTCTCTGCTCATCCTTTGCCGCGTCGTACTCTGCATTCTCGGACAAGTCCCCCTGCTCTCTCGCCTCTTTGATCTTCTGAGCGACTTCCTTTCTCTTGAATACTTTCAGATTCTGCAGTTCATCCTCATATTGCTTCAGACCTGCATAGGTCAGGATATTCTTCTTCTCTGCCATTTTTCCTGCTTCCTTCCTTTTCATATTTCTCACCCGCCGGGCAAATCTGATACAGTATACGGCGGGCTACCTTCTCGCATTCACAGTATTATAGCTTAAACCATTTCCCATGTCAAGAATTCTGATGGGAGCCCCTCAGACATTCCAGAAAATGGCCGCGGACCAGCCTCTCCAGGCTTTCATAGTCCTCCACCTGGTTCACTTCATTTCTCAGGGCCGCCGAATGGGGAAGTCCTGTGGTGTACCAGGCCACATGCTTTCTCATCTCCCGGATTCCGGCCAGCTCTCCCCGCAGCTTAACCTGCATGGCCGCATGGCGCAGAACCGTCTCGCAGATCTCCTCCGCGCCCGGCCGGGGCAGCAGCTCGCCCGTCTCCAGATAGTGGTTGATCTCCCGGAAAATCCACGGATTTCCCTGGGCGCCTCTGGCCACCATCACTCCGTCGCAGCCCGTTTCCTCCAGCATCCGCTTCGCGTCCTGGGGCGTATTCACGTCCCCGTTTCCAATCACGGGAATGGACACCGCCTCCTTGACCTGACGGATAATGTCCCAGTCTGCTTTTCCGGAATAATACTGCTCCCTGGTGCGGCCGTGGACCGCCACCGCCGCCACGCCGCAGCTTTCCACGATCTTCGCGATCTCTACCGCGTTGATGCTCTCGTCGTTGAATCCCTTGCGGATCTTCACCGTCACCGGCTTTTTTAAGCGTTTTACCATGGCTGTGAAGATCTCCTCCACCAGCTTCGGCTGGCGCATCAGGGCCGATCCCTCGCCGTTATTGACCACCTTCGGCACGGGACAGCCCATGTTCACGTCGATGATATCGTAGGGCCCGTCCTCGATCCTGGCCGCCATGGCGCTCATGATCTCCGGGTCGGAGCCAAAGAGCTGCACCGCCACCGGGCGTTCTTCCGGAAGCACCTTCAGAAGGTCTTTCGTATTTTTATTGTTGTAGAGAATGGCCTTGGCGCTGACCATCTCCGTGTAAAGCAGGCCACAGCCCTGTTCTTTGCAGAGCAGACGAAATGGCAGGTCGGTTACCCCTGCCATCGGTCCTAACGCCAGTTTATTCTCTATGGTAACATTTCCGATCCGGAAACCTGCCATCACTGTTTCTCCTTTCCAGCCTCATCCGGGTCCAGCCCCAGATAGAACACCCGGAAATACAGCTCCAGGGATTCTAAAAGCTCCCTTCTCTCCTCCCGGATCTGCTTGATCTTTAGATAGCTGCCGATCTCGTCAATACTGCCGTCATACTCATGGGCCTCCGTCCGCAGCTCCAGATTTCCGTCCCCGTCAAACTCCAGGATCAGCACTCCGCCCACCTCCTGGACGAACCACACGCACATGATCTGAAGCTCCTTCTTCACACTCTCCGGAAGACTGTCAAACTCGTCGTTGAAATAATATTTCTGATTATAAGCGCTTGCTCCGCAGAGCACGATCTTCTCATCCTTCAATGTCCTGCCTCCGCTTTTTCCTCAGCCGTTCAGGCATCTCCCCGTCTGGCCATAAACCGGGCCGGGAGATGCCTGCTGCCTTAAACTTCTGCAATTGTCCTCTTATTCTAGCACAGGCGGAGGGAAAGTTCAAGGCGGGATTCCCTTCTCACTCCTCCATCATGGACGCCGCCTGCTCCGACATGCGCACCGTCACATGGCCCCAGTAACCGATCCGGTAAGAATGGAACGCTCCCTGCCGCAGGTCTTCTAAAATCTCATCCTTGCAGTTCCACAGAGTGGCAAAATCGCCGTCCACCGTGCTCCAGAGAACAAACTCCTCCTGCATCCGGGGTTCTTCCTCCTCCCAGCCGCTCTCCTCAAACACCTGCTCCCGCCTGCGGTCAAGCAGCGGCGTCACCGCCTGCTCATTATACTCGATTTCAAATATCAGCACGTCGTCTGTCAGAGTGCTGTCTGTGACAAATTCCACCTCCCGCCTGTCCCAGTCATTGATCCAGACGGAAAACGGCATTTCCGGATCTCTGGAAGTCTTAAGCGTCTCCGTCACCATATGCTCCTGCCCCACATTTTCTGTCCCCAGATACTTGAGAGAGGCGTACTCTCCGAAGGCGATGCCGCCTCCCACGCCCGTCATCAGGGCGCCCGCCAGAAAAATGCCGAACCATACCATTCTACGCTTCATGTCCGCTCTCCTCCTCTCCCGTTCTGTCCGTCTGCACGCCCCTTTTCTTCTCCTTCGGCCCTCTTCCCGCAAACAGAATGTCCGCCGTCAGAACGATCAGAGCCGTGCAGCTCACCGCGCCGCCCAAAGCTCCCACTGTCAGCCCCACAGCCGGATATCCCATCAGGCTGAGCACCAGCAGAATGCCGAAGCAGGCAGCCGCAAAGAAATCCACCGCCGCCATGGGAAGCAGTACAAATACGGTTCCCAGAACCTGGATGCAGAATACCGCCAGAGAACGGATCCCCTTAAAAAAGCTCCGGATCCAGTGTTTTCTGTTCCTGCCGGCCGCAGGCGGGGCAGAAATTCTTCCCGCTGAGGCCAGGGAAGCTGTCTCCGCTGACAGCACCGGGACCCTTTCCGCAGCCGGGAGCTGGCGTTCCTCCTGACGCAGAAACGCTGCCTCCTCTCCTGCCGTCTCTCCCGCGCCTGGAAAATTCCTCTTTCTTCCCGTCAGGAATCCGGCGATGCCTTTAAACATCCGCCCGGCGCCGCTCCGGATCCGGCCCGCCAGCCCGGCCGCTCCCCGGAAAAAAGCTGCCGCCCACCGCTTCAGGGCGGACGCCGCCCGCCGGCAGAACGCTCCTGCCCGCCTGGTGCCGGCAGACACAGCCTCCCCGGCCGCCTTCGCCCCTGCTTTCGGGTCAAAACCGGACCGTTTCCCATACTCCGGGTTGACGCTGTAGGCGTCCAGGATCTCCTCCACCAGCTCGTTCAGATCTCCGAAATCCCGGATCGCCTCCTCCTCTGTCAGCCCGCTCTCCATCCGCAGCTCGATGTGCTGACGGTATTCGCTGAGAATGTCCTCCCTCTCCTTCTCATTGAGGACCTGAAGCCGGTCCTTCAGGATATTTAAAAATTCTTCCTGCTTCATTTCACGCGTCACACTCCTTTATAAAGCCGTTTACCCGGCTGCTGAACTCCTGCCATTCCTTTTTCAGCTGATCCTTGTAGAGGATCCCCGCCGCCGTGAGATGATAATATTTCCTCGGCGGCCCTTCCGTGGACTCCCGCAGATACGTCTCAAAATACCGCTCATTGGTCAGGCGCTTGAGCAGAGGGTAAATCGTCCCCTCATTCACGTCCACTACTTTTGACACCTCGCTCACCAGCTCATAGCCGTACATGTCCCGCCCGGTCACTGAGAGCAGCACGATCAGCTCCAGCACTCCCTTTTTAAACTGTGCGTTCATAGCTTCACCTCTCTGATACCATATTAAATCCAGTACCTTGCATTGTCAAGTACTATCAAAAATAAAATAGCATATTTCCGGAAACACTGGCGCATTCGGCAAGTTTATGCTATAATGTCAGGGCTTTGTGCCGCAGCCGCCTGCTTCGGCGGGAAATTCTGCCATTCCGGCAGATATCCGGACTGTCTCAGATGACCGGCTCCCGGCTGTCCCAAGCAGCATTTCGGGCAGTTTCCGGCCGTCCCGGACAATCGGACAAGCCTCCCGGGCAGCGGCAGAAATCACACAGCGGCACGATTACAATAAAGGAAAAGGAAGGTGCACTATGGAACAAGCAAAAAAAATCAAGTGGTACACCCTGGCCTTCATGGCATTCTCCACCGTGTGGGGATTCGGAAACGTCATCAACGGCTTCGTGTACTTCAACGGAATTCAGGTCATTTTCAGCTGGATCCTGATGTTTGCCCTGTATTTCGTTCCCTACGCTCTCATGGTAGGCGAGCTGGGTTCTGCCTTTAAAAATTCCGGCGGCGGCGTCAGCTCCTGGATCCACGAGACGATCGGTCCGAAATGGGCCTACTACGCCGGCTGGACCTACTGGGCCTGCCACATCACCTACATTGCCAGCAAGGGCAGCGGCGGCTTAAAGGCGTTAAGCTGGATGGTTTTCCAGGACGGAACGACTTACGACACATTCCCCACTCTGTGGGTGCAGCTGGCCACTCTGGCCATTCTGCTGTTCTTCTGCTGGGTTGCCAGCCGGGGATTAAACCCCTTAAAGAAGCTGTCCACCATCGCGGGAACCAGCATGTTCGTCATGTCCATCCTGTATATCCTGATGATGTTTGCCGCTCCGGCCATCAACCCCGGCGCAGACTTCGTCTCCATGGACTTTTCCATCAAGAACCTGATCCCCAACTTCAATCTGGGGTACTTTACCTCTCTGTCCATCCTGGTATTTGCCGTGGGCGGCTGCGAGAAGATTTCTCCCTATGTAAATAAGGTAGAAAATCCTTCCAAAGGCTTCCCCAAAGGCATGATCGCTCTGGCAGTGATGGTTATGGTCTGCGCGATCCTGGGAACGGTGGCTATGGGACTGATGTTTGACCCGGCCCTCATCAATGAGAGCACGGAGAGCTTCAACTCCTACGTGTCCAACGGCGGCTACTGGGCATTCCAGCGTCTGGGCGAGTACTATCATGTGGGCAACCTGCTGATGATCATCTACGCGGCCTGCAACATGGTTGGTCAGTTCGCCGTGCTGGTACTTAGCATTGACGCTCCTCTGCGTATGCTTCTTGACAACGAGGACTCCCGTCAGTTCATCCCCAGCGGTCTGTTAAAGAAGAACAAATACGGCGCTTACACCAACGGAATCCTTATGGTGGTGGTTCTTTCCGGAAGCATCATCCTGTTCCAGTCCTTCGTGCCCGGAGCAGCGGCAGTGCTGGCGCAGCTGACCAAGTTAAATTCCGTAACCATGCCCCTGCGTTATCTGTGGGTATTTGTGGCTTACCTGGCTCTCCGCCGGTCCCTCCACAAATTTAACCCGGAATATCAGTTCACCAAAAATCAGGGCCTGTCCCTCTTAGCCGGCGGCTGGTGCTTCTTTGTCACCGCATTCTGCTGTCTGTTCGGCATGTATGTGGCCGGAGACGTAAAGGCTACCGCCATGAACGTGATCACCCCCTTCGTGCTCACCGCACTGGGCCTGATCCTTCCGGAGATCAAAAAACGGGAAAAGAAAAAAGCATAAAATCGGATGCAGGCAGCCCTATCTGCTGTCCGGCGCATCCCTCAGACAGGCGGCCCTGAGGCCGCCTGCCGTTTATGGAAAGGAGATTTCAGCTATGTACAAGGAAACTGCAAAAGAAGTGCTGGATTTTATCCAGAAAAGCCCCAGCTGCTTTCACGCTGTGAAGGAGATCGGCAGACAGCTGTCTGAAAACGGGTTTGAAGAGCTTCGCGAGACAGACCGCTGGTCCTTAAAGAAGGGCGGAACTTATTTCACCACCAGAAACGGCTCCTCTCTCATCGCCTTCCGCATTGGAACGGCTCTGGACGACTACCATTTCCAGGTGACCTCCTCCCACTGCGACTCCCCCACCTTCAAGGTAAAGGAGAAAGCGGAGCTGAAGGGAAAAGGCGGCTATCTTCAGCTGAACACTGAAGGCTACGGCGGCATGATCTGCTCTTCCTGGATGGACCGCCCCTTATCCCTGGCCGGCCGGGTGCTGGTGCGGGAAGGAAATGTCATCACCTCCCGCCTTCTGGCCTTTGACCGGGATCTGCTCATCATCCCCAGCGTGGCCATCCACATGAACCGCAATATCAACGACGGTTTTGCCTACAACAAGCAGATCGACATGCTTCCCCTCTTCTCCGCCGGCGACTGCGGGGAAAACAGCTATAAGGAGCTGATCGCCGAGGAGCTGGGCGTTTCCCCGGACAGCATTCTGGGCATGGACATGTATCTCTACAACCGCACCGCGCCTTCCATCTGGGGCGCCAAGGAAGAATTTATCTCCTCCCCGAAACTGGATGACTTACAGTGCGCCTACACGTCCTTAAAAGCCATGATCCAGGGAAATAATGACCACTGCGTCACCGTATACGCCTGCTTTGACAATGAGGAAGTTGGCTCCGGCACCAAACAGGGCGCCTGCTCCACCTTCCTGCGGGATGTGCTGCAGCGCATCAACGACGGGCTGGGCTTTGACGGGGAGGATTACCGCCGGGCCGTGGCAGGCAGCTTTATGGTATCCTGCGACAACGCCCATGCCGTTCATCCCAACCATCCAGAGAAGACCGACGCGGAAAACTGCACCTGGATGAACCGGGGCGTGGTGATCAAATTCTCCGCCAACCAGAAATACACCACCGACGGCATCAGCTGCGCCGTGTTCGCCGGCCTTTGCCGGGACGCCGGCGTGCCGGTTCAGTATTTCGCCAACCGCAGCGACAGCGTGGGCGGCAGCACTCTGGGCAACCTCTCTTCCCAGAAAGTGTCCATGCACACCGTGGACATCGGCCTTCCCCAGCTGTCCATGCACTCCTCCTACGAGACGGCAGGCATCCGGGATTCCCAGTACATGGTGGACGCCCTCACCGCCTTCTACCGCACCAATCTGCACATCACGGACAGCGAGCGGTTCGCCTTTGGAGAGTAAACCATACATCAAAAAGCGGAGTGCCGCAGATTACAAATACAGCGACACCGCAGATACGGCGGGCCGGGAGCGAAAAACTCCCGGCCCGCCGTGTTGTCTGCCCATTTTCATGACTCTGCCTTACGCCTTGCCGCCACCACAAAACGGCCGTTTTCCGTGTGATAGCTGCAGGTGGAAAGGATCAGCAGCTGATCCCCATACTCCGGAACAATGCCCGTATCCAGGCTGGAAGCCCGCAGGGCCTGATCCACAAATTCATCAAATTCTTCCTCGCTCAGCTCCCCGGCGTACTGATAGTAGCGGAAGCCTTCCTCCCCCTCATAGAGTAGCCTGGTGCGGAACGCGGCAAATACCTCGTATTCCCGTTCTTCCTTCAGACTGTCAAAACGGATCAGCGGATGGGCCTTCCAGTACGCCTCATCCTCGTATTCGTCCAGCTCGCCGAACATGGTGCCGTTTTTCATGTTGTGGCCGTAGATCAGCACGCTCATGCTGTCCGCGTCGCAGTAATCTCCGATAAACGGCGTGCCGCTGGCCGAGTCTTTTCCGTAGAAATCCCGGTGGATGTAATACTGCATGTCCTCCGGCGTGTGCATGACCGGATAGTCCATCTTTGTCCCGTCGATCTTCAGCCAGCCGGCCATATCCGGGTTCATCTCATGGAGTGCCGCGTAGCGGGAAAGAACGGAGTCTGTCTCCTCCTGCCCGCCGTCTCCGCTCTCTGCCGCCTCATCAGCCGTTTCCGTCTCCCCCTGGCTGGCGATCTGAGCCAGCTCTTTAAACGTATTGTTTTCCCGCCTCACATTCCATAGAATGGTGGAGAAAACGACGGCGGAGCCGAGAAAGACCACCGCGCACACCGCCATCACCAGCCATCTTAAATGTCTCCCCTTTTTTCTGTCATTGCTGCTGTCCAAAATCAGCTACCTCCTGAATTTTTTTTATTAAAAAAGGCGGAGCAGCCGAAACTGCCCCGTCTCTCTATTCTCTTTTCACGCCGGGTTTTCAGGCGTCACGCCGTCTTCCGGTCACTGCCAAAAAGACCAGGCATCCGCCGGAAACCGCCATCAGCGCCGCCCAGAGGGCAAGATTGGTGGTGTCTCCCGTCTTCGGAAGGGCCAGAGGAATCGGATCATCATTGATCTGCGTTCCATTGCCGTCGCCGAATCCAGGCGCCAGAGGCGTTCCGTCATCGACGATCTCCGTCAGTCCGTCGCCCTCCACTCCCGGGCCACCGGGAACGTAGGGGCCGCCGCCGGGGTTGCCGCCTCCGCCACCGCCGCCTCCGCCGGGTCTGGAGTAGTGGTTGGTGAAGAGGATATTATCCGCCTTTCCGGAACTTTCCCCGTCCTTCACCGCCCAGATTTCTGAAACCAGGCCGCCTTCTGCGCCGTTGGTGACGCGGACAGTCACATTATAAACTGTATCATCATAAGTAAAACGGTTCTGTGCGTCGGAATTCTGGTAAATGCGGTACTCATAATCATTCGGGCTGCTGTAGGTGATCGGCCCGAACGACGATTTCCCAGCATTCTTGATGATAATCTGGGATTCCGCCGGCATGGGAGCATTTGCTGAAACTGCCTCCAGCACCAGGCGATATTCCACGTCTGACGGAACCGCGCTGCCAGTCACCTGGATTTCCACCGGGATCGAGGCTGTACAGGAACTTTCCTGCGCAAAGGCCGCTGTGGGAACCATCATAGCCGCAAGCACAGCCGGAACGAGCGTATGAAAGAGCAATTTCTTGATTTTCTGATACATTTCTTCACTGCACCTCCTTCTTGTGCTTATTCTTCTAACCGGCCAAACAGAACCACCCGGCCATTGGTCGTAGCGTCCACACAGGTGGACAGGCCGATAATTTTGTCATCAGCGGTAACGCCAATGTCTCTGTAATTGGTAGCGTCTGTTTTCAGGTAATTTAACAGCGCCTGCATATCACAGCCGTCTCCGTGGCTGTATACCAGCCGGTCATAGGCATCCACTTCCATACAGGCAAACAGCCGGATTTTATAAGTCTTATGGGGCAGATACAGAGTTCCCGTTTCCCGCTTCGCAAAATATTCCGCGTCTGTAAATTCAATGACATCCCCAAACATTCCGCCATTGTCCATATGATGTCCGTAGAGCAGGCTGTAGCTGTCTGAGAAATCCGGCTTATTTAAATAGGATAGGAAAATCGCCCCGGAAAGGGAGAAATCTCCGAATACATCCTTATTCACATACTCCATGTCGTCCTCTCCCTGCACAACGGGATAATCCACATGAGTATTGTCAATGGTGATCCACCCCCGCGTGTCCTCGTTGACCAGCATCAGATCCTCCAGAGAAAGATTTTCTCCAGTGCCTCCGCTGTCCACCGGCTTGTATTTCAGCAGGTCGCTGCCGAGGAACGCGCTGTGGTTGATCATATAGTTGTCCCAGAGGGAATAACCTCCGTATGCAAGCATGATAAATATCAGCAGTGCCGCAAATATACTGAGCAGCTTATCTCCAAACCTGGCCGCTCTGGCTGCCATTTCCACTCTGGGACACCTCCTGTCTGATTCTATACTGAAAATCACTCAGCTTTTACGTTTTTCGTTACCTGTATGCCACATCTCCATGGCCAAAACTTCATTCATCCGACAGATGGATTAGAAGTCCTCTCTTCTCTTGCGAAGGAATGTTGCTGCAAATACTCCGGCAAGGCCGATCAGAGCAACGTAGGGAGCGAAGGTCATTACGATACCGGTGGGGGTAACGGCGTCCTTGTGGTTTGTGATGGTAAGTTCAGTGTCATCTGCGCTTACAGTTCCTTTCCCGTCTTCGTCGCTGTATGTAACCGTATATCCTTCTTCCACTGCATATTTTTCATTCTCTACTACAGTATACTGATCATTCTCAGAAAGTCCGTAGATACGGATAGACTCGCCGTCTTTAAGATAGTAAGTTCCTACCTCGCCTGAAGTTAAAGGACTAGTAGGCGTTTCATCTTCTTCACCTTCCCCACCTTTCACAACAGTAACGACATTGTACTTCTCACCATTAACTCCGTCAATCTTCACAGAAATCTCAAACTCTCTGTTCTTCTCACCAAGAGCACCTGTAACCTCTTTCGTAATCGTTAAGTCATGAGTCTTATCGTTATCGCTATCTTTACCATAATCATTCGTAAAGAGAATCTCACCGGTCTTTTCATCACCGTTGTTGATTATATCATTATTATCGCCCTCTGTAACTACAACGGAACTAACCTCTTTGCCACCGCCTTCTTTTTCTGTTACATACAGATATACATTATAAGCAGTCTCATCATATTTAATTCCTTCGTATTTATCTTCCGGAATTACCTCTTTAACTACATACTTATAAACACCTGTCGGCTGATCAGCAAAGACATTATCATTTACCTCAATAGCACCTACAACCGTTTTCTTTAATCCATCATCACCATCAATGATGCCATCTGCCGGGCTGTAAGAAGCTGTTTTATCACTGCTAATTGTTAATCCGCCATTCACGCTGCCATAGTAATCAACTTTCTGATTGCCTTCACCAAATGAGCCTGCCTCAGCAGAAAGCACCTCAAAACTAAAGCTGGTATTCGGCGCATAGGTCTTTCCGTCTGTTGTAACCACCTTCTGAATATCAATCGCAGAAACCTCTGCAAACGCCGTCATTCCTCCCATTGACATTACCATAGCCGCCGTTAAAGCTGCTGACGTAAGTACGCGTACCATTCTCTTTTTCATAAACACTTTCCTCTCTTTCCTGAGTTTTTTTGTAATTTTTATATACTGCCTGACATATTTTGATCAGGTCAATATTTACTGCATTTTTCTGCTGAAATTGTGAGCTACAGATTTGATCGGCGCAGTACCGCAAGCACTTTTCCCTTGATCTCGCTATTCTCCACCGCTCCGAAGTAGCGGCTGTCCTTCGCGCCATCCCGATAGTCGCACAGGATAAAATACTGATCCTCTGCCAGTTCCAGCGGATATTCCACTTCATCTCCGTATTTCGGTGTGGAATAAAAAATATCTGATTCAACCATGGTGCTTCCGTTAATCTTCAAAGTGGACTCGTCCGTAACTTCTACGCTGTCTCCGCCCTGAGCCACGATTCTTCCCACATACTGGGTTCCGTCCTTTTCAAATACCACCACATCCTGCGTCCGGAAATTATTTCCCAGACGATAGTAGAAAAGTACGTCCCCGGAGCTGATGCGGGGCGACATATCATTGTCATTCATCCGGGTTACTCCGAAAAACACTCCAAATAAGATTACCAGAAGAACCGCCATCCATATCAGCTTGCTGATAAAGGATTTTACATCTTCATAATCGGCCAGCCGGCGGAGCCGGGAACGAATCACCGTTTCCGGCGTCACCGGGACGGCCTTAGTCTCCTTCTTCCGTTTACTCATGGGCATTTTCCTTGGAAATCTGCTCTCTGAGAGCGGCAATCTCCTCATCCCTTTCCTGTAAACGGGCCTCGTACCGCTCCTGCTGAATCTCATAGGCGGAACGATACTCTTCCTGAACCTTGCTTAACTTCTTCCAGACATCCATCTCACTGACCCCGCCGATCAGCTGTTTCCGAAACCGCAGGGTCTTAAACAGCTCCGCGATGTCATCCATGTTCTTTGCTCCCATAGGCGCAGCCCCTTATTCTTCGTTTTCGCGTCTCCGCTTAATGGAGTTGTTAAACAGCACTCCCGCGGTGCAGAGAATCGCCACGCTGGACATCAGCAGGTAAGGAAGTTTGTCATTGAAAACACCGGTGGGGATAATCAGGTCCTTGGCGTATTTATTGGTAAATTCAATCTGATTGTTTTGGCCTACTACAACTGAAACTTTTTTCTTTGTTTCACTAGCCGATGTTTTGAATTTGTAGCCATCAATATTCTCATAGCCAACTTCTTCCACTGTGTAGGTACCCGGCATCAGGTTTTCAATGGTGCAGGTATCGCTCACAAACTTCTCATACGGAATTGTAGCTACAAGTTCACCTTCGCTGTCTGTAATCACAAATGATAATTCTTTTTTCAGTTCAGCAAGGGCTTGGCTATCCCCATCCAATCCCTCTACAATTTTGTGAATGGTAAGGTCGCCGACAGTGAGCTGGATAACGGGCTTCGGATATTCACTTTCACGCATCGGATCTCCCGGTTCATCATTCGTATTCCGATATGTCAGTTTCGCCCATTCGTTAGAGAAAAATCCCTCTTCACCGGAATGTGTACCGGTATCTACATTTTCTGTTGGTGTGTCAGGATACCGTCCATATTGCGTATAATAATTTTTCGCTTCCTGAGTAGGTTGAATTTTCATTGTCACCGTGTAGGTATAATGGTCTTTCAACTGATATTCAGGATTGAAATTCAGTTTAAGTTCAGCACTTCTCTGATCATAGACTGCATTAATACCGCCTGTCTGAATCTCTTCCGATGCGTCACGTCCCCACTCATTTGTTACCTTTACATCCAGCTGCACATTTCCATTATCATCAGGTACGAATTCGGCATATTGTGTATTTAATTGATCTGTAATGGTTACATTGTTAATATGCAGTGTTGTGGCGGAGCCTGCAATATCCTTGAATAAATCTGCAAGATTGCTGCCATCATCATCAGACTCAACATACGCTTTATCATCTGTGGCATTCACTGCATCCACTAAACCACTATTTAAGTTATTCGTATTCAGGTACTTTTTCATGCTTGACCCGATACCAACACTATAAAAACGATTGCAGACAATATCATCCGCTGTCTCAGCCGTAAGGCGCCAGCCCAAACTGTCCGTTCCGAGTTCGTCATTACCCGGCCCAGTTACACTGGTCGAATTATGGGATGTGTAATAGTAAGTAGGTTCTCCATCACTTAAGAAAACAACTACTGTAAAGGCATCCCTCTCCTGATTATCATAAGATTCCTGCAGCAAATTTTTCGCCAGCCGAAGTCCAGCCATATAGTTTGTACCGCCATCAGCATTTAACCTATTAATTGTTCGTCCAATCTCAGTCAAATCTATATTCCGATAATTTGACGGCATCACTGTCCAGCCTATCTTTTCCTCTCCGTTTGTTGCAAAACTCACGATGCTATATCTTGCATCAACCCCTTCTTTTTCCTCCATTGTATTAACCAGAGTTTTCATAGCAGTTTTTAGATTCCCGAGTCTTCCATTGTTTCCCATACTGCCAGAGGTATCAACAACCATCAAAACGTCCACATTCGCTGTGCTGCTCTGACTGCCTATACTTCCTGTAACAGAAAGGCTCAGATCATAAGTACCATCATTGTTCCGAATCGCCTTTTTAGAAATACTCGGTGTCGGCTCTTTGATATCAATATCTCCGCCGCTGCCTCCGCTTCCACCCGGTTCGTCTTTGGAGTAAATAAGGTATATATTATCGCCGTTGTTCAGATCTTTCCATGATCCGCCGCTAACACTTTCATTGTATTGCCAACTACTCTTACCGCCAAAGATTTCTATTTCATAATTATACTTCAGTCTATAAACTTGATCATCAGTACTGATATTTTTAGCTTCTTCTTCGTTGGCGGCAATTACTGCATATTGGTAAGTATAATTTCCAGAAACATAGGGAGCCAATTCATTAAAATTTACTGCACCCGATAATAGACCACTGTCAATAGAATCATCCCATTGAGAATTATGACCTTCTCCTCCCAATTTATTTCCTTCATTGTCAATCAGATATATATTTACAGATCTATCGCCAACTAAATTACTCTTCCACGTAATCGTAAAATAGGAGAATCTATCTACCCGGAATGCTGCAACTGCCTCAGCTTTACCGCTTACTGCCTCAGGAATTTCTTCCTCCGGAACCTGTGCTTCTTTTAATTCATCTACAACTTCATCCGCACTTTTAACAGTTCCGTCTGTCTCTCCCGCGCCATCAGCTACAGCTTCTACCTCTACAGTATCCGTTCCCACTTCTTTCAAATGATGAACTTTTACTGTCTCCAGGGCCACATCTTCTGGGAATTTGCCTTCCTCTACCTCGATAGTTACCTGAACATCGCCGTTTGGCTCAACCTCATCTCCATTTTCATCAATAAACCGGATATCAAGAGCAAACATACCGTCATACTGGCTGCCCTCTTCTGTCATGGCTGCGTCCAGAGTTTCTTTCGCCTCGCGGAAATTGTCAGCTGTCTGAGCATCATCTTCTCTCAGCTCTTCCACTTCCAATTCAGCTCCGTCCGGCAGCACGCCCTTTCTCGCGATCGCCCGGACACGGAATCCGTCGATCTCCTGCTCAAACTGCTGTCCGAACACGATCGGGCCCCAGCCGTCCATCACTCCCAGGTCATCCAGAGTGGTGACAAATAAAACGGCTCCGTCTTCTTTTAACCTGACGGCCTCGTACAGATCACCGTCAATGAGTTTTTCCATTTCAGAATCCGTTGCCAGCTCAGAGTCTGTCGCAACCGGCAGTTCGGAATCTGTCGCCATCGGATCTTCCTTCGCGGGAGCTGCCACCAGGCTCGCTCTGTGGAGGGAAATGGACGCTGCTGCTGTTTTTTCTCCTTCGGAGACGCTGTCGGAAGAATCATTTCCTCCATCGCTGTCAGCGCCGGTATTTCCGGCCGGGCTGTCATTTCCGCTCGCAGAACCGCTTCCGGCGCTGCTGTTTTCACTGCCTGCCGCGGAACTGCTGCCGTTTTCCGTGCTGCTTCCGGCGTTCTCGCCAGAATCGGTATCTGTCTGATCCCCGCTCTCCGCCGCGCCGCTGTTTCCATCGCCGCCGGCCGCGTTTCCGCTGCCGTCAGCTCCATTTTCTTCCTTGCCAGCCGTGTTTCCGGTCTCGCCGGATCCGTTTTCGCCGGCTGGGCTCTTTCCCTCATCGGATTCATTCTCTCCGCCGGCTGTGCTGTCATTTTCCTCACCGGCAGCTCCGCTCTCTTCTGTCTGACCGCTGTCTGAAACGCCTTCCGTCTCATCTGCCGGAGCCTGGCTGTCCCCGGCGTTTCCTGTTTCTTCCGTCGGAGCTGAGGCATCTTCGGAAGTATCCGCGTCAGTTTCCTCTTTGGCGCCGGTGGTTTCCTCCGGCTGGGTCTGGGCGGGAGTCTCTCCGCTGTCCGGAGCCTGTCCGTTCTCATCTGCCGGGCCGGCTGTCTCTCCAGCCCCGGCGTTCTCCCAGCCGGCAGCTCCGCCGCCTGCAGAAGCTCCGCCTCCGGCCGTGCCGCCGCCTGCCGGTCCCTGGGCTGCCTCGTCCTCCGGAACCGCGATCGCGTCGCCGGGCGCCACCTCAATCTCTTCCGTGTACTTATCGTCCACGCAGATGACCGCTTTCTGCGGCTCGTCGGACCGGTTGGTCAGAAGAAACATGATCTCCTCAGTGCCCGCCGCCTCATACTCGCTGTCCAGCTCGATCTCCTGGTCCAGTTTGGCAAACACCCGCAGCTTCAGGCTGCCGTCATTGTCTTTTAACTCCGGTTTCAGCTCGTAGAGGCTGCCGCCGGGCGCCAGAAGCTCACTGTATTCCTCCGCCGCGCTGCCGTAAAACTCCAGTTCTTCATCCACCGTACTGCCGTTTAATACTGCGTCCTGAAGGGCCTGATACAGTGAGGCGCGGCTCAGCTCAAACTCATATCCGTCATCGTCCGTTTCTTTGCTCGCCGCAATGGTCGTGTTCATCACGCTGCCGAACAGCATGCTGACGCACAGCGCTGACGCACACAGCTTTTTTCCTTCGTGGTTCAGGAACTTCCTGGCGCGCGAAATTCTTCTTCTGCGGCTCCTTCCCCTACCGTCTTCTTTTCCCATATCAGCCTTTTCCTCCCTCTTTCTATTTTGTCCATGCACAAGCATCAAATATGTCTGTTTACTATTTAGTGATTCTACCAAATCAGGTATCATGGAACCTATCAAAAGAAGGGAAATTTTTGTAATTTGTGATTTTTTTGTGAAAATCTCAGGATTCCTATTCCCAGTCATAGGGAGAGCGGATATCCGACAGGGACAGAACGTCATACTGGATCTCCGCCCGGCTGCCGGCCTGCTTTTTTAAGTTCTGGCTGATCCGCCGGTATATGATCTCGCAGTTTTTCCGCTCGATCCCGTTTAACAGGATCAGGTACTGAAAATTACTGTAGCGGGTGTAAACGTCCCCTTTCCTCATGCTGCTGCCGATCACCTCGCCCAGAATGTCCATGCGGGCCTTCAGCTTCTCCTGGCTGCGGATCATTTTTCCCTCATAATCCACCAGCGTGCACAGCATCAGAAATACGGACCGGCCGGAGCGCTCCATATTGCGGCCGATCACATGGCAGACGTCCACAAATCCCCTGTAAGCGCAGCAGTACGCCTTGATCGTGTTCTTCGCCGGCCTGCCGCACTCCCAGATCTCCCTGCCGATCTCGCTGATTCCGCCGTTGGGCTGATGGGGGATCTGGCTGATCCGCTCGTAGCAGCGCAGCATTTCTGCCGTCGGCGGCAGCCCCATTTCCTCTGAATACTGGCGGGCCATCTCGTCGTAAAGATTCTGGGCGCGCCTGTATTCGCCCCGCTCAAAGACCAGGTCGATCTGCCGGATCTGCCATCCGTCCTCCGGATACAGGCGGACCGCCCGCTCATAGAGCTGTTCCAGCTCGCCGTACTCCTCATGGTTCCGGTAATAATTCTCCATCCAGCTCACGCAGCTCTCAAAGATCTTTTTCAGCCGTGCGCTCTCGCTCATCACCCAGATCTCCGTGGACACCGACGGAAGCAGCTCGCCCCGGTACAGATCCAGGGCCTTCTGGAAACAGTCCCTGGCAGTCTCCTCGTCCTCCGCCTCCTCCCCTCTCGCGGCCAGCTCCTCAAACTCATGGACGTCCACCGCCAGCGGAAATTTCTCATCCGGCACATAGAGGCCGTTTTTCCTGGATATGTATTCCCCTTTTGGCAGGCCGGCCTTCACCATCTGGCCGCGCATCCAGTAGAGAAGATTGTTGATGCTGTTGTTGGAATCAGAAACCTCGCTGCGGTCGTAAATCGCCTTCATCAGCTGTTCCTTCGTGGTTCCTTTCGATCCCCGCAGCCATATAAACTGCAGCATCTGAATAAACTTCCGTGTGCTCTTGCTCCCCAACAGCAGCTCCTTTCCCCTGCAGCTGATGGAAAAATCTCCCAGCATCCGCACGTAAAAAAATTCATTTCCCGTTTTTTCCATATTTCATTCCCCATTCATACGCTCCGCCGTCCCCCGCGAAAACAGAGGTTCCGGCCGTTTACAACAGAATGATTCTTCTGTTGTAAACAGGAGCAAAAGAAGGGGAAAAATGAGTGCCGGGCAGGCCATTTTCCCCTTTTTTCACCCGCGAATACACGGAAAAAGGCGGAAAATCCAGTCTGAACAGAGAAATGCAGATAGGAAAGGCAGAAAAATTGTGCTATAATGGGGCCGTCAATGAACAATCAGTCAAAATTTTTACAACAGAAGAATCATTTTGTTGTAAAAATTTGTCAAAAAAAGAAAACCGGCAGGACAGCCGCCGCTCCAATCGAGCAGCAGTCGTCCTGCCGGTTTTCCCTCTTCCCAGGCCAGCGCCCGGGATTTTTCACTTTTTGAGTCAAATTATATCAGAGTTCCTTTTCCAGCTCACTTCTGTCCGGAATGGACGGCGCAGCGCCCGGCCGGGATACGGCGATGGCCGCCGCCTTTGCCGCGTGGTCCAGAGCCGTCTTCGCGTCCTCGCCCTGGATCAGACCGCCGATGAAAAATCCGGTGAACGTGTCTCCCGCCGCGGTGGTGTCCACCACCGGCACTCGGTAGATGGACTGGCGGATCACCTGATCTCCGTCCTTATACATGGAACCGTCGCCGCCCAGGGTGAGCACGATCTTTGCCTTCGGGAACATCTCAGACAGCTTCGCCAGAAGTTCTTCTCCCTCGCCCTCTGTCCGGCAGATGTCTCCCGCCTCGATCTCATTTAACAGGAAATAATCCACATACTCCAGCGGATATCCGGCGATCTTCTCATCCATGGGAGAGGGATTGAGAACGATCTTCATTCCCTTTTCATGGGCTTTTTCCATGATGTAGCCGATCTCGCTGATCTCATTCTGCAGCACCAGGAAATCCCCAGCCTCAAAATGCTCCATCACCTGGTCTACCTGCTCCCTCGTGATCTTCTGGTTGGCTCCGCCGTAGAGAAGGATGCAGTTCTGTCCGGCTCCGTCTCTCTGGATGATGGCGTGGCCTGTTTTGCCCTCCACATGAGATACCAGGCTCACGTTCACCCCCGCCGCTCTCATCATATCCAGCAGGAATTCGCCGTCGCTCTCGCCCACCGCGCCGGCGTGCCAGACCTCAGCCCCGCTCTTTGCCAGGGCGATGGACTGATTTAAGCCCTTTCCGCCGCTGAAAATCTCCATTTTTGACGAGGAGAGCGTCTCCCCTCCTCTGACGAAATGCTCTACGCTGTAAACATTGTCAATGTTTAACGACCCATAATTTAATACCTTCATTGTACTTCCTCCTGGTTCTATTCTTCTGAATATATGATCTCATTCTTTTTAAGGAATGCTTTCACCGTGTCATCCCACAGCTGTTCTATGGACCGGTCCAGGGTAAACACCGCCAGGGACGTGCCTGTGACGCACAGCAGCCCGCCGTTTTCATAGCGGACCCCCAGATAGAGCCCTTTGATCATATCCGCTCTCCAGTTTCCGCCGGCCCTGGCCGCAAACCGCTCCACCATCTCCGGCCCGGCGGCAAATTCAATGTGAAAGCTGCCCGGCAGCTTTTTGCCCTTAATCAGAGCAAAACACAGGGGGCGGATCACCTTCCACGAGGAAAATTCCCCGATATTTCCCGCCTCCAGCTCGTCCTTTGTGTAAAATCCCGGCCGGATCCGCCCGTCGATGGTGAAAGAATTGTACGTCACCACCTGGGCCTCCCGCACATACATCTCATCAAAGGTGTCCCGCACGAACAGGCGGGACGTAAACCCCTTAATATCCCCGATCTTCAATGCTACCATATCTGTCTGTTTCCCCTGATCCATCCTGAAATCTGCCTACTCCGGAAAATATTCCCGGTACAGCTCAAAGAAATTGGTGGTGGTGCAGCCGCCGCCGGAAAAATCGACGCCGTCCCAGAAATCCTCGCCGAAGCTCACCGCGTGGTCCTTCGCGAACTCGTCGTAGACGGTCCGGAACGCCCGCTCCTTCTTTAAAAGCTCCAGCTCGCCCTTCCGCTCTCTCGTCGCCTCCTCATTGTAGTCATTGGTGCACTTTACAATGTAAAAGGCGTCTCCGGCCTGGATCACTCCGCTGATCTCCCCGGTCTGCAGGGCAAAGGCCGCCTCCTCAAACGCGGCGTCCTCCTCCCCTCTAGCCAGCTGCCGGTCGATCTCCGGGTTTACCGAGTATTCCCCGGCAATGCGGGCAAAATCGGCTCCTTCCTCCTGGACCATGGCCAGAACGGAGTCCGCCGTCCCCTGATCCCAGACTTCGATCTGCTGCAGATCAATGACCTTCGCCTCGCTGTCGCTCACTTCCAGGTCCGTGTCCTTCGTCAGCTCCGTCACCGCCTTGTTCGCCAGGCAGTAGTCGCTGTAAAGCGCCTCCACATCTTCCTCGCTGACGCCCATGTAGGCGATGTCCTCCGCCGTCAGCCCGCCGAAATATTCTTCCGAGAGCTGGGATACCAGGCTCTGCTCCTGCCCGTTTAACTGGACGCCCTGCTCTTCCGCCAGCAGGCTCACCGTCTTTAACTCCCTGAGAAACTGCTCCACCTGCTCCAGAAAAAAGGTCTGGACCGTTGTGCCCTCCTCGTCCAGAGTCACCTGCCACAGCTGGCTGGTATAGGCATCCTCATAGCGGTTCTTCTCCGTGGCGGCCACGATCATGGCCTGATTTATGGGATAGCCTTCGATCTCCTTCACACGGGAGATCATGGGGATTCCTCCCTGGCAGCCGGTCAGAAAAGCGCCGGCCGCCAAAGCCGCGGCCAGCAGATTCCATCTATTTAAAATTCTCATCCGCGAAAACTCCTTTTCTGTGATGTCTATTAAGAAGATACCATACTTTCCGCGGAAATTCCACTGCCAGTATCTGTTTCTTTGCCGCCCGCGGCCCTTTTCCCACAGCTTCTCATCAGAGCAGAGTCTTTAATACCTTCAGCACTCCGTTGCGGTCGTTGCGGTCTGCCTGGAATCTGGCCGCTTTCTTGACCTCTTCCCTGGCATTGCCCACGGCGTAACTGTAGTAGGCCCGCTCCAGCATCTCCAGGTCGTTGAGCTGGTCGCCGAAGGCCATCGTCTCCTCCGGACGGATGTCCAGGCTCTCCTGAAGCTCCTTCACCGATATGCCCTTGCTGGCGTCTAAGGGAATGATGTCCAGCCAGGTATCCCCGGAAACTGCCATTTTCACCTTGTCGCCGTATTTTTTCTGAAATTCTTCCGCGATCTGATCCACATGGAAGGGGCAGTCCAGAGCCAGCTTGATGATTCCGTCCTCCACCTTCGTCAGGTCGTCGATCATCTTCATGTTGTACTGGTATCCTTCCTGCAGCCATTTCCAGGTTCTTCCCTGCACTTCCATGTACGCCTGGTTCGCGCAGCTGGCCGCCGTCTCCACGCCTTCCAGCTTTCTGGCCTCTCTGATAATCTCCATGGCCGTATCTCTGGGCAGAGTGTGCACAAACAGCTCCCTCTTGCTGGTTCCCAAGTAAGCGCCGTTGTCGGCGATGTAGAAGATCTTGTCCCTCACCGGCTCAAATAACTGGTCGATGCTCTTCCAGTGTCTGCCGCTGGCAGCCGCAAACTGCATTCCCTTCTCTCTCAGCCGCGTAATCACCTCAAAGTACTCCGGATCCAGAGAGTGGGTTCCCTCCGGAAGAAGCGTTCCGTCAATATCTGTCACAATCAGCTTGATCATCTGTTCCATCCTCCTGTTAATCTTTTGATCTCCTGATAAAGCCTTCCCACCGGAAGGCCCACTACGTTATTGTAGTCTCCGTCTATTTTTTCCACATAGGCGGCAAAGCGGCCCTGGATCCCGTAGGCTCCCGCCTTGTCCATCGGCTCTCCGCAGCCGGCATAGGAGAGGATCTCCTCCTCATCCATGGGATAGACAAACACGTCTGTCTTCTCCGCAAACGCCGTCCGCTTTTCCGCGCCTTCCCGGTCCCGGTAAATCAGGCTCACTCCCGTATAGACCTGGTGGGAGGTTCCCGCCAGGGAGCGGATCATCTCCTGGGCCTCTTTTTCCGATCCCGGCTTTCCCAGGATCCGGCCTCCCGCGGAAACCACAGTGTCCGCGCCGATCACCAGCACATCCGCGCCTGTCAGCTTTCCGGCCACATCCTCCGCCTTCTGTCCTGAAAGCTCCAGAACCACCTTTCCGGGGACAGTGGAAGTCACTTTTTCCTCTACGGAGCTGGGAATCACCTCCGCCCTGATTCCGATCTGCTCCAGCAGCTCTCTGCGCCTGGGCGAGCCGGACGCCAGCACAATCCTCATATTCTTTCTTCCTCTCTCTTCCTTCTCTTTTAACGAAAAGCAAAGGCTATGGATCCACTTCCACAGCCTTCTGCTTCAGACGTAAAGATATTCCATGATGACCGCAAGGACGATGCCCAGGACGGCTCCCGCCGCCACCTGCAGGGGCGTGTGCCCCACAAACTCCTTCAGTCTCTTCTGGAACAGCTCATTGTCAAATTTGAAAAAATCCTGTTCCATGATCAGATTTAACAGTTTTGCCTGCTTTCCCGTCTCCCGGCGCACGCCCATGGCGTCGTACATCACCACCGCCGCCAGTACGAAGCTGATGGCAAATTCCGCTGATCCCAGGCCGTAGCAGTAGGCCGCGGACGTGGTCAGCGCGCATACGGTGGACGAGTGGGAGCTGGGCATTCCTCCGGACCCGTAGAGCCGTTCCGGGGAAAAACCCTTGTTCAGGGCACAGTCGATGATGGTCTTTAACACCTGGGCCACCACCCATCCGACTACCGCGCTCATAAAAACCTGATTGTTCAGCAATTCCATCCAAAATGTCATGTTCTTCTCCCGTATTTCCAATCCGCAGACCGGCCTGGTATACGGTCCTCCTTCCCGAAAAGAGTCCTTACGCGCCAAACAGAGCCGCACATTTCCGGCCGATGCGGGTACACGTCTCCGCAAATCCGCACACCTTGTCCTCCCACATGACGGCCATTCCGGCCATGGACGTGGGCGGGACCACCGTCAGCGGCCACATATGCCGCCGGATGATCTGCCGTTCTTTGGGGGAAATGGAAAAATATTTCTCCGCGTTCTCTGCCGCCGTCCCCGGGTGGGTAAAACCGTGAAACCGGTGTCCCCTCTCCTTCACGGGAGCGTGCCAGTCATAGAGGAACAGGTCGTGGAGCAGGCCGCCTCTGGCAGCCGCCCGCCAGTCCCATCCATGCTTTCTGCAGAGCAGGTAAGCCCGGTAGGAAACCTGAATGCAGTGTTCCCTGCAGGTAGTTTTCCCGTGCTGGATATACTGTTCCATGGAACAGAACACGGGATGGACCAGGATATCCTCCACACAGTCCAGATAATCCCGGTCCTCCTCATATTTTTGTGTCATCTCCAATGATCGTCGCTCTCCCGTCAATCAATACCCGATCAGCCAGTCGTAAAGCTCCTGATATTTCTGAGCGGAGGTGTTCCAGGAGAAGTCTTTTGCCATTCCCCGGTCAATAATCTTGTTCCACTCCCGCTTCTTATTATAATAAACGTATTTGGCGTACTGAATACTTCCCAGCATTTCATGAGCATTGTAATTGGCAAAGGAAAATCCGGTGCCCTTGCTCTCATACTCGTTGTAGGGCTCCACCGTATCCTTTAAGCCGCCTGTCTCGCGCACGATCGGCACGGTACCGTAGCGCAGAGCCATCAGCTGGGACAGTCCGCAGGGCTCAAACAAGGACGGCATCAGGAAGGCGTCGCAGCCTGCGTAGATCTTGTGGGACAGCTCGTTGGAGTAGTAGATCTGGGCCGATACGCGGTCATGGTACTTCCAGTCGTAGTGGCGGAACATGTTCTCGTACTTCTCATCTCCCGTTCCCAGGACTACCAGCTGCATATCGTCGGTGCACATCTCGTCCATCACGCACTGGATCAGATCCAGACCTTTCTGGTCCGTCAGACGGGACACGATGCCCACCATAAATTTCTTCTCGTCCACCGGCAGGCCCAGCTGCTGCTGAAGCGCCGTCTTGTTCTTCACTTTCTCCTTGCGGAAATTCTTCGCGTTGTAATTCTGGGCGATCAGGGGATCTGTCTCCGGGTTGAACTCGTTATAGTCGATGCCGTTTACGATTCCTCTTAAGCTGCCTGCTCTGGCCCTCATCAGGCCGTCCAGACCTTCGCCGTAGAAGGGAGTCTTGATCTCCTCCGCGTAAGTGTTGCTCACGGTGGTGATAGCGTCCGCGTACACGATGCCGCCCTTTAACAGGTTGCCGTCCTTATACGCCTCCAGCTTATCCGGCGTGAAATAGTAATCCGGCAGCATGGAGAAGCGCTGGATGGTCTTCACATCCCAGACGCCCTGGAACTTCAGGTTGTGGATCGTCATGACAGACTTCATGTTCCGGAAGAATTCTCCTCCGTGGAACCGGTCTTTTAAGTAAACGGGAATCAGGCCGGTCTGCCAGTCGTGGCAGTGCACCACATCCGGCTGGAATCCGATCACCGGAAGGGCGGACAGCGCCGCGTTGCAGAAAAACGAAAACTTCTCCAGGTCAAAATACCAGTCCCCGTAAGGCTTGGGACCGCAGAAATACCCCTCATTGTCTATGAAATAATAAGTAATTCCGTCGTAAACATACTGCAGAATGCCCACATAACGGCTCTGTCCCAGATAATCCATATAGAAATGATTGATATAGGTCATCTGGTTGCGCCACTCTTCTTTGATGCAGAGGTACTTGGGAATCATCACCCGCACATCAAAATATTCTTTGTCAAAGCATTTCGGCAAAGACCCCACAACATCTGCCAGACCTCCCGTCTTGATAAACGGCACCGCCTCAGAAGCTACAAACAATATCTTTTTCACAAGATAACCCTCCTTTTACCCAACCCCCGTTCAGACCGTGGGTTACATACCTATAGTATACAATAACGGAGGGAAATTAGAAAGCCTTTTTTTCAGGTTAGAAAGGGAAGAGTCAAAAAAAGTGCGGGAGTTCTGTTATGCAGAAAAAAGACCCGCGCCGGCCCGCAGAAAAATAGGCCGGCCCGGGCTTTTTCACGGCAGACGCTTATAGTCCAGGCGGATCTTGTCGGCGATCAGAGCGATAAACTCGGAATTGGTTGGTTTTCCCTTGCCGTTGCTCACCGTATAGCCGAAAATCTCATTGATGGTGTCCATCTTTCCCCGGCTCCACGCCACCTCGATGGCATGGCGGATGGCCCGCTCCACGCGGCTGGGCGTCGTGTGGTGCTTCTTGGCAATGCTGGGATAAAGGATCTTTGTGACAGAGGTCAGCATATCCTGCTCCTGCACGGAGATGGCGATGGCGTCTCTTAAGTACTGATAACCTTTTATGTGGGCCGGAATCCCGATCTCGTGGAGCATCTGCGTCACGTCGTGCTCCAGATTCTGGGCGATGTATTCTTCCCGGTTCACATAAGGCTTCACTTTCCGCACGCCGGCCAGGGAAAGTTCCTTCGCGTCCGTTCCCATTCCCAGACGCCTTACTTTGTCCACCACCGTCTCTCTGCTGAAGGGCTTCATGATATAGTAGTTGGCTCCCTTGGCGAACGCCTCTGACGTAACGCTCTCGCTTCCTGCCGCCGTCACCATGATAAAGGACGGCATTTTCTCCAGCCCGCTCTGCTTTCTCACTTTTTCCATCACGGAAATTCCATCCAGTCTCGGCATGATAATGTCTAACAGCACCACATCCGGCCTGGTTTTTATGATCATATTATACGCATCTTCCCCATTTTCTGCTTTTCCCACGACATGAAATCCCTCTTCCTGCTCCAGAATATCTCCAAGCAGGTTCAAAGTCTGCGGATTATCATCGGCAATTGCAATGTTGATCTCTGTCATTTTCGTTTCCTCCTCTTTTTTCCTCTTCGTTAGGTGTATTATAGACTTCATTTTTCTGCGGTTGCAACGGAATTCCATCGCAATTTTCGACAACTGTCTGAGGATAGGGACGAAAAAATGAGGATTTTGTTGCGGCATTTTCCTGAATTTTCGCAAAAGCTCTTACAAATGCGTCATTTCTTCTTGTCAAACGGTGTCGATCATTCTTTTTCTCCCGCCGCCGTTTTTCGCCATAGATTTTCCTGCGGTACAAAAAAATAGCAGAGTGATTTTCCGATTCCTTCACATAATAAAACCGTAGCGCTGAACTTATTTTTGCGAGAGGAGGTATGAGAAATGACGGGAATGCAGAGGTTCAAAAAATCCATGCTGAAGCTCTTTGCCGCCGGCGCCCTGTCTGCCGTCGTCTTCACCGGATGGTACGCGGAGAGGATGATCCCGGACCATTTTTCCATCGTGGCTGACCAGGTGGAATCTTTCCGATTTCCCGGCCTGATAAGCTCCACGCTGCTTTCTGAGAGCGCGGAGGTGGCCTTAGGAAACGGCTCCCATATTCCGGCGGATGAGATCAAGATCACGCGGGACGATACATTTACCATGTACGCAAAAAACAAAGGAAGCTATCAGCTGAACCTGAAGCTGTTCGGCCTTCTTCCTTTGAAAAATATCCAGGTGGACGTGGTGGACACGCAGTATGCCGTCCCCTGCGGCCTTCCCGTGGGCATTTACTTAAAATCCAAGGGCATCATGGTCATCGGCACCGGAGAGGTGGCCGGGCCTGACGGGACCGTGGCGGAGCCGTCCCTGGGGATTCTGCAGAGCGGGGACTATATTGAAGCGGTGAACGGCACTCCTCTCTCCACAAAGGAAGAGCTGATGGAGGAGGTGGACGGCTGCGGCGGCGCGGAGACCGTTCTCACCGTCCGCCGCTCCGGCTCTGAGATCGACGTGAAGGTGCGGCCGGCCATGGACGCAGACGGGGGATACAAGCTGGGGGCCTGGGTGCGGGACGACACCCAGGGAATCGGCACCATGACCTATGTAGATTTAAACGGCCATTTCGGCGCTTTGGGACACGGCATCAGCGACAGCGACACCGGAGAGATCGTGCAGATCGAAGACGGTTCCCTCTATGAGACTGCCGTCATGGGCATTGAAAAGGGCAGCGCCGGCAGGCCCGGCGTCATGTCAGGCGTCATCTACTACGGCCCCGGCTCCTCCTTAGGCGCCATTGAGGCCAACACGGAGGAAGGAGTGTTCGGCACGGTCAACAGCCGGTTTCAGGAGAAGTTAAAGAGCGAGCCGCTGGAGATCGGCTATAAGCAGGATGTGAAAGAAGGACCGGCCATCATCCGCAGCAGCGTGTCCGGGGAATTAAAGGACTATGCCATCGAGATCGAGAAGGTGGACTACAGTTCCTCGAAAACGGGAAAAGGCATGGTGATCAAAGTCACCGATTCCGACCTCCTCGCCCTCACCGGCGGCATCGTCCAAGGCATGAGCGGCAGCCCCATCATCCAGGACGGCAAACTCATCGGCGCCGTCACCCACGTCTTCATCCAGGACTCCGCAAAAGGCTACGGGATCTTTGTGGAAAACATGCTGAAGCACTGAGCCGGGCGGAAATCCGGCTTCATCAGGCGGCTGAAAGCTCGCTTTCACAGCCCTTGATGGAGCGGGATTTCCATATTTCCCTGGGGCGAACGCCCTATCCAAAAAGCCTGCAGAAGACTGCCGCCCCTGTCATTTAAACCGTTATTTCTATCTGATTCTGTTCAATGCCCACAATACAGCTCTCATAATATCCGTCACCCGTTGTGCGCGGGCCGCTGATCACGTCATAGCCGTCTTTTTTCAGCCGGGCAGTCAGCTCGTCAACCTTTTCTTTGCTGCCGACAGAAAACGCAATATGAATAAAACCGGTTCTGTTTTGGCTTTTTTCGCTGTCATCCATATCGGGCCTGTTCATGATCTCCAGGCGGGAACCATCGTCAAACGAAAGAAAATAGGAACGGAAGTCTGTCTTTTTATTATGGTATCCATCTCCGGATACAGCTCCAAAATACTTCTCAAAAAACATTTTTGCTCTTTCCAAATCGTTTACATACATTGCGACATGTTCAATTTTCATGGTGGTCTCCTTTCTCTTCTTTTTTCTATATTTTTAACTGTCTCCACATCACTTGATCTGGCATGGGAACGCCGCTCTGTCCCAGTTTGACCTTTTTCAGCATTTTTTCGTGCATCCCTATCATGAGAGCCAGAATTAACAGCAAATACACAGGCAAAAGGGAAGGGCTGATATGGTTTGCAATCAGGCCGAACAGCGGCGGCATCAGACAGGTTCCCACATAAGCGGAAGCCATCTGAACCCCAATCATCGCCTGGGATTTTTCAGCTCCAAAATGTTCCGGGGTGGAATGTATGACAGAAGGATAAACCGGAGCGCACCCCAGGCCGATCAGCACCAGCCCTGAAAGCGCGCTTTCTTTTCCCAGCGGCAGAAGCAAAAGCAGAATACCGAAGAAAATCACCCCCTGTCCCAGACGGATCATCTGCGTATCATTAAACTTCAGTGTTAAAAAGCCGCTGAGAGCCCTTCCAACCGTTATTCCGACAAAGAACAGACTGGCAAAGCCGGCCGCCGTATCGGCTGATAATCCATGGCGCAGCACCAGATAGCTGCTGGCCCAAAGGCCGGAAGTCTGCTCCAGAGCACAGTAACAGAAAAATGTAATCATGACCTCTTTCGCGCCGGGGATATGTATGACCTCTCTCAGCGAAAGCGTTTTGCCGCTCTCTTCCGTCTGAGCAGTCCCCATGTCTGCCTGCTGTTTCCTGTGCCATAAAGGCAGGCTGAGGAAAAGGACTGCAGTCAGAGTGACCTGAAGAGCCGCAATATAGCGGTATCCCATATTCCAGCCGGCTCCGCCGGAGAGCGCATATCCCATCACATACGGTCCCAGCGAAGCGCCGACTCCCCACATGCAGTGAAGCCAGCTCATATGCCTGCTCTCATAATGAAGCGCAACATAATTATTCAGAGAAGCGTCAACACTTCCGGCTCCCAGTCCATAGGGAACTGCCCACAGACAAAGGGCTGCATAAGAATGGCTGACAGAAAATCCAAATAGAGCAGCCGCAGTCAGAAATACGCTGAACGCTGTGACTTTGCCGGTGCCGAATCTTCTGGTGAGCCGGTCGCTCTGAAGGCTGGAAATGATCGTTCCAGCTGCGATAATCATGGAAATACCGCCCGCATAGGAGACGGGCACGGAAAATTCTTGATACATGGCGGGCCACGCCGAACCTAACAGGGAATCCGGAAGCCCTAAACTGATAAATGCCAGATAAATAATGGCCAGCAATAACTGAAACATGATATATCTTCCTCCTGTGTTTTATCCATCAAAAGAATACCGTCAATCAGCGCTTGATGCAAGTCATTTTCAGCCATATAATATAATAAAACCGCCATACTGATGAAAAACGCATTTGAATCTCAGCTAAATGTGCAGTCCGCAGTGTCGGACCAGGATAATATCCGTATCCAGAAAATGCTTCAGATTTCTCCTGTCCAGTATCTGCTGAAATACCGGGTTATGCAGGGGGCAGAGATGCTGCTTGCAAATCCTGCCGGCAGCATCTCTGAGACGGCGTCTTACTGCGGGTTTGACAGCCCCAGCCATTTTGCGAAAATGTTCAAGCGGTTTTATAACTGTACGCCGCGGGAGTACAGACAGTTGAACGCGGTATAGAATCGCCGGTCCCGGCGGAATTTACCGTTTCTTAATTGTTCCTCTCTTTCGGATATGCTATAATGAATCCTGCAGAGTTCCATCTGTGCATGGGGCACTCTGCGGCAAGCGTCCTGGCAGAACCGTCAGGCAGTGACACAACAATATCTGCAGAACCTTACTGCATCCTGAAACCTTTAAGGGGGAATGAAATTATGATTACAAGCCAAAATACCAAAACCATACGGGATCTGGTGGAAAATACCGGCAGAGAATACGCCGACCGGATCTTTCTCCGCTACGAGGAAAACGACGTGATCTACGAAGTCTCTTACAGCCAGTTCGCCGCCGAGTGCATGGCCATCGCCGCCTGGACCAGCGACCAGAGCCGCCTGGCGGGCCGCAGAGTCCATGTGGGCCTGATGGGCAGCAGCAGTCATCACTATCTGGCCGCCATGCTGGGCGTCATGTGCGCAGGCTGCGTGGCCGTTCCGCTGGACATCCAGGTCAATCTGGACACTTTCTGCGACTGTCTGACCCGCTCCGACGTGGACGTTCTGTTCTACGACTGGGAACACCGCTCTCTGGTGGACGGAGCCATGGAGCGCTGTCCGCGGATCCAGACTTACATATCTCTTCAGCACGGCCGCCACGTTCCCTGTTCTGACAACATTCTGAAAGAATACGCCGGCCGCACCGATCACACCGACATTTCCCCAGACGAGCTGGCCATGATCCTGTTCACCTCCGGCACCACCGGACGGGGCAAAGGCGTCATGCTCTCCCAGGGAAACCTCATCGACAACGTATTCTGTACGGAAGAACCCGACATCTACTGCAACCAGGTCTTTTTAAACGTCCTGCCCATTCACCACGTATTCTGCATCAACGGAGACGTCCTGCTCACCCTTCGCTACGGCAATACCCTCTGCCTGAACAGAGATATGACCAAACTGGTGGAGCATATGCGTCTGTTTGAACCGACCCGTTTCCGTACGGTTCCCATGATCCCCAAATCCCTGTACAACCGTATTATGCTGCTCTCCAGCCAGCATCCGGACCGCCCGCTGGATGAGATCAAGAAAGAGGTTCTGGGAAGCCGGCTCACCCACATCGCCTGCGGCGGAGGCTACCTGGCTCCGGAGCTGCGGGAGTGCTATGAAAAGCTGGGGATCGAGATGGCCCAGGGCTACGGCATGTCCGAGTGCTCTCCCAAGATCACCACAGCCGCCTGGGGACGCCCGGATAAGCGCGCTTCTGTCGGACAGATCGTAAACGGCTGCCAGGTGCGCATCAAGGACGGGGAGATCCAGGTCAAGAGTCCGTCGGTCATGATGGGCTACTACAAAGACCCGGAGCAGACCGCTGAAGTCCTCACGGAGGACGGCTGGCTCTGCACCGGAGACATCGGCTATGTGGATGAGGAAAATTTCCTCTACCTCACCGGAAGGAAGAAAAACCTGATCATCCTGAGCAATGGGGAAAATGTGGCTCCGGAGCAGCTGGAGCACATGTTTGACGGGGACCGGCTGGTAGAAGAAATCCTGGTATTTGAGGAAAATGACGCCATCACCGCGGAGATCTACCCCAATTTCAAATACGCGGAAACCGCCGGCATCTCCAACATTGAGGAAGAACTGTCCCGGCTGGTCAATCTCCACAATCAGGAGCTTCCTTCCTTTAAGCGGATCCTCCGCTTCCGCGTCCGGGAAACTCCTTTTGAGAAAACATCGTCGAAAAAGATCATCCGCTCCAAATATTTCAGCCAGAAAAAGGCGGAGGAAAAACAGATCGCCAGCCTGAAGCTGCCGGAGAATGAGCTTCAGACCCAGCTTTACAACTCGGTGGCCGCCTGTCTGGGACACCGCCGGTTCGGCATCGACACCAATTTCTACGAGGCCGGCCTGGATTCTCTGGGAAGCGTCCTGCTCTTATCCGACCTGGCGTCCGGCATGAATTTCTCCCTGACTCTGGACGAGCTGATGAGCCATCCGACCATCCTTCAGCTGGAGGCATTTTATAAGGAAGCGGCCGCACGTCCGAAGGTGGACTATTCTGTCCGCCCGGTTTATCCGCTGACCAACCTGCAGATTTATTTTGCCTATGTGATGCGGGGCAACACCACCGCCAATCTGCCGTTCTTCTTCAAACTGGACCGGAGCGTCAATCTCTCCCGTCTCCAGAAAGCGGCGGAAGACCTGTTTGACCTTCATCCCGGCTTAAAGGCCATCATTCAGATGGACGACGGGGCCTACAAAATGTTCCGCCACGACGAAACCCATGTGGTGGTCCCCATCATCCGCGTAAATGACACGGACTGGGAAATCCTGCGCGGCCAGCTGTTAAAGCCCTACATGTACGAGAAGGACGAGCCCCTTCACCACGCAGCTATCTACGAGACGGATTCTGCCAACTATCTGTTCTTTGACATCGCCCACATCGTTGGAGACGGAATGACCATGAACGTCCTGTTTGAGGATCTGAACGCCCTCTACCGCGGCGACCGGGTGGAGAAGGAGTCCTACACGCTGTTTGAGTACGTGCTGGATGAAAAGGACCGGGACGCCAGGGGACTGAGAGCCAGAGATATTCAGTATTTCCGGAATATTATGAAAGACTTCCGGGTCCGCAAAAGCATTTTAAACAGAAGAGATTTCCACGATCTGGACCGCGGAGAAAACGCCGCCCTCAAGAGCCGGTTCTCCCGCCTGAATTTAAAGAATGTCACCGCCTTCTGCCGGGAGCACGGAGTGTCGGAAAATGTGCTGTTCCTCACCGCCTTCAATTACTGCATCGGCATTTTCAGCGGTGAAAAAGACACCATCAGCACCAGCATCCACAGCGGGCGCACCGACGGGCGCTGGGCGAGACTGGCGGGACCGCTGTTTCTCACCTACATTTTCCGCTGCACCCAGCATCCCCACGAGACGGTGGAGCACCTGTTAAAGACATCCGGCCAGCAGATCATGGACACTATGCGCTGCTACGTTTCCACCCTGCACGCGGACGAGATGTTCTTCCAGTATCAGGGCGACATTCTGAACGTGGATGAGATCGGCGGCGCGCCCGCAGTGCGGCAGAAGGTCCAGCTGGACTCCCTGCCCTTCCATCTGCAGGTAATGTCCGATTCCAAAGGCTATTACTACGAGCTCCGCTACTGGAACAACCGTTTTGACACCAAACAGCTGGAAATCTTCATGATCTGCATGGAGCGGATCGTAGAGGCAATGCTGGACGAGCCGTCAGTCCGCCGGTTAAAGAGCCACCTGCCGGAGCAAGTATTCCCGAAGCATTATTTCATCAAGGCGGAGACCGTAAACCGCACCGTCGGCTACCGCCTCATCGAAGATGCGGACGGAAATACTGAGGTCAAGGCTTACGTCATGGACGACGCCTGCCGCAAGCAGCCCTTCGGCGGCTGGGGAATGCTCTACATCATGGATCACCCCACCGCAGGCTGGACAGACAAAGTGACGAACCCCTACGGCCCCGGAACTCTCTACCAGACCGGCATTTACGCCCGGATCCTTCCCGACGGAACCCTGGATCTTTTAGAGCAGGGCGGACGCACGGTGATGGCCGAGCGGCTAAACGGCCGAGACTATGTGGATCTGGCCCAGTTAGAGCGGCTGCTTGTCAGCAGGGACGACGTTTCCCGGGCAGAGGCGTATTTCATCTGGGGCGAGGAACACCGCCTGGTGCTGACCGCGGACGTATACGGCCCGAAGAAGCCCGATGAGAAAGAGATCTCCGCATTTCTCGGCGAGCACTGGGATCCCGCCCTTCCGAAGGTGACGATCCGCTGCTTCCAGGAAACGGCTGAATAAATAAGCACACAGCGGGAAGGAGTCATTCGCTTGAATTACTCCTTCCCGCTGCATGTTAAAAATGGGTATAGCGTAAGTGATCCTGCTTTTCAATTAATGCTTATAATCCAGATAATGGATGCCTCAATCCGTGAATGGATATAACCGAATTTCCCTATCCTAGAAGCTTCCCGAATAGACTCAAATTTCTGTAATGGTCTGTAAGGTATTGTATGTAGTCCTGAAATTACAATTTCATCACTTACCCCCGCTATTTCCGTACATTTTCCTACAGTTTTGTCCTCTGTAGTATCTACCACAATAACATCACCGTTTTGCAAAAATGATGACTTGTATTTAACTACAATCGCTTCATCTCTAATCCATAGGAAGTGCTTCCATTTTCACATTTATCATTCCTTTTATATCTCAGCCTGAACAATATGTCCAAAGTTCAATTCATCCTTAAAAAGGTCATATACATATTCTGAACTTTCCAAATATAGTCCTGTTTCTTTGTCCTGAAGTTTTTCAAAAACCTCCGAATTATAAAACTTATTCATAGCTTCATCGTATTCTATATTTTGATCCGTTGCAAACATATCAACTATATCTTGTATTATATACTCAATTAGTTGGGTCTTTTTACACATTTTAGTCAGCCACCTTTCTCAAAAGTCTAATACTTTTCAAAGTATGGAATGAATATTGGGAAGATGTTTTCTTATATATCATCCCTTTCAGCAATGTATCAAAATCAATGATCTCATTTTCATATTGCCGGAATAATAATGCCATATTATCGTCCGCGACCGGGCCGATCACAATATCATATTTGTTATCTTTATTACACAGCTCACTTTTTTCATCTGTAAACGCTCTGCTTCGATTATTCATTACGAATCTCGCCCATTCTTCCGTTGTCTGCACCCCAAAATCTTTAATCCGTAAATCTGGCATATTTCTAAAATCATCCTCGATTTCGTAAGAATTCACCACAGGTGTTCCACCATAGATTCTGGATACTCTTACAGCCATCCTCTCCGCCTGATCCTCGATATCCGTTAAATAGAATCCTCTCCCAAAGTCTTTATATGGTCTGCACATTGCTAAACTAATACTGTCTATGTTTACATTGCTTCCATGAAATAATCTCATAGCGTGCCTCCATTTCTCCGGCATAGTATTCCCAAATCTTCTATGATTGTACCAAAATCAAGAGTATGTTCAGCTTCATAGTTTTCTTTAATAAATGCAATGCCTTTAAATTTAAAGAGATACCGAAACGCCTCTTGAGCTGTGAGATTATATTGCTGAGCAAATTCATTTATACATGCTACTGTAAAACCGATCTTTCTTTTCTGTTCACTCATATAAAACCTCTCTGTCCGTTCTATAGCCAATAGATTTCTTCTCTTCTAACAGTTCCACCGCCTTGAACTATTGTAAGCGCTGGAAGTTCCAGATGGTTCTTTTCTGTATACTCTTGAAAGATATTCCCAAGCTTACGCTGTTCCCTGGCGGTTGGAATACAGGTCAATTCTGGTTCCATTACATAATGACATTCCTCTGTAAGCTGCTCCTCTCCATAAAACACTACTCGGATCTTTGCTGTTTTCTGCTTCAGCTATCTCATTTATCCTCCTGTTCTAATTTTCTTCAAACCGACAATCTTAATTTCATTCCCAGTATATCATAGAAAGAAACAAATATCGAACATCCATTTTAAGATTATGAAGAAAAAAAGAAGACAAATCCGCAGCGGATTCTGAATCTGATAAAATCCAAAATCCGCTGCAGGCTCATCTCCTTCTTTACCCCTGTTCAATTTTCGTGATCACATTTCCGTCCCCGTCAAATTCCAGCTCTTTCGGCTCATCCACCGCCTCCAGCCCCGGATATTTTCCGGCCTTCACGTCCTCGTAATAGGCTTCCGACAGCATGATGGAGCCGATGTGCAGGCTGTTGGGGATCCGCACCACCCGCACATGGTCCTGATCGATCTTGTTGCAGGTCTTAATGCAGATCTGGACAGCCTCTTTGTCTGTGCTGACCACGCAGGGAATGCGCGCGGACGCCAGCACTGTGCTGGTGATGCAGTTGGGATACATCTGCTCAATATCCATGTCGTCAAAGATCTTCCGGGTGATGGCGGACGCCAGGCCGCAGCCCAGCGCGTTTCCGTGGGACTCCTTCGACAGATTTAAAAAGCAGGTCCGCTGCACTTTCAGTCCCCCGGAGGCGTAGGGGGTGGAAAATGTCCCCGTGATGTTGGGGTCCACGCCGGTGCCGCTGTAGTTTTTCCCAACCTCGTCCACCACCAGCACGTCCGCCTCTCCCACGATCAGCCGAGGCATGTTGGAAAACGCGTATTTTAACAGCTCCGGCTCCCGCTCCAGAATATTCTCCGCCGGGATCGCCTCGATCCTGCACGTCTCATCGTAGGCATTTTCTATGCAGGGAATGGCAAACAGGATATTGGCCTTCTCCAGCACCACCTTCGCCATGGTGGGAATGTTCTGAGCGATCACGTCCATGCCGTCTCCGTGGACGATGGACGCCCCCACCTGTTTTCCCAGCCCCACCGTCATCATTTTGCAGGGACCGCTCTCGTACGGCCCGCGGAAGGCGTTGTGGGGCTTTAACCGGCAGGAAATAATGATTCCGTCCGCCTCATATGCGTTCTTATCCAGAACCACTCTCCTTCCCCGCTCAGAATATCCCAGCTCCACCACTTCCATGGATGAGCGGATGGGGCAGCCCATGGACTCGGGCGTGATGCCGTAGCCCGCCAGCATGGCCAGCTGTCCTTCCTCCGTAGCCCCGCCGTGGCTCCCCATGGCCGGCACGATAAAGGGGCTGGCCCCTCTCGCCTTCACCTCGTCCACAACAGCCTTTGTGATAATATCCACATTGCGGATTCCCCGGCTTCCAGCTGTGACCGCCACAGACATGCCCGGGCGGATGCGCGATCCGATGTTTTCTTTTTCCATCTCCCGATGGACTGCAGCCGGAATCTCCTCCGGCCGGATCATTTCTCTGGAAAATATCTGTCTGGCCCGGAACATTTTCGGGATCTTCGTATCCCGCAGAAGCTCGGAAACCTTTCCTCCCTTTACCACCTTCATATTTGCCTTCCTCACTTTACTCGTTTCTGTATTTGCAGTTCAGCATTCGCCTTATAGAGCTCTCCATGCAGGCATGGAACTCTGCAATGTTCATTATACCATTTTCTTCTCTGCTGATAAAGCGGAGGGACTGTTAGTTTTTCTAACACTGCTCTTCATTTTACTTCATGCCGGCTTTCTCTCCTTATGGTACAATAATAAAAAAGACAAAAGGAGGCGGCTCATGTATTTAAAAGAAGTGGAGTATATGCTGCAGATCGCGGAGGAACAGAATATTACCAGGGCGGCAGAAAAGCTGTTCATCACCCCTTCCGCCCTTACCCAGCAGCTGAACCACCTGGAAAATGATCTCGGCATAACTCTTTTCCACCGGGGCAGGAGCGGCTGCACCCCCACCGAGGCCGGTGAGATCTATCTCCAGGCAGCCAGGGAGATGGTGAAGCTGAAAAAAGAAACCTATCACAAACTTCAGGATCTCGCCGTCCGCAGAAAGGGAAAACTGACAATCGGCTTTCCGCCGGACCGGGGCGCCGCTGCGTTCACTAGCATCTATCCCCAGTTTCACCGGGAATTTCCCGATATTTCCATCAATATCACGGAAACCAGCGTGCGCAGGCAGCACAGGCTGATCGCTTCCGGGGAGCTGGACTTTGGTTTTGTCACTCTGCGGGAAAACCAGAAAGCCGATCTGGAGTATATTCCCATCTGTCAGGAAGAACTGGTGCTGATCCTTCCGGCCTCCAGCCCTCTCTGCCTGCAGTCCCGGCCCTCTGACGGGCCCTATCCGGTTCTCGACCCGTCTCTGCTGAAAAATGAGTCCTTCGCCATGATATACCGCCTTTCCACAATCTATGAATACGTGGAAGAGATTCTCCACTCTGCCGGGGTCGTTCCCAACGTTCTGTTTGAGAGTCCCCGGGCGGCCACCATCATAGACATGGTAGAATCCAATATGTGCTGCGGGATCATTCCGGACTCTCTTTCCACCCGCCGCCCGCCTTCCGTGGCCTTTTTCTGCCTTCCCGGCCGTCCCGCCTGGACGCTTTTTGCCTGCTGCCGCCGCGGCTCCTACCTCTCAAAGGCGTCCCGCCGCTTCATCCAGCTGGCTTCCGATTACTGGCAAAACGGGAAAACTGACCGCACGCCGCCAAATTTGACGGAATGATCATTTACAAGCAAAATGATGCCTGTATCCCGGGAATCCCCGCCGATACAGGCATCAAATTCTCTTTATTAAATTCCCTTACATCATCACATATCTAGAAACCGCCTGCTCTTTGTCCCCTTCTCTGCACATCCGGTCGTAGAAATATTTGATGATCTCTTTTCTGGTGATGATCCCGATAAAATTCTTCTGATCGTCTACCACGGGGATAAAATTCTGGTTCAGGGCCCGGTCCAGCATATCCTCCATCCGGGAATCAACCTTCACCGGCAGATAGTCGGACCGCCTGGGAATGGCCGTCACCGGCACATGCTCTGCCTCTTTCAGATTCAGGTTGAATTTGTTCTTGATCCCCCAGAGCATATCTCCCTCGGTGATCGTCCCTATGTATCTTCCCGTGCGGCTGATCATGGGCACGGAAGAATATTTGTGATACTCCATCTTTTCCAGCGCCTGTCTCAGACTCTCGTCCTCATAGATAAATGCCACATCGCTCTTTGGTGTGAGAAAAAATAATATATTCATCAGAAACCCTCCTGTTTCATTATTTCATCGCTGAAAACAGTATAACACCTTTCTATGAATCTGCTGTGAAGAATTTATTATATTTTTATAACTTTCTTTCGTTTCGCCCTATAAATTTCTTAAAACTTTACAGGGATTTCCAACTGCCGTCACTCCCGCCGGAATGTCCTTCGTGACCACGCTGCCCGCGCCGATGATGGAATCGTCACCGATCGTCACTCCCGGCAGAATGATGGCGCCGGAACCGATCCACACATTTTCCCCGATCGTCACCGGCCGGTTGTACTGCAGGCCGCGGCGGCGCAGCTCCGGCTCCGCCGGATGGCAGGCTGTGGCGATGGTCACATTGGGCCCGATCATGGTAAAGCTGCCGATGGTGATCCAGGTATCATCCACCAGAGTCAGATTATAGTTGGCGTAGACCCGGTCCCCCAGGCGGAGGTAGCGGCCGCCCCAGTTTGCACGGAACGGCGCCTCAATAAAGCAGCCTTCTCCCACCTGGGCGCACATCCGGCGCAGCAGCTCATCCCGCTCTCTCTGCTGTGTCGGTTTGGTGCTGTTGTACTGCCAGAGAAGCTCCATCCAGCGGTCATGATCTTCGGCAAACGCCTCATCCATAGGGTCGTACAGTTCCCCTGTATGTACCTTTTCCAGTATTCCCATATGATCTTCCTCCTGTCTGAGCCGTTCTGCACCGCTCTCCTTTCATTATGCCGGATTTCTTATTCTCTTTCAACGGCCTTTCCCCATTTTATGCCAAAACTGCGCTCCCGTGCCCGTCCGGATAGGCCCCACCCCCGCAAAAACAGCCGCCAGGGCGTGCGGACCTTACCGGTCCGCCGCCCTGACGGCTGCACTCAGTTGTTTTCCAGGCAGAATTTTCTCCGCTGCCGTAATTTTCCCCGCTGCCGTCACTCCATGTAATCCAGAGGATCTACAGGACTGCCCCCGCATGTCAGCTCAAAATATACGTTGGGACCTTCCACGGAATAATATTTTGTGGGCTCTGCCACATAGCCCAGCAGACTTCCCTCGTCCACATAGTCGTTTACCGCCACTGGAATCTCCTTGAGCTGGCCGCAGATAGCCGTGTAGTCATTTCCCAGGTCCAGGGTCACATAATTCCCCAGCTCCTCGTTGCTGCCCACCTCCAGCACTCTGGCCGCCGCAGGGGCGTACACAGGCGTGCTCACCTCACTCTGGAGCACAATGCCGGGACTGCATTTATACTGCTCAAGCGTAGCAAAATAAGTGGTGGCGTCCATGCTGTAGTCAATGAGCACAGAACCTCTCACCGGCCAGCCCAGCCTGTCCGCATCGGAGAAATTCAGCATCCTGGCTGCGGCTGCGTCATTTCCGGCTCCCGCCGGGGCCGCCTCTGTCTCTGTTTTTCCCTGCCCGGTGGACCCGTCCGCCGTGTCTGCCTGCCTGGCGGCAGAATCTTCCCCGCTGCCGCCGAAATCTCTGCCGCCAGAGCCGTTTTCTTCCTCCTGGGCGGCTTTCTCCATCTCAGACGCTCCGGCCAGCTGACCGGCCTCCTCCTTCGTCTCCTCTGCGATCAGGCTCTCCTGATCTTCCATGGACAGGTATGGATTCTCCTCCGTCCCGCCCCCTCTCTGAATTGTCACTACGCCTGCTGCGGCCACAATAGTCAGCAGACCCAACACCAGCATGACAAGGAACAGCTTATCCCTGAACATCTGCCTCACTTTATTTTTCACGTTTATCACCTCGGTACTATTCTTACCAAAGCGGCCGCAGTTATACAGAGATCAGGGCAATATTTTTATAAAAAAATTTCAGGATCTCCTCCGCTGTCCATCCCTCCTCGCTGCGTCTGTGGGCCCCGTACTGGCTCATCCCGTACCCGTGGCCGATGCCTTTCGTCACCACCCGCAGCTTTCCGTCGTACTCCTCCACCGTAAAGCAAGGAGACCTAAGCCCCAGAGTGTACTGCACTTCTTCCCCTGTGTAGGTCCCGGTGCCGATCTGGATTTCCTCCACATATCCGGCCTCATCCGCCGCCAGAATCTGGACTGTCCCCGGCAGTTCTTCCGCTGCCGCCTCCCCGGCTCCCGGAATTTCCCGGATCTTTTCCGCAAATTCTTCTTTTGTGAAGGTCAGGGCCTGAAGAAATCCATCCGCCTCCAGATCCTCCGGGCAGTCCGCCGACGCCAAATAGGGATATCCCTCGCCCCCGTCTCTCGTCTTTCCGGCGCTGACCCGGTGAAACAAAGGCTCGATCAGTTCTCCGTCACAGGCGATCACCAGCCCTCTTGTCTCCTCCGCCGCCTTTTTCAGACGGCCGTAATCTTCCGCCGCTGATTCTCCCCAGAGGGCCGCCAGCTGTTTTCCCTCCAGATAATCCAGATCCAGGGCCGACTCAGCGATCTCATCCTCCTCCCCCATTCTGCTGCAGATGTATGTCCTGGCGGCAATCGCCTGGGCCTTCAGGGCTTCTTCCCCGTAATCGGCCGGTATCTGGGCCGCCAGCACCCCCGCCAGGTATTCTTCCATATCCATATAGGCCGCCGATCCGCCTCTGTCAAGCAGGATCTTTTTCCCTTCCAGAGCGTTTTCCCTGCCGGCCTTTCCCTCCACCGTGCCTGTCCACGCCAGAGTCACGATATAGGGAAACAGCAGGGCGAGAAGCAGGACTGCTCCCAGTCTGCGCATAAAAATCCCCCCTCAAAAACTGCTGTTATCAGCTTATGAGGGGGGATCCTTATTTATTCCTGCAGGCAGCGGCCCAGGCGGCCATGCCTGCGGAGTTTTTAATTCCTTATTCTGCTTTGTCCAGGGTCACTGTGATCGGCGTCAGATGCCAGATGTCCCTTACATACTCTCTGATGGTGCGGTCAGAAGAGAACTTTCCGCAGTTGGCCACGTTGAGGATTGCGGCCTTCGCCCACCAGCTCTCATCCCGGTATGCCTTGTCGATCCGGTCGTGGGCCTCCGCGTAGGAGCGGAAATCCTTCAGGATGAAGTAGGTGTCTGCCCGGTCGCTGCTCTTGGTATTTAACAGGGAATCGTAAATATCCCGGAACAGCTCCGTATCCTGGGGAGCATAGTAGCCGTTGATCAGCTGCATCAGCACCCGGCGGATATCCTGGTCGTTGTTGAAGATATCCATGGGATTGTAGCCGCCGTTCTTCTCGTAGTTAATGACCTCGTCAGAGCTCATGCCGAAGATGAAGGCGTTCTCCTTGCCCACTTCCTCCACGATCTCCACGTTGGCTCCGTCCATGGTTCCCAGCGTCAGAGCTCCGTTCAGCATAAACTTCATGTTGCCTGTTCCGGAAGCCTCCTTGCTGGCGGTGGAGATCTGCTCGCTCACGTCGGCAGCGGCAAAGATAATCTCCGCGTTGGATACCCGGTAGTCCTCGATGAACACTACCTTGATCTTTCCGCCGATGCTCTTGTCGTTGTTGATCACATCCGCCACGGAATTGATCAGCTTGATGGTCAGCTTCGCTCTCTTGTAGCCGGCAGCTGCCTTCGCGCCGAAGATAAAGGTTCTGGGCACCATATCCATGTTGGGGTTGTCTTTCAGCTTGTTGTACAGATACATCACATGGAGAATGTTCATCAGCTGGCGCTTGTACTCATGGAGACGTTTTACCTGCACGTCGAAAATGGATCTGGGATCCACGTCGATGCCGTTGTGCTCCTTGATGTATTTTGCCAGGCGGACTTTGTTCTGATACTTGATGTTCATGAACTCCTGCTGGCATTTCTTGTCGTCAGCATAAACTTCCAGCTTCTTCATGTGGGACAGGTCAGTGATCCACTCGTCGCCGATCTTGTCCGTCACCCAGTCCGCTAAGAGCGGGTTGCCGTGAAGCAGGAACCGTCTCTGGGTGATGCCGTTTGTCTTATTGTTGAACTTCTGAGGCATCATCTCGTAGAAGTCCTTTAACTCCTGCTGCTTTAAGATCTCTGTGTGGAGTTTTGCCACGCCGTTGACGGAGAAGCTGCCCACAATGGCCATGTAAGCCATGCGGACCTGGCCGTCGTGGATGATGGCCATGCGGTTGACCTTTCCGGGGTCGTTCGGATATCTCTTCTGCACCTCTGCCACAAAGCGGCGGTTGATCTCCTCCACGATCTGATAGATTCTGGGAAGGAGACGGGAGAACAGCTCGATGGGCCATTTCTCCAGGGCCTCTGCCATGATGGTGTGGTTGGTGTAGGCACATGTTCTGGTAGTGATGTCCCACGCCTCGTCCCAGCTTAAGCCTTCCTCGTCCATGAGGATGCGCATCAGCTCCGGAACTGCTACAGTGGGATGGGTGTCGTTCATCTGGAACACTACCTTGTCCGGCAGCTCAAAAATGTTGTTGTGGTTCTCCTTAAATTTCCGGATGGCAAGCTGCACGCTGGCGGAAATGAAGAAGTACTGCTGTTTTAACCGCAGCTCCTTGCCTGCATAGTGGTTGTCGTTGGGATAGAGCACTTCCACCAGGTTCTTTGCCAGGTTCTCCTGCTCTACCGCGCGGTTGTAATCTCCCCGGTCAAACTCAGAGAGGTTGAAGCTGTCCACCGGCTGGGCATCCCAGATGCGCAGGGTGTCCACCACGTTGTTTCCGTAGCCCACAACCGGCAGATCGTAGGGAACTGCCAGTACAGACTGGTAGCCTTTCTGGATGAAATTATTCTTGTGGCCGTCCCACTGAATGTCCACATAACCGCCGAACTTCACTTCCGTAGCGTATTCGGAACGGCGCACCTCAAAGGGGTAGCCGTCCTTGAGCCACTCATCCGGCACTTCTACCTGAAAACCATTCTCAATTTTCTGTTTGAACATGCCGTAGCGGTAGCGGATTCCGCAGCCGTATGCGGGATATCCGAGAGTTGCCAGAGAATCCAGGAAACAGGCGGCCAGACGTCCCAGACCTCCGTTTCCGAGAGCCGGATCTCTCTCCTGGTCCTCGATCACGTTCAGATCGAATCCCAGCTCATCCAGCACTTCCTTGACCTCTTTCTGGGCACAGATGCTGATGATGTTGTTTCCCAGATACCGTCCCACCAAAAATTCCATGGAAAGATAATATAACTTTTTGGAATCCTGCTTGACAATCTCCTTCTGGGTGGCGATCCACTCGTCAATAATCACGTCTTTGATGGCATATGCCACTGCCTGGTACGCCTGAGCCGGAGTCACCTCGTCAATCGTTCTGCGGAACAGATTCTTCGCATTGGCGATCACACTCTTTTTAAACGTTTCCTTATCAAATCCCTGATACATGTCTGCCTCCTAAATTCAGTCGGTGAGCTTTTCCACTCCCAACGTTACTTTCTCCCCGTTAATATTCCACTCCTTGACATAGCCTGCCGTTTTTCCATATTCGATCCGGTCTGCCATGACCTCTCTGCGGACGGTTTCCTCATTTTTCTTTAAGATCTCCTCGATCTTCTCGCTGTCCTGCTCGTAAACCGCGATGTGGTCCATCACCTCGAAGCCGGCTTCTTTTCTCATGGTCTGGATCTTGCTTACGATCTCGCGGACAAAGCCTTCCTCGATCAGCTCCGGCGTCAGGTTGGTATCCAGAACCACCGTCATGGTGTTGTCGCCCTCTGACACAAAGCCGTCTTTCTGAGCCATATCAATGAGCAGATCTTCCTTGGCAAGCTCTACGTGCTGGCCGTCAAAGTCGAAGGTCAGGACTCCCGTCTCATTTAAGGTGTCCATAGCCTGGTTGCCGTCCACCTCTGCAAGTGCCTGTTTGATCTTTCCTAAGAGCTTTCCGTATTTGGGGCCTACCGTCTTTAACTGCGGCTTGAAGGTGTAGGACGTAAACGCTCTCACGTCGTCGGTAAACTCCACCTTCTTCACATTCAGCTCATCCTCGATGATCTCCTGGTAGAACTCCGGCAGAACCTTGCCCTTCACGAACATCCGTCCGATGGGCTGACGGTTCTTGATGGCGGCGGTATTTCTGGCGGCGCGGCCCATAACCACTACCTTTAAGACTTCGTCCATCTTGTCTTCCAGCTCTTTGTCGATCATCTCCTCGCGCACAGCCGGGAAGTCGCACAGATGAATGCTCTCCGGAGCGTTCTTGTCGATCTTTCTCACCAGATTCTGGTAAATATCCTCCGTCATAAAGGGGATCATGGGCGCAGCTGCCTTGCAGATGGTGCTGAGCGCCGTGTAAAGAGTCATGTAAGCGTTGATCTTATCCTGCTCCATGCCTTTCGCCCAGAAGCGGCTGCGGCTTCTCCTCACATACCAGTTGCTCATGTCGTCCACAAAATCCTGAAGAGCGTTGGCCGCCTCCGGAACCTTATAGTCGTTCAGACAGCTGTCCACCGTCTTCACCGTGCTGTTTAATTTAGACAGAAGCCATTTGTCCATGACCGGGAGCTTATCATACTCCAGCTCATGCTTTGTGGCGTCAAATTCATCAATATTCGCGTAGAGCACATAAAATGCGTAAGTGTTCCACAGAGTGCCCATAAACTTTCTCTGGCACTCCTGCACCGCTTTTCCGTGGAAACGCTTCGGCAGCCAGGGCGCGCTGCTCACGTAGAAATACCAGCGGATGGCGTCTGCGCCGTAGGTGGCCAGAGCGTCAAACGGGTCTACCGCGTTGCCCTTGGACTTGCTCATCTTCTGGCCGTTCTCATCCTGCACATGGCCCATGACGATTACGTTCTTAAAGGGCGCCTTGTTGAAGATCAGAGTGGAGATGGCCAGCAGGGAGTAGAACCATCCTCTTGTCTGGTCCACAGCCTCAGAGATAAAGTCTGCCGGGAACTGGGACTCAAACAGCTCCTTGTTTTCAAAGGGATAGTGGTGCTGGGCAAAGGGCATGGAACCGGAGTCGAACCAGCAGTCGATCACTTCCGGAACCCGGTGCATCTCTTTTCCGCAGACCGGACAGGTGATCGTCACCTGGTCAATGTAGGGCCGGTGCAGCTCGATGTTGTCCGGGCAGTTTTTCGACATGCTCTTTAACTCTTCGATGCTGCCGATGGAGTGCTGATGGCCGCACTCGCACTCCCAGATATTTAAGGGCGTGCCCCAGTAACGGTTGCGGCTTAAGCCCCAGTCCTGAACATTCTCCAGCCAGTCGCCGAAACGTCCCTTGCCGATGCTCTCCGGAACCCAGTTGATGGTGTTGTTGTTGCGGATTAAGTCATCCTTCACCGCGGTCATCTTGATGAACCAGGATTCTCTCGCGTAGTAGATCAGAGGAGTGTCGCATCTCCAGCAGTGGGGATAGCTGTGCTCAAACACGGGAGCGTCAAAGAGCAGTCCTCTCTCCTCCAGATTTTTTAAGACCATAGGATCGGCTTTCTTTACGAACACGCCCGGCCAGGGAGTCTCTGCCGTCATATCGCCTTTGCCGTCCACCAGCTGAACGAAGGGCAGGTTGTAGTTTCTTCCCACCTTGGAGTCGTCCTCACCGAAGGCCGGAGCAATGTGAACCACGCCGGTTCCGTCTGTCAGAGTGACGTAGGTGTCGCAGGTGACATAAAATCCCTTTCTTCTCTGCTTCTCAGCTACCTGGGCCGCGCAGTCAAACAGGGGCTCATACTCTTTGTACTCCAGGTCTTTTCCGATATATTTCTCCAGCACCTGGTACTCGCCCAGGCCGCCGAGGATCTTCTCCACCAGAGCTTCTGCCATGTAGTAGACCATTCCGTCTCCGGCCTTTACCTTCACGTAAGTCTCGTCCGGGTTGACGCAGAGAGCCACGTTGGAGGGCAGAGTCCAGGGCGTGGTGGTCCATGCCAGAATGTAGGCGTCCTCGCCTTTTGCCTTAAAGCGGACGATGGCTGAGCGCTCTTTTACATCCTTGTATCCCTGAGCCACCTCGTGGGAGGACAGGGGGGTGCCGCATCTGGGGCAGTAGGGAACGATCTTGAAGCCTTTGTAGAGAAGTCCCTTATCCCAGATCTTCTTTAACGCCCACCACTCAGACTCGATAAATGTATTGTCGTAGGTCACGTAGGGATGATCCATATCCGCCCAGAATCCGACGGTATTGGAGAAATCTTCCCACATGCCTTTATACTTCCAGACGCTCTCCTTGCAGTGCTGGATAAACGGCTCCAGACCGTACTCCTCGATCTGCTCCTTGCCGTCCAGACCCAGGGATTTTTCCACTTCCAGCTCCACGGGAAGTCCATGGGTGTCCCATCCGGCTTTTCTGGGAACCATATATCCCTTCATTGCCCGGTACCTTGGGATCATATCTTTGATGACACGGGTCAGCACATGGCCGATGTGGGGCTTGCCGTTGGCCGTAGGCGGTCCATCATAGAACACATAGGGCGTCCCCTTTGCCCTCGTCTCGATGCTCTTCTCAAAAATGTGGTTGTCCTTCCAGAACTTCTCTACCTTTTTTTCCCTGTCCACAAAATTGAGATCCGTGGATACTTTGTCGTACATAATTTTCCTCCTTACTCTTTCCGCAGCACAGGCCCCTTAAAATCAGGGCCGGAAGAAACGCCGGCAGGCGCCGTCCGGTACGGCATATGAAGAAAAAAGCCCCGCCCTGTACACTCAGGACGAAGCCTTCCAAACCTCTTCGTTTACCACCTATTGCTGCATACTGTCATATGAGTTCTCTGTAACGTGAGAAATACGTCCTGGCTTACTGACTCTTCAGCCGGCAACTCCGGAGTGATCTTCACCTCTGCCCTACTCATGCCGGGCTTTCACCTTCCCCGGCTCGCTGCCACTTTTCCGGCAGTGCTACTCTCTCCTTCTCAGTCTTTCCATTTATTAACTACTCCAGTATAAATTTCCGGGTATCAAATGTCAAGGGATTTGTTTGATATTTCTGCGGATTGTGCTATACTACCTAAAAGACGGCGGGACAGAAGATCGCCTGTCCCCACGATGCCGGACCGCGCCAGCCGCCCGTCCCGGCATCCCCTAAAATACGATCCGGCCGAGGGCCGCCTGAGACGCAGGAGGAAGATTATGAACAAGAGAAATCTCACGCTTTTAACTGACTTTTATGAACTGACCATGATGCAGGGCTATTTTAAGGAGAAGAACGCCAACGAAACCGTGGTCTTTGACGCCTTTTACCGCAACAATCCGGACGGCAACGGCTACGCCGTCTGTGCCGGCTTAGAGCAGGTGATCGAATATCTGGAAAATCTCCACTTTGACCAGGAGGACGTGGACTACCTCCGCTCCACCGGCATGTTCCAGGAAGACTTTCTGGACTATCTCCTCCATTTCCGGTTCTCCGGCGACGTCTACGCCATCCCGGAGGGAACCGTAGTCTTCCCCCGGGAGCCGCTGGTAAAAGTGGTCGCTCCCATCATGGAAGCCCAGCTGGTGGAAACCGCCCTCTTGAACATCATCAATCACCAGAGCCTCATCGCCACCAAGGCGGCCAGAGTGGTATACGCGGCCGCCGGGGACGGGGTGATGGAGTTCGGACTGCGCAGGGCCCAGGGACCGGACGCCGGCATATACGGGGCCAGGGCGGCCATGATCGCCGGCTGCATCGGCACATCCAACGTGCTGGCCGGCCAGATGTTTGACGTTCCCATCAAGGGGACCCACGCCCACAGCTGGATCATGAGCTTTCCCGACGAGCTGACCGCGTTCCGCACCTACGCCCGCCTCTATCCAGACGCCTGCATCCTGCTGGTGGACACCTATGACACTTTAAAATCAGGCATTCCCAACGCCATCAAAGTCTTTACGGAAATGCGCGAGGCCGGCATTCCCCTCACTTTCTATGGAATCCGCTTAGACAGCGGCGACCTGGCCTACCTCTCCAAAAAGGCGAAAAAAATGCTGGATGCCGCAGGATTTCCAGACGCGGTCATCTCCGCCTCCAACGACCTGGACGAGCACCTGATCGCCAGCTTAAAGCTCCAGGGCGCCGCCATCAATTCCTGGGGCGTGGGCACCAACCTGATCACCTCCAAAGATTCTCCTTCCTTCGGAGGTGTCTACAAGCTGGCGGCCATTATGGACCGGAACACGGGCAAATTTATCCCGAAGATCAAACTGTCCGAGAACGCGGAGAAGATCACCAATCCGGGCAACAAGACCATTCAGAGAATCTATGAAAAGGAAACTGGAAAGATCATTGCTGATCTGATCTGCCTGGTCGATGAAACATACGACAGCAACAATTCCCTGCTGCTCTTCGACCCCATTGAGACGTGGAAGAAGACGCTGCTGGCCCCCGGAACCTACACGCTCAGAGAGCTTCTGGTTCCTGTATTCCAGAAAGGGAAATGCGTGTACCATTCTCCGAAGGTCATGGAAATCCGGGATTACTGCTTAAAGGAGCTGGATACGCTCTGGGAGGAATCCAGACGTCTGGTAAACCCCCACGAGGTGCACGTGGACCTCTCCAACGAGCTGTGGCACATGAAAAACCAGCTGCTGGATTCCTATCATTTCAACGGAAGATAATTATTTTTCTCCAGCGGGAAGTCATCCTCCCGTTTCAGCGGGAAAATCATCCTTTTACTGCCGGCGCCTTCGGGCTGCCGGCTCTCTTTTTTGGGGGAAAACTTTTCTTCACCCCTCTGTCTGCGCCTCCATATAATAGGTTAGAATCTATTGCGGAGGTTTTTTTATGGCTTCTTTTTTTCCCATTACCGGAACCATCTCCCAGATTGAGCCCATGCAGTCTTCCGCCGGCAGCTGGTGCGGCTGTTCTCTCATGATCTCCATTTCCACCGCCTACCAGGGAATGGTCAATCTGGTCGTTACCCCCTACACCTACATTTTCAATCAGGAGCCCCTTGGAGTCGGAGATTCCATCACCGCTTTCTATGACGCGTCCGCCCCGGCTCCTCTGATCTTCCCGCCCCAGTACCGGGTGACGGCCATTGTAAAGGACGCGAAGGGACGCATGGTGGATTTCAGCTATTACGATGAAAATCTGATCAACGCCGGCGGGACTCTGCAGTTAAACCTGTCCGGAAACACGGTCATCGCCTACCCCAACGGCCAGCCTTTCTGCGGAAATCCCGCCGGCCACTATCTGCTGGTCCTCTACTCTTCCGCCACCAGAAGCGTGCCCGCCGTGACGGACCCGGACGCAGTCGTAGTCTTCTGCTGCGCGTAGGAGCCGGCAGAAGGAATTCCGACCAGAACGTTCCCCCGCCGGCAGAATCATTTGCATTTCTCTGCCGGCGGGATTATACTGGGACTGACATTTCCGGTTCTCGGAAATGATTCTGCTTCAAGGAGAACTTTCCATGCTGACCAAACTGCTTAAGATGACTGCGTGGCCCATGACGCCGCCCCAGCCCTACTCTTTTTTTCATATTCTGCTCAGCCTCGCCGGAATTTCTTTTTCCATCTGCCTGGCTGTTTTCCTCCACCGGCGCAAGGCAGACCCGATCCGGCTGCTCTTTTTCTGCGGCCTTTTTCTGGCCGTCAGTGAAGTCTATAAACAGCTTTTTCTCACGCTAGCGGTGCACCCGGGGGTCTACGACTGGTGGTATTTTCCCTTCCAGCTCTGCAGCATTCCCATGTATCTGTGCCTGCTTCTGCCGTTTCTTCCGGCCGGCGGGAGGAAAGCAGTCTGTGCCTTTCTGCAGGATTTCGGCCTGCTCGGCGGATTTTTGGCCCTCGCAGAGCCCAGCGGTCTGATGCACCCATACATCACCCTGACCCTTCACGGCTTTATCTGGCATTTTGTGCTGATTTTTGCCGGGTTCACCGCCGCCTTTTCCGGAGAGGCGGGCCGGCGGGCCAGGGATTTTCTACCGGGACTGTCCATTTTTCTGGTCTGCTGTCTCATCGCCCTTTTCATCAACTGGGCCGCCGGACCTGACACCAACATTGCCATGTTCTATATTTCTCCCTACCATCCTTCTTCGCAGATTGTGTTTCATCAGATCGCGCTGAAAATCGGGATTTTCTGGGGAAATGCCCTATACGTGGCAGCGGCGGCGGCAGGCGCCTTCCTGATCCATATGGGACTCAGGAAACTGCCTGTCCGCCGCCGCTCTTAACATCCAGCTCCGCCCGCTACTTCAGCAGGGCTTTTCCGCTCTCGTAATATTTCTTCATCTCTTCTTCCGGGACCATACTCCCGCCTGTCAGCCACACAAGCTGGGTTCCCCTGGCCTTCGTCTCCTCCAGCCCTTCTTTTTTCAGATACTCTCTGAACGCCTGGAACCGGCTCTCCAGCAGAGGGCCGTACATTCCGGCCAGAGCGCTGGGCTCCAGGAAAATGTTTTCACTGTCCGCCATCAGGGCCAGCATCTCATACATGCGGCTGTCGTCCAGGGAATAGCAGCCGTCCATAAAGGGCCTCATGAGCGCTCCCACAAATCCAGACGCCCGGCCCACCGCCAATCCGTCGGCGATGGTCACATTGTCAATGCCGAAATCCTGAACGCTGATCTCGCTGTTCTTCCCCGTGGCCATGCCCAGCATCATGCAGCAGGAGTGGGTGGGCTCTGCGAAAAAGCAGTGGGCATGATCTCCAAATACCTGCTTCAGGCCGAAGGCAACGCCTCCCGGGCCTCCGCCTACGCCGCAGGGCAGGTAGACAAACAGCGGATGTTCCCTATCCACTGCGATCCCCTGTTCCTCAAACTGCTTTTTCAGCCGCAGGGCCGCCACAGAATAGCCTAAAAACAGAGTCCTGGAGTTCTCATCGTCCACGAAATAGCAGTGGGGATCTCCCTCAGCCTGGCGCCGTCCCTCTTTCACTGCCACACTGTAGTCCGATTCATACTCTTTCACCGTCACGCCCTTGCTCCTCAGCATGTCCTTCTTCCACTGGCGGGCATCCGCCGACATGTGCACCGTCACCTGAAATCCCAGCCTGGCGCTCATAATGCCGATGGAAAGTCCCAGATTGCCGGTGGATCCCACACCGATGGAGTACCGGGAAAACAGGCTGCGGAACCTGTCTGAGTCAAACACCTCATAGCTGTCTCCCTCCCGGAGAAATCCTTCCCGGACGGCAATGTCCTCCGCGTGCTTTAGCACCTCGTAGATGCCGCCTCTGGCCTTAATGGAACCGGAAACCGCCAGATGGCTGTCAAGCTTCGCCCACAGATCTCCGGAAATCTCCGCCTGTCCCCAGTTTTCCAGGGCTTTTTTCATCTCCGGTATCCTTTTTAAAGGGGATTCAATGATCCCGCCTGTGGCAGCCGTCTCCGGGAATGCCTTTTTAAAATAGGGAGCAAACCTCTCCAGGCGGCGGCTGGCATCCAAGACGTCCTCCATGGTCAGGCTGCAGCTTTTTACCGCCTCGCTGCAGGGGACCTTGTCCGGATTGATCCATACCGTCTCCCGCAGGCTCAGCATGTCCTTTACCGCCGGGCATTCTTTTTCCCACTCCTCCCTCGTTTTTCCCAATACTAAATGTTCCTTCTTATCCATAGCTGCCTCTCTTTACGCAAATTTTAAAACATTCCGGGCAGTACCCCAGAAAACATGTTTAATATTACTACTACCACAAAACCTACCAGGCTGGCAAGCGTTGTGGGCAGGGTTGTTGCCACAAACGCATCATTTACCGTGATATTGCTGTACCTGGTGGGAATCCAGAAAGCAGCGTCTGTAGGAAGGGTCAGACCTACCGTCCCTACACAGATGGCCAGTCCTACCGTAACCGGGGAAATTCCCGTAGCCAGAGCCATAGGGCCTACAATAGACACTGTCGTCAGCATGGCTACCGTCGCCGAGCCTACAGCCGCCCGGATGATCATTCCCAGCACAAAAGCAAGCAGGATCACCGGAATATTCACTCTGGAGAACAGTTCCACCAGGGCATCGCCGAGACCGCTGGCCTGCAGAACAGTACCAAAACAGTTGCCGCATCCGATCACCATCAGGATATTGCCCACGCTGTCAGAAACTTTGTCAATGTAATTCCAGAGAGTAGGGCTGGATGCAGGTACCAGGTATTTGTGGAGGGCGATTCCTGTCACCATCATAGCGATAAACAGGGCAATATTATTATCTCCCAGGAAGGTAAACGCGGTTCTCAGAACATTTCCCTCCGGAAGGGCAAGGTCGCAGACAGACTTAATCAGAATCAGCACGATGGGAAGAGCAATCAGTCCCAGAGTCAGTCCTGCCGACGGCTTAGTGGGATCCGGTTTCAGCAGTTCATCGTTGTCTAACAGTTCCTGCACATCCGCCTTATGTTTGGCCCGGTCCTCAGCAGTCATCCTGCGGTTTAAAATATTGGCATACTGCCAGCCGCACAGAAGGCTGGCGGGAAGGGAAACAATGATTCCGTAAATGATGAACCAGCCCACATCCGCTCCGATCTGACCGGCCACTGCCAGCGGGCCCGGCGTGGGGGCTACCACGCAGTGGGTCAGCAAAAGTCCCGTGAACAGAGCCGCTACATAAGCGCTTGTTTTCTTTTTAGTCAGTTTCTGCAGACTCTCAACCAGAGGATTTAACGTGATGTATGCAGAGCCAAAATATACTGGAATGGAAACAATAAATCCAGCCAGGTTTAAAGCCAGCATATCATTTTTCTTTCCAAATACCCTCAGGAGTCCCTTTGCCATTTCTTCCATGCCTCCGGAATCGCCCAGCATCATGCCGAAAATACCTCCAAAGAGGATCAGCAGTCCGATACTGGTCATAATACTTCCGAAACCGCTGGTCAGATATCCTGTGATCTCCGTCAGGGGCATGCTGCACAGAATTCCCATGAGCACAGCGCAGACAAACAAGGATACACCAGGGCTTACTTTAAACACAATCAGCGATATCAGCAGAATCGCCATGGTAATCACAAAAGCCAGCAACACATTCATATACTATCCGCCTCTCTTTCACACTCTCATACTTTCCTTGTCACGCGTTATGACGGATCATCCGCCCTGGAGCTGCTCCTGTAAACTGCTTGTCGTGATAAACCAGTTCCCCGTTTACAAACACGTAGTCGATTCCCTCGGTGATGCTGTTGGGATTGCTGTAGGTAGCTGTATCCTGGAGCCGGTCATAATCGAAAATCAGCAGATCTGCATCGTATCCCTGGCGGATAAAGCCTTTGTTCTTTACCAGAAGATATTCTGCCGTCTGTCCGGTCATCTTATGGATGATTTCCTCCAGACTCATGATCTTCTTTTCCTTCACGAAGTACGTGATGGCATGGGGAAATGTCCCGCTGGCTCTGGGATGGCCTTTCTCTTTCCAGCTTCTGGTCAGACCGTCACTGCCCACCACGCAGTACGGATCCTGAATAATCTCACAGACATCTTCGTCGCACATGCTGCTGTACACGCCGCCTGTCTCACAGTTGTTGGCAACACACAAGTCAAAGAACGCCTCCCAGGGATCTTTTCCGATCTCCTCCGCATATTCTGTGATAAATTTTCCTTCCGCCTGAGGCGTCTTCGGGGAAGAGTACACGTACACGCCTTTCCAGCCGCCTGCATTCAAATAGTAATTGTCATAAGGTGTTTCCGGGTTTTCCATCTCTGCTCTCAGCTGCTTTCTGAATTCTGGATCCTTTAATTTTTCTGTCATAGAGCGGAATCCGTTCTCAAAGTACCACGGCGGCATGCAGGCATTCAGAGTTGTCATGTTGCAGGTGTAGGGATACTGATCGCAGATGACCTGAATTCCCTCTTCTCTGGCCTCATGAATCAGCCGAAGAGTTTCTTTCTGCTTGCCCCAATTGGGTTTTCCCAACATTTTGTGGTGAGATATATCCACTCTCACTCCGGCCTGGCGGCCTACGTTGATCGTCTCTTTCACTGCCTCCACCACTTGGTCAGACTCATTGCGCATATGGCTCGCATATATGCCGTTATAAGGGGCAATCACCTTCGCCAGTTCGATGATTTCCTTTTCCTCCGCGTAACAGCTGGGCGTATAGATCAATCCGGTAGAAAACCCTGCAGCTCCCGCTTCCATAGCTTCTTTCAGGATCATTTTCATTTTTTCCAGTTCTTCCTCTGTAGCAGGCCGGTTTGCCATGCCCATGGCGGCAATTCTTAAGCTGCTATGGCCTACATACATTTTCACATTTGCCGTCAGAGACTGTTTGTCCGCCCACTCCAGCCACCGGCTGTAGCTGGTCCAGTTGACCATATCGTCCGGAAACGAAGTGGTTCCCATAGAAAGCAGGCTTTGGATATCTTCCAGATTTTCCCTAGAAACGGGTGTCATGGACAGACCGCACTGTCCCACAATCTCCGTAGTCACGCCCTGAGTCGTTTTAAACAGATGAGCATCCTCTGTTCCCAGAATAAGATCTCCATGGGAGTGGGCATCTATAAAGCCCGGACACACATAACGTCCCTTCGCGTCAATAACCTTTTTGGCCTCCTCATTTCCCTGCGCGAGAACAATTTTCCCGTTCTCAATGCCCACGCTCCCGTCGTAAGCCGGCGCACCGCTGCCGTCGATGACCTTTGCGTTCTTAATTAACACATCCAACATCTGCAAACTCCTTTCTCCTCAGACATTTTCTGTCTCTCTTTGATAAACCACCCTGTGCAACTATCGTATATCCCGGAACATATGTTAAGTATAGATTAACGCATATCTTGAAATATGTCAATTATTATTTAAATTTTTCAACTTTCTGCGAATGTTTTTGTGCAAATTGTTTGATTTTTTTAGTTTTTATTGTAAATTATTCCTTTGATTTCATATTTTTGTTAAATATATCTTTTTTCCGTTTAGTATTACTGGCAAGTCTTATTTTCCCGACTCCCAGCTCAGCCGGCATTTCCCCCTGGCCCAGTTTGTAGGCATTTCCCCCTGGCCCAGTTAGTCTTTCAAAAAAGCCGCAAAAATGTTATACTGGATATAGCACATTTGAAAGGAGCCCCGTCTCGTGGAAGATTTAAACATTGGAAAAAAAGTTCAGAAATTACGGCTTCAAAGCGGCATATCCGTGAGGAAACTGTCATCTATCGCAGGAATCACCCCATCTATGCTCAGCCAGATAGAAAACGAACAGGTCAACCCGTCCATCAATACGCTGAGAGCCATAGCCTCCGCCTTAAATGCCCCGCTTTACTATTTTTTCAAAGAGGACGCCGAAGATTCTCCTGTGGTGACTCCCGATACCAGAAAAACCATCGGCAGAAAAGGAGAGCCGGACGTGCTCTACGAACTTCTGACTCCGGATACCAGGGGAAACATTGAATTCTGCATGATGGTCATTCCAGCCAACAGCAGCTCCGACTCCACGCGCCGGAGCCATACCGGAGAGGAAGTTGCTTTCCTGTATTCCGGAGAATCAGTGGATCTGGAAATCGATTCCCGCACCTTCACTCTCCGTCAGGGTGACAGCGTACGAATCCCGCCGGAGTCCCTTCACATCTGGCACAACAATGGAAATGCACCGGTACAGGTCATTTTCGCCATCACTCCGCCGTCCTTTTAGGGGCAGAAAAAGGGCCGCGCCCCCGCGCGGCCCTTTGCTCTTGTCAGAGTTCCTGTTCCTCAATCTCCTTAATGATCGCTTTCTGTCTTTCATAAAACAGAAGTTCTTTATTGTGGGCAAAATATTCTTCGCACCCATACCGGCTGATAAAGTTCGCCCCGTAATAGTTAATGGTCAGTTCTGTCACCAGAATCAGGATCTCCTGGCCTTCCCCAAAAACCTCTTCACAGAATCGGAACATGTTGGAAAGTTTTTTTCCAGCTTCTCTGGCCTGTTTTTTCAAGTCTTTCTCTCTCCGGTTCTTCAGTATTTCCCGGGCCAGCCTGTCCTTTCCCGTATTCCGTACTGCCCCGCAATCTCCCACAGTTCTTCCTCCCCTGCTTTCCTGATTCGTTCTTCATCTAACAGCATCGCTCCCATGCCGGCAAACGCCCTGGCATAGATTTCTTCCAAAAGCCGTCTGCGCAGTTCCTCCGTCGTCATATCGCCGCCTCCTCTTCTTTTTTATCAAAATCCAGTCTGCCCGGACTTTTTATGCGCTCTTCCAGCAAATCGAAAAAAGCGTGCAGACCATTCAGCCTTACACGCTTCTCTCATTTTCCAGAGCTGCTGACGGGAATCGGACCCGTGACCTCCGCACTACCAATGCGACGCTCTACCGACTGAGCCACAGCAGCACTCTTGTTCCGTTCGCCTCACGCGAACCTTGTACATATTATCATGAATGTATATGATTGTCAACAAGTTTTAGAAAAAAATTTAAAATTTTTTCTAGCTTCTATTCAGAGACCATTTCAGCCGGATTTCTTCCCCTCCCCAGGTCACTGTTTCCCCGGCGCCGCATATGATAAAGTAAAAACTCATGAGGTATCCTAATGGCTGAAACGAATTACTTTTTCGGCAGCACCTCTTCCCCGGCAGGCGGAAACGGTGCGGAGGCGGCAGTCCCGGATCCCGGCGCCGCCGCTGTTCCTGCATATCCTGAAACCAGCGCCGGAGGCAGCGGCGGCGGTGACTACGGCATCGCCCTGCCCATCGCCCCTCCGGACAGCCCGCCGGTCGCTCCCCTTCCGTCCACTCCCTCCGTGCCCAGCCCATCCCCGGGCTTTCCCATCTTTCCTAACCTGCCCGGCACCAGCACCTTCAGCGAAACCAGATTCCTGGTAGCTGCCGCCAACAGCTTTCCGCTCCGTCTGTCGGTCGATTCCTCCGTCTACGATACGGCGGCCAGATTCGGCACCGTCACCGGCCACGGCTTCGTGGCGGACGGTTTCCACACAGTCACAGTGCGGCGGGCCAACGACCTGAGAGCCATTCTGTTCCAGAAGAGCTTTCCCTTCCGGGCAGGCGAAAAAACCACCCTGGCCGTCATCGACTCCGGCCAGGGCGGCATGGATGTGATACAGATCTCCGACTGCGGCTGCCGCACCTTCCCTTCCGGCGCCGGCTGCTATCGGGTGGCAAATATGACCTTTGAGGGATCTTCCTACAACGTGCAGCTCCAGAGCGGCCAGACGATCTTCCGCAGGATCTCCTACGGCTCCGTCACTTCCTTTAAGCAGGCCATGCAGGGATCTTACCGCTTCGACGTCACCAGCACATCCTGCTGCGGCGGATTCCTGGAGCTGCCCGTCATCGCCATCGGCATGCTGGGCTCCGGCTCCTCCGCCTCCAGCCCTCTGCTCTCCGTGCCGGTGGATATCCAGGCGGGAAAAAGCTACACCACATATCTGATCGGCAATAACTGGTCCGACTTCAGTCTGCGGGCCGTCACTCTGGAAAGCTGATCTCCTCATAGCTCTTCTGCAGCGTCTTACAGGAGCTGGCCAGATGGTCCAGCTCCTCCTCTGTGAGGGAGAGGGTGAGCACACTCTGGATGCCGTTTTGATTGATAATGCAGGGAACCCCGGCAAACACTCCGGACTGGCCGTATTCGCCCTTCAGCATGGCGGATACGGTCAGCACGCTGTGCTCATCTCCCAGAATCGCCTTCGTGATCCTGGTCATGGCCATGCCGATGCCGTAATAGGTGGCGTGCTTTGCCTCGATGATCCGGTAGGCCGCGCTCCTCACCTCCTCCGCGATCTGCTCCAGATCTCCCTGACAGATCTTCCGGCTGCCCTTTTCCCCGCAGAGGCTTAAGATCGGCTTTGTGGCCAGCATAGCCTGGCTCCAGGGCACAAATTCACTGTCCCCGTGCTCTCCAATCACATAGGCGTGCACATTTTTCGGATCCACCTTCAGATAGCCGCCCAGAAGATACCGAAGCCGGGCCGTGTCAAGGGTGGTCCCCGTCCCCAGCACCCGTCTGGGATTAAATCCCGAAAGATCACAGGTGATCCTGGTCATAATATCCACCGGATTGGTCGCCACCAGGAAAATGCCGTTAAAGCCGGAGGCTGTCACCGGGTCCACGATGGACTGAAATACCGCAGCGTTCCGCTTTAACAGATCCAGTCTGCTCTCCCCCTCCTTCTGGGCCACCCCCGCGCAGATCGCCACAATATCCGCGTCCCGGCAGTCCTCATAATCTCCCGCATAAATCTTCATATTGGAAGGCGCAAACGCCAGCCCGTGGTTTAAATCCATGGCCTCCCCCTCCGCCCTCATCCGGTTCACGTCAATGAGCACCAGCTCATCGCAGGCGCTCTGGTTCAGCATAGCGTAGGCATAACTCATGCCCACCATCCCGGTTCCGATCAACGCTACCTTTCGGTTGTCTACCTTCATATCGCTTCCAATCTCCTTCCTCTGCAGACGTCACTGACAGCTTACCGCACAAAAGGCGCCGTCACCGGCGCCTTTTGTCCTGTTCTCTTCTATTGTAACCGCTGACGCACAATTTCATACGCCAGCACGCCTGCCGCCACAGAGGCATTCAGGGAATCAATATCTCCCTTCATGGGGATCGAAGCCACCATATCGCATTTTTCCTTCACCAGGCGGCTCACTCCGTCTCCCTCATTTCCTATTACAAGGCCGATGGGGCCTTTCAGATTCAGGCGGTACATCACCTCGCCGCCCATGTCGGCACAGACAAACCACAGTCCCTGTTTTTTCAGCTCATCGATGGTGGCTCCCAGATTGGTCACTTTCGCCACGGGAGTGTAGTTTAATGCTCCGGCGGAAGTCTTTGCCACCGTGGCCGTCAGGCCCACTGCCCGCCGCTTCGGAATGATGACTCCGTGGGCGCCCGCCAGATTGGCCGTCCGGATGATCGCCCCCAGATTGTGGGGATCCTCGATCCCGTCCAGCAGAAAGAGGAATGGCGGCTCTCCCTTTTCCCTGGCCGCCTGGAGCATGTCCTCCACCTCTGCGTACTTATAAGCCGCCGCGTAAGCCACCACGCCCTGGTGATGGTTTCCGCCGGAAATCTGGTCCAGACGCTCCTTCGGCACAAACTGAATCACCGTGTCCTGCTTTTTCGCCTCCCGGATAATGGACTGGACCGGACCGTCCTTGCAGCCGTCCTGCACAAACAGGCGGTCGATGGTTTTTCCCGACCGGAACGCCTCCAGAACCGCGTTTCTTCCCTCTATGGTCAATTCTTCGTATCTCATCTGTTCTCTCCCATTTTCTTTAATCCCAGGCTCACCAGCTCCGCCATCCGGTCCAGCCGCCCGGACAGATACAGCCACCCCATCAGAGCCTCAAAGCCGGTGGCCATGCGGTAATCCCTCATCGTGGCGTTTTTTGCCATGGTGGCGGACTTGGCATTTCTCCCCCGCCGGTAAACCGCCCGCTCTTCCTCTGTCAGTCCCTCTTCTAACAGCATGTACATCTGCGCCTGGGCCTGGGCCTTCACCAGGCCGGCCGCGGCCCGGTGCATCTTGTTCACCTGGGTATTTCCCCGGTTCACGATCTTGGTGCGGATCACCAGCTCGTACACCGCGTCGCCGATATAAGCCAAAACCAGAGGAGAGTACCCGGCAGGGTCCCTCTCCTCCAGTTCCAGATATTCTTTGCAGCGGGAGATCATGCTCTCTTCCATTTGACTCCCTCTCTTGTATCCTCCAGAATGATTCCCTTCTCCAGCAGCTGTCCGCGGATCTCGTCTGCCAGGGCAAAATTCTTTTCCTTTCTGGCCTGCTGTCTCTTTGCGATCATCTCCTCAATGTCGCTGTCCAACATCTCTTCCTTCTTCTCCGTGATGATTCCCAGCACGTCGCAGAGCTTTGTGACCGTATCCTTTAAAGCCCCGATGTACGCCTTTGTGCTGCCCTCGCCGGCAGTGGAATTGGCCAGCTTCACCAGCTCGAAAATAGCGGAAATGGCGTCGGCCGTGTTGAAATCGTCGTCCATGGCAGCCTCAAACTTGGCCACCAGCCCGTCTCTCTCCTGAAGGTTTTTCTTCTCCTCTTCCGTCATCTCACCGTCTGCAGCCGTTTTCAGAAAATCATCCATCCTGGACACGGAATTTAAAATTCTCTCCAGACCGTTCTTGGAGGCCTCCATAAGCTCGGCGCTGAAGTTTAACGGGCTTCTGTAGTGGGCGCTGAGCATAAAGAAGCGGAGCACCTGCAGATCATACTTCTCGCCGATCTCGCGGACGGTAAAGAAGTTGCCCAGGGATTTGGACATCTTTTTATTGTCAATATTTAAAAATGCGTTGTGCATCCAGTAGTTGGCGAACGTCTTTCCGTTGGCCGCCTCGCTCTGGGCAATCTCATTTTCATGGTGGGGGAAGATTAAGTCCTCGCCGCCGGCATGGATGTCGATCTGATCGCCCAGGTACTTTTTGGACATCACAGAGCACTCAATATGCCAGCCGGGACGTCCCTGGCACCAGGGAGACTCCCAGTAGGGCTCTCCTTCCTTCTTCGGCTTCCACAGCACGAAATCCGCCGGATCTTCCTTGCCCTCTTCTCCCGTCACCTTGATCTCCCGGAAACCGGACTGCAGATCTTCCAGGTTCTTGTGAGACAGTTTTCCGTAATCTTTAAACTTCTTTACCCGGAAATAGACGGTTCCGTCCTCCGCCTTGTAGGCATAGCCCTTCTCGATCAGCGTCTCGATCATCTCCAGCATGCCGCAGATCTCCTCCGTCGCCAGGGGATGGGTGGTGGCCGGCTTCACATTCATCGCCGCCATGTCCTTCTTGCACTCGGCAATGTAGCGCTTGGAAATGGTATCCGCGTCCACGCCTTCCTCGATCGCCTTCTTGATGATCTTGTCGTCCACGTCCGTAAAATTGGAAACGTAGTTGACTTCGTAGCCCTTGTACTCAAAATACCGGCGCACCGTGTCAAACACGATCATCGGCCTGGCGTTGCCGATGTGGATAAAATTGTAGACCGTGGGGCCGCAGACGTACATTTTCACCTTGCCCGGCTCCAGGGGCACAAATTCTTCTTTCCTTCTGGTCAGTGTATTAAAAATTTTCATGATGTTTTCTCCTTTTCTTCCTGTTTTCTGTCCGGATCATGCGCTTTTTCTCAGTCCCTGACGGGACAGCCGCCGCATCCTCCGCACCCGGAAGGCTCTGCCATCCGGTCATAGTAACAGTTGTCCGCCGCCGTGGTCAGCAGGGTGATGGCCGTGGCGGAGATTCCCTCTCCGGCCCCGGTAAAGCCCAGCCCTTCCTCCGTGGTGGCCTTCACTCCCACCTGCTCCGGCAGAATGTGCAGGGCAGCCGCCATATTTTTCCTCATTTCCTCCCGGTAAGGGGATAACTTCGGCCTCTGGGCGATGACCGTGGCGTCAATATTTTCAATGACGAAACCGTTCTCCTCCAGCAGCTTTCCAACCTCTTCCAGAAGCCGGATGCTGGAGATCCCTTCATATTTCGGGTCTGTATCCGGGAAATGCTGGCCGATATCCCCCAGCGCGGCCGCCCCTAAAAGAGCGTCCATGACGGCATGCACCAGCACGTCCGCGTCGGAGTGCCCCAAAAGTCCCTTCTCATAAGGTATGGTCACGCCGCCTAAAATGAGCTTTCTGCCCTCTGTCAGACGGTGTACGTCATATCCCTGTCCGATCCTCATATCTGTTCCTCCATCCTGATCTCCTCGTCCGGGGCCTTTCCGCCCGGCAGATCTCTATACGATCACCCTCATTTTTTTCTGTATGCACCGCAGATGGATGTCCTGCTGCGTCTGGCAGCTCTCCCCGTCTGTGTGCACCGCCATAGGGCGGTCCAGATGAATAGACGCCTCCCGGCATTCATAGCGCCGCACGCCGGAGCGCTTTTTCTTCCGCCCGGTAAGCGCGTCCAGCACGATCTGCAGCAGCCTGATCCGGCTGGCCGTGTGAACCACGCACAGAGACAGCAGCCCGTCGCTGCAGTCCGCCTCCGGCGCAAAGCGGAAGCCTCCGCCCTCAAACGGCTGTATGTGGGCGGATATAAAATAAATATGGTTAAACTCTACTTTCTGCACGCCGTCCAGGAGAAGATACCCCTTCACCGGCCGCAGGCAGATCAGCTGCCACAGTCCCGCCGCGACATAGCGCAGCTTTCCCGGCAGGATCCTGGCCAGCCTGCTGTGCAGAAGGCTGTGGCACACCGCCGCGTCAAAACCGATCCCTGCGCTCACCGCAAATCTCCTGTGCCGGATCTCTCCCTCTCCGTAGGACAGCACCCCGTAATCCACCAGCCTGTGATACTTCGGGTGGAGAATCCTCCGCAGGCCCTTTCCCGGACGTCTGGAGATGCGCAGGCTCCTGGCAAGGTCATTTCCGGAGCCGGCCGGAATAAACCCCAGAGTCACCGGCCCGTTAAAGCTCAGCCCGTCCACCGTCTCATTCATGGTGCCGTCTCCGCCGGCCACCACAATGATCCTGGGATCCCGGCTGCCTTCCGTTATCTCACCGGCGATGACGCGGGCGTCCCCCTGTCCATGGGTAAAATACGCCTCGTACTCCACGCCGGCGCGGCTCAGCACACGTTCCAGTTTTCGCCAAACCCGAAATCCCCTTCCTCCGCCGGAATTAGGATTCACAATGAAATAATACATGGGAATCCTCCTGTCTCATTACTGTTTTCTAGTATATCATACTGCCGGTAAAATGATAAGAAAATTTCTATAAAAAATTATGCAAAAAAGGTATTGACTTTTTTTTTATTTCCATTTATACTAGCAAGGCAATCGCGATTGACCAGTGTTTTCGCGGTGCATCCGATGGGGTCTTAGCTCAGCTGGGAGAGCATCTGCCTTACAAGCAGAGGGTCACAGGTTCGAGCCCTGTAGGCCCCATTTGATCCTTTTAATTGAATATGGCGGAATAGCTCAGTTGGCTAGAGCACACGGTTCATACCCGTGGTGTCGAGAGTTCAAATCTCCCTTCCGCTACTGAACATTGGCCCCGGTGCTCTTTCGCACCGGGTGTTTTTTTGCATAACAGAAGACCTCATTCCCTGCTGCATAAGTTCCTGCTGTATAAAAACGCTCCGCGGGGGCCGCAGCTCCGGCAGATTTTTTTCTCTGTTTCTCATATAGAACTTGCTTTTTCCTGCCTGCCGGTGTTATAGTTTTGTCGAAAAGTACAATAATTAATTTAATGATGAAATCCCAGGAGGATGTGTAATGAGAGGTGTAGAAACGCGTATCCAGGAGATCCGCCACTGGATCTTCCGCGAAGTCGCCCGCATGGCCTATCATACGGAATGGCCTGTGGACAAACGAATCGAAGAACTGCCCTACAAGATCATACCGGGCGAAGTCGGAAACTTCCGAAACGATGTATTTCTGGAGAGAGCCATTGTCGGCGAGCGCCTGCGGCTCGCCATGGGTCTGCCCTGCAGAGGCGCCGGCGAGCACGCCCCGCTGTCTGACAACATTGAGGCGGCGGACCGGCCGGAGACTTACTATACTCCGCCCCTGATCAACGTGATCAAGTTTGCCTGCAACGGCTGCCATGAAAAACGGGTGTATGTGACTGACGGCTGTCAGGGCTGTCTGGCCCATCCCTGCGAGGAGGTCTGCCCCAAGGACGCGGTGAAGCTGGACCGCACCAACGGCAGAGCCCATATCAATGATGACAAATGTATCCGCTGCGGAAGATGCGCCGATGTCTGCGCCTACCACGCGATCATCATCCAGGAGCGCCCCTGCGCCGCTGCCTGCGGCATGGACGCCATCCGCACAGACGAAAACGGCAAGGCGGATATTGACTACGACAAATGTGTATCCTGCGGCATGTGCCTGGTGAACTGCCCCTTCGGAGCCATCTCCGACAAGTCCCAGATCTTCCAGGTGATCCGCGCCATCCAGTCCGGAGAAAAGGTGTACGCGGCAGTCGCTCCCGCTTTCGTGGGACAGTTCGGGCCGAAGGTAACTCCCGGCAAGCTCCGTTCTGCCATGAAGGCTCTGGGCTTTACTGATATTTTCGAGGTAGCCATCGGCGCCGACTTATGCGCCACCCAGGAGGCCATTGACTTCGTCAACGAGGTTCCGGAAAAGATCCCGTTCATGGGTACTTCCTGCTGCCCCGCCTGGTCTGTAATGGCCAAAAAGCTGTTCCCGGAGTATAAGGAGTGCATCTCCATGGCCTTAACGCCCATGACTCTGACAGCCCGCCTGATCAAGCGCCATCACGAGGACGCAAAGGTGGTGTTCATCGGCCCCTGCGCCGCCAAGAAGCTGGAGGCTATGCGCACCAGCGTCCGCAGCGACGTGGATTTCGTGCTGACCTTCGAGGAGATGGCCGGCATCTTTGACGCCAGACATGTGGACATCGAGAACATGGAGGAAGATCCCGAGGGCGTAAACGACGCCTCCACCGACGGCCGCAACTTCGCTGTAGCCGGCGGCGTGGCAAAATCCGTGGTCAACGTCATCCACGAGAAATTCCCGGACAAGGAGATCAAAGTGGTGAACGCCGAGGGCCTGCGGGAATGCCGCAAGATGATGACTCTGGCAAAGGCCGGCAAGTACAACGGCTATCTGCTGGAGGGAATGGCCTGCCCCGGCGGCTGCGTTGCCGGAGCCGGAACCATGCAGCCCATCAAAAAGTCTCAGGCGGCGGTAAACTTATACGCCTCCAAGGCAAAACACAAGACTTCCAACGAGACGGAGCACGTGAAAGAGCTGGACAAGCTGGTTGACTAAAGAAAAAAGCAGTCCCTTCGGTTTTCAGGATCAGAGTATCCTTTCAATCGAAGGGACTGTATTTTTTCATATTTTTCATTTTTTCCTGCGTTTTTCCTTGACAATCCCGCCAAAACATGGTAATCTATTTAAGCGTTTGAATTTGACATGGCGGAATAGCTCAGTTGGCTAGAGCACACGGTTCATACCCGTGGTGTCGAGAGTTCAAATCTCCCTTCCGCTACTACTTCTTAAGAAAACCTCTCCGGCGAACGGCCGGGGAGGTTTTTCGTTCTCTAACCGAAAAAGGAGTTTCCTTCTCTTCTGCCGCCGCCCGGCAAGGCTGTAGAATTGTATCAGTTCAGACGGGCATCTTCTTGCCCGGCCAATAAGCCGGACAAGAAGCACCGGATGTCCATCCGATGTGTAAACAGAGGGGAAAACTTACTTACAAGCGAGCTTGACGCCAGTTTCCCCCTCTGTTTCCCCGCCGTCTAAACTATTACGTAAAATTTCTATCGAATTCATTAACTTTTTTAAAACTCTATTGACTGGTTTTGCGGTTGTGCTATAATTTTTTTAATATTTTCTGGAAAGGTGCAGCGTTATGAAACGGATCATCCACAAATACAGACACGCCTGGGTCCTCTTGTACGTGTTCCTCTATCTTCCATGGTTCTTTTACCTGGAGCGGACTGTGACCACTCAGTATCACATTATCCACGTATCTTTGGACGACTACATTCCGTTTAACGAATATTTCATCATCCCCTACCTGTTCTGGTTTATCTATGTGGCCGGAACGGTGATGTACTTCTTCTTTAAGGATAAGCACGATTTTTACCGGCTGTGCGCCTTCCTGTTCACAGGCATGACCATCAGCCTGCTCATCTGCACCTTTTACCCCAACGGCACCGATTTCCGCCCCGCTGTGGACCCGGATAAAAATATTTTCTGCGCCCTGGTGGCCATGATCCAGCATGCGGATACCTGTACCAACGTGCTCCCCAGCATCCATGTGTACAATTCCATCGGCGTCCACATTTCCATCATGAACAGCGAACGGCTTCAGGAAAAACACTGGCTTCACCGGGCGTCCTTTATCGCCATGACAGCCATCTGCCTTTCCACCGTGTTTTTAAAACAGCACTCCGTCATCGACGGCCTGGCCTCCATCACCATGGCCTACTGCCTCTACGATGTGATTTACGGCCATGTGTACGAGAGCAGCCGCCGCAGGGCAGCCGAGAAAGTGGCGCAGAAAGTGGCGGAATCCTGATTTTTCTTTTAAAACAGCAATCCCCGGAAAACGGTTCTGCATAAATCGTTTTCCGGGGATTTTTTCGTTAATCCGCACCCTGCGCATATTTTTCATGTCCAGATGGGGCGGGACAGCCTGTTCACATTCCTCTTATTTCACATATTTGGAATATACCTTTTCCATGCGGTCCAGAGCCGCCTCGATGTACTTCGTGGGGCAGGCCAGATTCCAGCGCTCAAATCCTTCTCCCTGTTTTCCAAATACATAGCCCTCGTCGAAGAACAGCCTTGCCTCTTCATGATTGATTCTCTCCAGCTCCTTATAATCCAGGCCCAGACCATTCCAGTCCATCCATAGCAGGTAAGTCGCCTGAAGCTCGCAGACCTTGATCTGGGGGAAATGCTCCGCAAGGAAGCTGGTTACCACTTCTTTGTTGCGGTTGATCACCGAAATGCACTCCTTCAGCCACTCTCCGCAGTGATTGTACGCCAGCTCACATGCCTTGTAGCCCAGAATGTTGCACTTGGGGTTAGCGCTGGAGCAGAGCATGAAGTCCATAAACTGCGCCCGGAGCTGATCGTTGGGAACAAAAATATTGGAAGTCTGAAGGCCGGCCAGGTTGAAGGTCTTGGACGGAGCCGTCAGCACCAGGCAGTTCTGTTCCGTCTCCTTTGAAATGGAGGCAAACACGGTATGCTCATATCCCGGCATGATCAGATCGTGGTGGATCTCATCGTCGATCACCAGAACGTGATATTTCAGACAGAGTTCCGAAATCTTTTCCAGCTCTTCTCTCTTCCACACTCTTCCGCAGGGATTGTGAGGACTGCACATGAGGAAGAGCTTGGTATTCTCGTCGCTGAGTTTCTTCTCGAAATCGTCAAAATCAATGTCATAAGTATCGCCGTTTTTGATCAGCGGACAGTCTACCAGTTTTCGGTTATTTTTCTGAATAGCCGTGTACATGGGATAATAGACCGGCGTCAGGAGCAGGACTCCGTCCCCTTCCTTTGAGAA
>DWWL01000022.1 GCA_019119775.1 Candidatus Lachnoclostridium pullistercoris | reverse complement strand
TAGTAACCGGTGATCGCCAGCAGAGCGCAGCAGGTCATGGTGGTGACGCCGTAAGGAATCTTTCCCACAACAAATGAAATGATCATAAAGGCGGTGATGGCCAGTACGATGTATAACTGCATATTTTCCATTTTTGTGCTCCTTATCGTTTCATACTCTTGTCACATTGTTTGCTTTTTTCACGTTCCCGGGATATTTTTAGTATAAACTATACATGCTTTCTTGACAAACTCGATTTGTTTATATAGTATTTAAGAAAAAGTTATAGAAATGAGGACATATGTCTATGAATATCCGCCATATGCAGTACATGGCCGCAATCGCGGATGAGGGATCTTTAAGCCGGGCCGCCCGCCGCCTGGGCGTATCCCAGCCGGCGCTCACCAACTGGCTGTCCGACCTCGAGCAGGAGCTTAAGACTCCCCTGTTTATCCGTTCCGGCCGTCACCTCACCCTCACCCCGGCCGGCAGAATTTATCTCGACGGATGCCGCCGCATCATACAGCTGAAAAATCAGATGCTGCGGGCCCTGTCCGCCTCGAAAAAAGGGCTGAAAGAATCCATTATCCTGGGCGGCAGCCCCATCCGGGGAGCCAGGACTTTTGCCTGTATTTTCACAGATTTCCGGAATAAATACCCGGAAGTCGATCTGGACTTTGTCTCCGGCCACAACAACGAGCTGAAGGATGCTCTTTTAAAAGAAACCATCACCCTGAGCCTGTACGGCTCCACGGAGATCAGCCTGCCGGATCTGGAATTTATCAAGATTGCCGACGAGGAACTGGTGCTCATGCTCCCGCCGGGCCATCCTCTCTCCTACGACGCTTCCCGCGTCACGCCGGAGACGGACCTTCCTGTCATCCGCTTAGAACAGCTCACCGGCACGCCCTTACTCGTCAGCAAATCCGAGACTTCCTATTACTCCACGATCATGCGCCTGCTGGGCGCAGCCGGCCTGACTTCCTCCATCATCTTCCGCTCCAACGTGGTTCCCCTTCTCTATGATATGGTGCGCAACGGATGCGGAGCCGCCCTGATCCCCAGAGCCTATTTTTCACCGGCTGACTCTATTTCCATCTACTCCTTCCGCCCAAAGCTCATCGCCTACCAGGGGATCGCCATGAAGCAGGGACACCGTCTGACCGACGCGGAGCAGTACCTGATCTGCCTCACCATGAAGAACTGGGGCGCCCCCGTCTACCTGAGAAATTACGCGTCCTACTATATGCAGAAAAAAATGGAACAGGAGGAAACGAAACTTTGGATGTGACTTTACTGGAATACCTTACGGCTCTGGCGGAAACCGGCTCCCTCACAAAAGCCGCCAGGCAGTTTTTCATCTCCCCATCCGCCCTCAGCCAGCGTCTCTCCAGGGAGGAGCAGGAGCTGGGCTGTGCTCTGTTTGTGCGCACGGGAGGCCGTTTTATCCCCACCGAGGCCGGCGAGATTTTCCTGCGCTATGCCAGGGAGGCTCTGCAAGTGAGGGACGACACTTACCGCCGGCTCGACCTTCTTACCTCCAGGCGGGCGTCCCTGCGGATCGTCTCCTCCCACCAGCTTTTTTCCGGCGCAGCCAAACAGATCCTGCCCCGTCTCCAGGCTCTCTTTCCCGGGTCCCGGTTTGATCTGTTTCCCGCTGACTCCGCTGCCGCCCGCCAGTATCTCTTAAACGATCTGGCGGACATGGGGCTTTTATGTCTCCTCGCCTCGGGAGATACCCTCTTAAACCAGACGGTCCTGGGGACCGACCGGCTGACGGCTGCCATCCCCCTCTCTCTTCTCGGGCCGGAACGGCGTCTTAAATCTCTGGCGGACGGACAGGACCTGCCCTTTGTGCTGCTGGGACCGTCCTCCCCCTTCCGCCCGATGGAAGATGAACTCCTGCAGGCCGCCCACATTTATCCCGGGACCGTCTACGAGGCGGATAATTTTCTGATTGCCAGGGACCTGATGCGGGCCGGCAGCGGCATCACCTTTCTCCCCGAGTCCATGACTGATCCGAAGGATGACTGCCAGATCCTTCCATTGAGCGCGGCCAGAGATTACTACCGGATCCTGGCCTGGCCCAAATACCGCCCCTTAAGCGAGGAAGGGGAGGCGGCCAGGAATCTGATCTCTCAGAGCCTCTAAGACCTCCATCACCTGGACGCTGTGTTTTAACATCTCATAACAGGGCGTCCGGTCCCCCGTCTGGAGCTGACGGGCAAAGGCCTGAATCTCCGGCCGAAGGCTGCCCTTTTCCGGCTGCAGGGCAATCACCTTCTCCTCCCCGCCCAGGCAGAGAATAGCCCGGGAGGCGGAGCTGATGGGGCCTTCTGTGCGGATCCAGCCCTTTTCTCCCTGGATCATGCAGAAATTGTCGCTGCTGCAGTCCATGGCCGCCGTGCACACCGCCAGGAACCCGTCATACTGTAAAATGGCGGTTCCGGAGGTGTCCACGCCGTTTCGCCCCTGATTGGCGGTGTAACAGACCTTTTTCGGGACGCCGAACAGGCTCATGACAAAATGGAGATTATACACGTTTACATCGTACAGGCTTCCCCCTGCGCAGGCCGGATCCAGAACCGGCCGCACAGCGCCGGCCAGATATTCCTCATAGGCTTTTCCCGCGCGGCAGTAGCTGCACTGCACCATGCGCACCGGTCCCAGCTCTTTTACATGCTCTTTCACCGCCGGCAGAATGGTGCCCCAGGGCAGTTTAAAAGCCTCCCACAAAAACAGTTTTTTCTCCTCCGCAAGGGCGGCCAGCTCCCTGGCCTGGGCCGCCGTCACCGTCAGAGGCTTCTCACAGATCACATGCTTTCCCGCCAGAAGAGCCTGCTTCGCATAAGGATAGTGCTGGGTGTTGATCAGCCCCACATAGACCGTGTCCATGTCTCCTTCTCTCAGAAACTCTTCATAATCTGTATAGACCTTCATCCCGTACTCCCGGGCCAGTTCCTCTCCTTTGTCCCGGCTCCGCTCCCGCACGCAGATGGACGTGGTCTTTACTGTCTCCGCGCCTGACGCGTCCTTTAAAAATCTCCGGACGATCGATCCGTTTCCCGCAATTCCTATCCGCATGATCCTTCTCCTTCCGCTGTTTTTCTGTGTTATAAGCTGATTTTTGTTCCTGTCATCTTCTCCCGCCCCCGCTCCGCCAGGCGGCGGTTGGCCTCCCCGAAGGTTCCGAACCGGTCCAGGCAGCAGATCACCTGACGGCAGGAATCCATCACCGCCTCTGCTCTCCGGTACGTCTCCTCGCTTATGGGTTCAAATGCCTCCGCGCAGATGACCTCCGCCGCCAGCGCCCTGGCCGCGGGAACATCCATATCATTATCATACAAAATTCCGGCGGCAAATGGAATCCCTTCCCGCTGCAGACGGCGGTAGACGGGGATTCCCTTCCCCTGTCCGCCTATGACGAACACTTCTGGCTTGCCCTTCGGGGGAGGAAATTCCAGGCAGCCGTATTCCGGCAGGTACGTTCCCTCCTCCAGCCCGTAGAGCTCTCCGATCACAGAGGAAGTGAAGATTTCTTCCGGCCTTCCCCAGCACCGGATCTCTCCGCCGCCGGTGCAGACCACATAGTCCGAGATTCTCTGCGCCATGTCCAGCTCATGCAGGGACATGAGGACCGCCATTTTCTTTTCTCCCGCCAGCCGCTTCAGCACCGTGAGCAGTTCCAATTTGTGGCGGATATCCAGATAGGTGGCCGGCTCATCCAGCACCATCAGCTCCGGCTCCTGGCAGATAGCCCTGGCCAGCAGGATCTTCTGCTTCTGTCCATCGCTCACCTTCTGAAATTCCATGTCCGCCAGATCTGTCCCCTGCACCAGAGCCAGGGCCTCGTCCACCGCGGCCCGGTCCTTTCCGGACAAAATTCCCAGGCGGCCCGTATAAGGATATCGCCCGGCAGCCACCACATCCCGGCAGGTCATCATCTCCGGCCGCACCCGGTCCGTCATCACCACAGACACGCGCCTGGCCCGCTCCTTTGCCGTCAGCTGCTCTGCCCGGCTGCCGCCCAAATACACCCGGCCTCCCATGAGCTTTAACTGTCCGATAATGCTCTTTAATATGGTCGATTTTCCCGCCCCGTTGGGGCCGATGAGAGTGACAATCTCTCCCGGCCGCACATGCAGGCAGATCTCCCGCAGCAGAACCATTTTCCCGTATCCCACCGCCATATGATCTGTTTTCAGATAACTTTCCATTTCACATTTCCCGTCCCTTTCTTCTTCCGGCCATCACTGCGATCACCACAGGCGCTCCGAACACCGCCGTCACCGAGCTGATGCTCACCTCCGCCGGGGCAAACAGCGTGCGGGCGATCCGGTCGCAGAGCAGGCAGAAGGCCGCGCCTCCCAAAAAACAGCCGGGGATCACGGCGGCCGGCTCCGCCGATCGGAGCAGCCGTTTTATCAGATGAGGGACCGCGATCCCCACAAAGGAAACCGGCCCGGCAAAGGCCACCACGCAGGCGGAGAGCAGGCTGGAGAGCAGGATCAGCTCTGTCCGGAACCGGCGGACATTCACTCCCGCCGTCTCCGCGTACACCTCGCCCAGGCGGTAGACGCTCATGGGCTTTGACAGGAAAAATACCAGGATCAGGGCCGGAAAGACCACGGCGGCCATGACCTTTACATTCTCCCAGGAGATCCCGGAAAAACTGCCCATAGACCAGCTCTTTAAATTGACAATGTCCGCGTCATCCGCAAAAGTGACCGCCAGATCTGTCACCGCGGAACAGATATAGCCCATCATGACACCGCAGATGACGAGGGACGCCATGTTTTTCACCCGGCCGGACAGAAGGAGCACCAGCCCTGTGGCCGCCAGAGCCCCGGCGAACGCGCCGGAGATCATGGTCAGAGAACTGACCGCCGTTCCTCTCCCCAGGCAGGCGATCATTAAAAAAGAAACCGCCAGCTCCGCGCCGGATGAAATGCCCAGCACAAAGGGACTGGCGATGGGATTGGCAAAAAATGTCTGCAGGAGAAATCCTGACACGGAGAGGGCGCCGCCCAGAATGGCGGCCGCAGCTGCCCGGGGCAGGCGCAGATCCCAGATGATGCGGCGGACTGTCACGTCCATCTCCTTTCCGGCCAGCGTCCGGAACACATCTTCCGGGGCCACGGCCACGCTCCCGGAGCATATGTTCCACACGGCCAGGGCCAAAACCGCCCCGGCCAGAAAGACAAACACCAGCCCCGTTCTTTTCCCTCTTCTCAGCGGAGACGGTGCAGATAAGTCAGGCTTTCGGCCGCCGGGTCCTCCTCTGTAAATACCAGATGGAGATCCCGGATCATGTCTCCCAGCCCCAGCGTTTCCTGAAACAAATTCTTTCCTGTGCACCAGACATTTCCCTCCTTTACCGCCTTAAAATCTGCCAGCAGGCTGCTTTTTTCCAGCAGCTGGTCCAGGCTCGTCAGCTCCCCTTCTATGGTGCTGTTGTAGATGAGCACATCCGCGTCTTTTGCCGCCGCGTAAAATGATTCCATCTGCATATTCGTGGTGGAAAGGGCATTCTCCTCCCCGCCTGCATCTTCCGGCACATAGATGCCTCCCGCCATTCTGATCATTTTGGCCACATAGTCCCCGGATTTGCGCACATTCACGGCCCCGTTTCCATTGATATAGAAAAAGGCCGCCGTTTTCCCCGCAGCCTCATCCTCAAGCACTCCTTCCAGAGCGGCTGTCTTCTCCTGAAAAACCGCATCCGCCTCCTGCTCCTTTCCCAGAAGCACGCCGTACAGGCGGATCCACTCCATCCGCCCGAGGGGATGGCTCTCGTAGCTGGACCGCTCCACCAGCACCGGGATCCCCAGACGTTCCAGCTGTTCCTTCACCTCCGGAACGTGGAAAATCATGGTGGACTCCACCGCCAGCTCACATCCGTCCGCCAGGATTCTCTCATAGTCGGGGGCATTGTACTTTCCGGCATATTTCATCTGTCCGGACTCCATGGCCTGCCTGGCCTCCTCAATATACCAGCCAGAGGCAGCAGTCCCGGATAAGGTGATCCGGTCCACGCAGTCCAGGCCGGCGAACAGATCCATCGCGGATGTGGCCGCCAGATAAATGTGATCCAGGGGCTGAGAGATCACGGAAATTTCCTCCGGCAGCCCCTCCGGAACGGCACAGCCTTCCGGCACCGTCAGCCAGGTTCCGCTGTCTTTAATTGAGATCAGGGTGTATCCGCCTTCATAATAATCCACCGAAAACTGTTCCGCATACTTTAGATCCATGGATCCCTGGACGGCCATAGAGTCCCACCGAGGAGCGGGAGCGGATCTCTCCGCCTGCCCGTGTTCCTCTCCCTCAGCGGCCGCCCCGTTCTGCCCGCCGCCGGCGCAGCCGGATGCCAGAAAAATGGCAAGTCCCGCTGCCAGCGCGGCCGCTTTCAGGCCGCGCCGTCTCATGGGGCCGCCTCCACCGTGTCAGAATCAAACGTCAGAGTGTAGGAGATCTCGTGGGGCACGCTCATCGCCACTGTATCCGCCTTCACTTCCATCTTTTTGTCAAATGCCGCCACAGGAATCTCAAATGTGGAAGTTTCCTCCCCTTCCGCCGGATCAAAGCGCTCTCCATCCACGATCATGTAATCGTAATTGGAACTGCTCCACACCACAGTCGCCCACGCGAGGCCCTTTTCCACCCGCAGCGCCGCCGGAGACTCCACAGATGTCCGGCCGGAGCCGCCTTCCAGCGTCACCTCCACCTGGTAACTGCCGTCCTCCAGGCCCAGGCTCTCCGCCGTGGCAAAAGATCCGTCTTCAAAGGCCTCCGCTGGCAGAGAGTCGGAGCGGAATACCAGTGTCCGGTCGTACCATTTCTCCCGCCTTTTGCTGAAAGCGCTGCAGGGGATCTCCTGATCCAGGGCCTCCACCGGAACCTGGAAGGCATGAGTGCCGTCCGCCTGTTCCGTAAACGGGATAAATGCCTCCTCCGGGGCCTTCTCCGCCTCCTCGCCCGTTCCCATAAACACCTTCAGATAGCCGGTTCCTCCCATGGTCATCACCGCGCTCATGGTTCCGTCCTCCACGGTCAGCAGGCAGTCCGTAATCCTGAATTTGCTGGAGCTGGAATCCACCTGAATGTGGTAGACGCCGTCCTTTAAAGAGGAGGTCTGCCGGGTCTGAGCGTCCGCCGGAGACGAATTCTCACCGGCGCCGGCCTGAGTACTCTCTGCCCCGGCGGCTTCGCTTTCGGCGCTGGCCTGGGCGCTCTCTGTCCCGGCGGTTTCGCTTTCGGCGCCGGCCTGCGTTTTCTCCGTCCCGGCGGTTTCGCTCCCGGCTTCGGTCTGACCGTTCTCCGCAGCCGGATGTCCGCTGCACGCGGACAATCCGGCTGTTCCCACCGCGGCGGCCAGGAAAGCCGCCGCCCACATCTTCTTCATCTTCTCTATTTTCATAGGGCGCCTCACCTCTCCAGGCTTTCCGCCGCCGCGCGGGCATGCTCCGCAAACAGCTGCTGAATCGCCGTGAGCTCGCCCAGTCCTTTTACCAGGCAGGTGACGTCGTAGCCTGCATTTTCAAAGACAGTCTTCCAGGAATCCTCCTCATCGCCGGCCATATCGTTGTTGGCGTGATCGCCCGCCACCACCATGAGCGGCATGAGCACCACCTTTTTATAGTCTCCGGCCTGTACGGCAGCCAGCACATCCTCAAGATCCGGCTCCGCCTCCACCGTGCCCACAAAGTAATTGTCATACCCGGCGCCGGACAGAACTTCCTGCATTTTGGCGTACACCTGGTTGGACTCCGCCTCCGTGCCGTGTCCCATCAGGCAGATGGCCGTCTCCCCGTCATCATACTCTGCCGTGGCGTCTGTCACCGCCTCCATCACTGCCTGGAAATCCTCGTCGGAGGTGAGCAGCGGTTCTCCCACCGCCACCCGCTCAAACGCGTCCGAATACTCCGCAGCCTCATTGACCAGATCTGTGTACTCCAGGCCGTTCATCAGATGGGTGGGCTGAATCACCAGCTTTTTCACTCCGTTGTCCGCTGCCCGCTCCAGTGCCTCGCGCACGTTGTCAATGGCCACGCCGTCCCGGGACTTTATATGATCGATGATGATCTGGCTGGTGAACGCCCTTCTCACAGAATACTCCGGAAATGCCTCCTCCACAGCCTTTTCCACTGCCCCGATGGTCAGCCTGCGGCTGTCGTTGTAGCTGGTGCCGAAGCTGACCACCAAAAGCTCATTTTCTCCGATCCCGTCTCCGTTTCTGGGATCATCCAGGGACGCATCTCCCGTATTGTAATTCTCCTCATCCGCCTCTGTCTGCGCCGCCGTGCTCATCTCTTCCAAATCTGTCTCCTCCTCTGCTTCTCTCTCCTCTTTCGTCTTTTCCGGGGCAGCCCCGGTTTTGCAGCCCGCCAGCATTCCCGCCGTCAGGACCGCCGAGGCAAGACAAATACCCCGCAGCAAGCTGCGGGGTATTTGTCCCTCGCGGCAGCCGCCGGACGGACATGCCTCCATGTCCGTCCGACTCTCTGCACGCGCAAATAAAACTGCCAGTTTTCCCAATTTCATCTGTTCTTCCTCCTGATCCGTTTCTGATCTCATATCGGAAAGGTCGGGAAGTTCACTCCGTACCTGATGAAAATGGGCCCAAACTGACAGTTTTATCTATTTTCTGCGGCCGTCTGCCCGTTCGCATTCGGTCCGCCCTGTATCTGCCGCCGTCTGAGTCAGAAATCCGCAGCCAGAATGCCGCGGGCCGGTACAATCAATTACTCGTGATCTGGAACGATACATTCCCGTACCAGCAGACGGCAGGTTTCCTGGCTCGTATATCTTCACCCGCGGCCGCCTTCCCAACTTGCGAAAATCAGTGGCTGTCAGCGACATTGACCGCGGGCTCCCTACTTACAGTGACGAGATCGCACAGGATTTGCACCTGTTTCCCTTTTACCCGCCGGCAGCTTCCCTCAGATCGGACTCTCCTCTTTCTTCTGCCTGCCGGCGGCACCGGCTGCTCTTAACTCGATATTCTGCTATCCTAACACAGAATAGGGCAAAAGACAAGATCCCGGGATTTACTTTTTCAGCCGCTCCTCCAGCATCCGGCAGAGCTGCGGGATCTGGGACTCAAACTCCACGCCGTACCATCTGGCGCTGCTGGACGCTGCGGTAGCGTCGATGCAGAGCACGATGAAATCTGCCGCCAGGGCCAGGGACTCGCCCAGATCCAGCCCTCTCATCAGGCCGCCCAGCACTGTCGCGGCGTAGAGATCGCCGGTGCCGTGGTAGCTCTGCTCACATTTTCTCGTAAAATAGGAAAATTCCTTTCCATCTCTGTCCAGGTAGGCCACTCCCAGCTTATCCGGCTCATAGCTGACTCCCGTCAGGGCCGCCGTTTTGCAGCCCAGATCCAGAAGCCGCTCCAGAAGCTCATGGATGTAGGCCTCGTCATACTCCGTTTTGTAGGGCATTCCCGTCAGCAGGCTGGCTTCCGTGATATTGGGAAGGATCACATCCGCCTTGGCGCACACCTTCGCCATCGCCGCCGGAAAATCCTCCCCGAAGGCCGCGTAGAGTTTTCCGTTGTCCGCCATGGCCGGATCCACCAGCGTCAGGTTGCTTTCGTTGGAGAACCGGTCGAAGAACCGGCACACCTGCCCGCACTGCTCGGCGGAAGCCAGATAGCCGGTGTAAATGCCGTCAAATGTGATCTGCTCCTTCTCCCACACGTCGGAAATGGGCTCAATCTGGTCAGACAGATCCTTGCAGGTAAAATTCTTAAACATGGTGTGGGTGGACAGCACCGCTGTGGGCAGGATGCCGCACTCCACGCCCATGGCGGAGATCACCGGCAGCGCCACCGTGATGGAGCAGCGTCCTACGCAGGAAATGTCCTGAAGAGTTATGATTCGTTTCATATGTGTATACCTCCCTTTTGATTTCTCATGGATCCGCCGTGCCTGCCGGCGGAAGATTCTTTCTGTGTAATGAGAAGTATAACAAAACTGGCACGGTTTAAAATAGCCAGAAAGCATTTTTTAAACCATGCCAGTTTTGAATTCCGAGATTATTTCCGCCGAAGGCGGTCACTTTTCACAGTCCGGTCAGATGATTCCCTTCTTGTGCAGCGCATAAGAGTACAGGGCGGAGAAAATAATCACCACCATCATAATGTAGCTCTGGTAGCTGGAGAAGAAGGTTCTTCCCACAATAAAGATCACCACGATCGGAAGAATAATCGGCACGATCGCCTGCTTGGGGGCCTTCACCACGTTGGGAACTACCAGGGCGCCCATCAGTGCCGGCACCATGTTGGCAAACGCCGGCTGCAGAAACGGGGTGTTGTAGATCGGCTCAAACAGGGGCGCCAGAAACAGCATTCCCAGAAATACGATCGCCGTAGTCACAAAGGTGGACGCGGCCACCGCGATGATGGAGATCACATCCGCCTTCTCTGTTCCGGGGGCGTAGCCGGCCACTTCCATGGCGTTTACCGCCGCCGGGATCTTCATGTTGCTCACGTTTCCGGTCACGCAGGCCATGTAGAGGGCGCCGCTGCCGATGATCGGCATGAATGACAGGTTCTCACAGATGCCGGAGATGGCAAAGGTGAGGAAGATCGGCGCTCCGTTTTCCACGCAGGACGCAATGTTTAACGGCTGGTCATACACGATTGACAGGCCGAAAGGCACCGCCATAAAACAGATCAGGGCCAAAATTACCGTGATTCTTCCCAGGTTATGGATTCTTGTATAAAAACTCTTCTCGCTCATGTTCTGCTCCCTCCTATACGATCATCGCGTTCACTACGCAGGACGCCAGCATTCCCACAATCATGCTCAGGGGGAAGGCAAATTCCTTCAGTCTCTTCACTTTCCGCGCCAGGCGGTCAAAGATCAGAGCCGCAATGCCGGCTCCGGCGATAGCTGTCACTGCCGGAATGTCGGTGAAATTGGTGATATGGGGAGCCGTCATGGTTCCGTAAAGTCCCAGGAACATGGCCGTGGTGATCACCGGAACCAGCTTCGCATTCTTATTCTTCAGGGACTCCACTTTTTTGTCGTAGGTCTTTAAGAAGAACACGTTGAAAATATTTCCTCCCAGGATTCCCACCGTTACCACGAACACGATGGACACAAATACGTCCACCGGAATGTTGGGAACGGAGATGGACTCCAGGCCGAAGGCTTCCGCCGCCATGTTGGCCGCCATCGTCTCATAGGACGCGGAGCCCACCACGCTTAAGCGCAGCCAGGGGAAGTAGCGTCCCAGAGAGGGCACCAGAATCAGGTAGCTGATGATAATGGGCAGGGACGGGATGATGGAGAACACCGCGCTGCTGGTGGCGGCCTCCTTCAGCTCCTCTTTTGACATATTCAGCTCTTTGGAGCGCTTTACAGCGGCAAAGATAAAGAGCACCGGCTGCAGAAGCACGATGAGGATCGTGATCCCGCACAGGATCGCCATCGCGGAGCTGTTCGCAATATCTAAATGTGACATTTCTTATTTCCTCCTGATATGATATGTATTATTCTTCCAGACGGGGTCCGATCTCCTTGGGGATGGGGCACTCGTAAACGCCGCCTGTCTCTTCCATCCACTCGGCTCTGGCCTTCTTCACAAGCTCCGGATCTTCCATCACCTTGATTCCCGCCAGGGCCATGGATTTGCCCGCCGCGAGCATAGCCTTGTGGGCAATCTCCGTGTTGCCGTGAGCCGTCATCTGCCAGGTGTGGCCCGCTGTTCCCAGAGTCGCCGTGGCCTCGGAAAGCTGTGCCGTGGGCACCACATAGCTGGCGTCTCCCACATCGGTGGAGCCGGGAAGAACGGCGCCGGTCCAGGTCAGAGGCGCGATCTCTGTGTGCAGCGGATGTTCCAGAATCTTTTCTAAGTTCTCCGCGCCGAATTTCTTTTTCAGAGCCGCCTTTTTAGCCTCCAGCTCAGACTCAGTGGCTGTCTCAAAGAAGAATTTCTTCGCCAGCGCGAAGTCATTCTCGTCAAAATCAGGTGCTCCGATCTCCTCCATGGACTCCTGGAGAACCTGGGAGAGCACATGATTGGGAATGTAGTCGGAAAGGCCGGCGTAAAGCTCGTAGGTCATCTCCGTTCCGGTCATCTTCGCCGCTCCCTCTGCCACGTCGATCACCCTCTTGTAGATCTCCTGTACCTGCCAGGATTTGGGGGCACGCACAAAATAGTGCACGCAGCTGTGGCCCTGCACCACGTTGGGAGCAATGCCGCCCACGTCGCGGTAAGCGTAGTGGATCCTGGCGTCGGAGATAATGTGCTCCCGCAGGTAGTTGACGCCTACGCTCATCAGCTCCGCCGCGTCCAGGGCAGAACGGCCCACCTCCGGAGCAGCCGCCGCGTGGGAGGTCACGCCCTTAAAGCGGAAGAACACGCTCACGTTGGCCAGAGTGGAATAGGTGGCCACGCAGTTCACATCCCCCGGGTGCCAGGTGAAGGCCACGTCCAGACAGTCGAACACGCCGTCTCTTGCCATGATCGTCTTGCCGTTTCCCTTCTCCTCGCTGGGGCAGCCAAACAGCACTACCGTTCCTTTTCCGGGATTTTCCTCCAGATATGCCTTTACCGCCAGAGCAGCCGCTAAAGTTCCGGCTCCCAGCAGGTTGTGGCCGCAGCCGTGGCCGTCAGGATTGTCTCCCTCCGCAGGAGTTCTCATGGTGCAGCCGCCCTTCTGGGACAGCTCCGGAAGAGCGTCGTACTCAGCCAAGAAGCCTACCACCGGTTTTCCCTCTCCGTACTGGGCCTTGAACGCCGTCGGCATGCCGGCCAGTCCCATCTCCACCTGAAAGCCCTCTTTTTTCAGAACTTCCTCGTAAAGTTTTGCCGTCTTAAACTCATGAAAACCCGTCTCGGCGTAATTAAAGATCTGATCGCTGACATTTACGATCTCATCCCGCTTCGCCTCTACGGCCCTGCTCACAAATTCCTTGTTATCCATACCTTTTCCTCCTTGCTTACAGGATGTTCACCGCCGTTTGGGGTGAAAACCCTTTCTTTTTCCAACCTATAGTAATTTATTATACCATTGAATTGCAGTTTCAGCAATTCCCTGAATCAACCTTTTCTGTCCTGCCATATTCTGAAAAATAATTTTCCATCTCCAAAATAGAGAAAAGGAGGCAGAAAATTCTGTCTCCTTTTTTCCTCGGGAAATCCGTTCTCTACTCCAGGCACTCCCCGTTGCTCTCGATCACTTTTTTGTACCAGTCAAAAGATTTCTTTTTGCTTCTGTGAAGATCTCCCGTGCCGTCATTGTGCTTGTCCACATAGATAAAGCCGTAGCGCTTGTCCATCTCTCCCGTGCCGGCGCTGACCAGGTCGATGCAGCCCCAGGGCGTGTAGCCGATCAGGTCCACTCCGTCCTCCTCCACTGCCTTTTTCATCTCTTTGATGTGGCTGCGCAGATAGTCGATGCGGTAGTCGTCGTTGATGGAGCCGTCCTCCTCCACCTTGTCGTAGGCTCCCAGGCCGTTCTCCACGATAAACAGGGGAACGGGGTAGCGGTCTGTGAACCAGTTCAGGCTGTAGCGCAGTCCCACCGGATCGATCTGCCATCCCCAGTCGCTGGCCTTCAGATATTTGTTGGGAACCAGATCCGTATCCTCATGGTAATCGTAATACGGGTTGTTCTCCTTCTCCTCGATGCAGTAGGACAGATAGTAGCTGAAGCCGATGTAATCCACCGTGCCCTTCTTCAACGCCTCCAGATCTTCCTCCGTCACGTCAAACTCCCAGCCCTTCCGTCTCCAGTAGGCGGTGATATTGTGGGGATAGGTGCCGTGCACATGGACGTCCGCGAAATAATACCGCTTCTGCATGGCTTTCTCCGCCATGAGAATGTCCTCCGGGCGGCAGGTGGCCGGATAGACAGGACACATGGCGATCATGCAGCCAATCTGGAAATCAGGGTTGATCTTTTTTCCCTCTTCAACGGCCTTCGCGCTGGCCACCAGCTCATAGTGGGCTGCCTGGTACATCAGCTTTTCCGCGTCCTCTCCCTCGCCGGCAATAATCCCGGAATCAGAAAACAGCTGGAACAGGCCGTTGTAATTTGCCTGGTTATTGATCTCGTTGAAGGTCATCCAGTATTTTACCTTGTCTTTGTAGCGCTCAAAGCAGGTGACCGCAAAGCGCACAAAGAAGTCGATCAGTTTCCGGCTCCTCCATCCGCCGTACGCCTGCACCAGGTGAAGGGGAATCTCAAAATGGCTCAGGGTGATCACCGGCTGGATGCCGTATTTTAGGCACTCATCAAACAGATCGTCGTAAAATCTGAGTCCTTCCTCGTTCGGTGTCTCCTCGTCTCCGTTCGGGAAGATTCTGGTCCAGGCGATGCTGGTGCGGAAGCATTTAAAGCCCATCTGGGCAAACAGGGCAATGTCTTCCTTATAATGATGGTAGAAATCAATGGCCTCGTGATTCGGGTAATTTTCTCCCTCCACAATTCCATCTGTCACTCTTCTCGGAGTCTTATGATCGCCCGCCGTGGTCACGTCCATAATGCTCAGTCCCTTGCCGCCTTCCCGGTAGCCGCCCTCCAGCTGGTGGGCCGCCACTGCGCCGCCCCAGAGAAAATCGTTTCTAAAGCTCATATAAATCTCCCTCCTGTTTTTATTTGTTTTTATTATACCATCATCTTCTCTGATGAAAAACCGGCCGAAGCAATTTTTTCGCCGTTTCTGGCGGGATTTTTCCCATAATTTCTGCCAGGATTTTCCCATCGTCCTGCCGGGATTTTTTCATCGTTTCTGCTGGGATTCTTCCATCAGTTCTGCCGGAAAAATCGCCGAAAAAATATCCAGCCGAGGCAGACTTCCGTCCAAAAATAGAGCTGCCGCCGCGCCCCGGAAAATCCATCCCTTTTTCTCGCTGCCGGAACCTACACTTTTTCTCGCCGCCGGAACAAAAAAGGTATGGACGAAATCGACATTTTGTGAGAAAATGATACTAGGTATGGCGTGATTGTTTTAACAATCTCCCATATTTTGAGAATACTTCTCAATTACATATCTGAAAGGAGTTTTAAACATGATTTATTCACATGAAGTAGAGAAAATGTGCAAAGTGGCACAGGGGGTCAATCATGGTGCGGCGCCGATTCCGGAAGAAGCCAAATGGGTGCAGGCAAAGGAAGTAAAAGACATTTCCGGTCTTACCCACGGTGTAGGCTGGTGCGCTCCCCAGCAGGGTGCCTGCAAGCTGACCCTGAATGTGAAGGAAGGCGTCATCCAGGAAGCACTGGTTGAGACTCTGGGCTGCTCCGGCATGACTCACTCTGCAGCCATGGCAGCTGAAATTCTGCCGGGAAGAACTGTTCTGGAGGCTCTGAACACAGACCTGGTATGTGATGCAATCAATACTGCTATGAGAGAATTATTCTTACAGATCGTATACGGAAGATCTCAGAGCGCATTCTCTGAGGAAGGTCTGCCCATCGGCGCCGGCCTGGAGGATCTGGGCAAGGGACTTCGTTCTCAGGTTGGTACCATGTACGGCACTCTGAAGAAAGGTCCCCGCTATCTGGAAATGGCTGAGGGCTATGTAACCGGCATTGCTCTGGATGCCGACGATCAGATTATTGGCTATCAGTTCGTGAACCTCGGAAAGATGACCGACAACATCAAGAACGGCATGGAGCCCAACGAGGCTTACAAGGCTGCTCAGGGTCAGTACGGCCGTGTAGCCGACGCTGTGAAGATCATCGACCCGAGAAAGGAATAATCCGCCAGCTTCGCTTTTTTGATAGAAACAATTTGATCGACGTATTAAGGAGGATAATAAATCATGGCATTATTTGAGTCATATGAGAGAAGAATTGACAAGATCAATTCTGTATTAAACAGCTATGGCATTGCTTCCATTGAGGAGGCTGAGAAAATCACAAAGGATGCAGGCCTGGAAGTATACGATCAGGTGAAGAAGATCCAGCCGATCTGCTTCGAGAACGCCTGCTGGGCATACATTGTAGGCGCAGCTATCGCCATCAAGAAGGACTGCCGCAGAGCCGCAGACGCTGCAGCAGCTATCGGTGAGGGACTTCAGGCTTTCTGTATTCCCGGATCCGTTGCTGACCAGAGAAAAGTTGGTCTGGGCCATGGAAACCTGGGCAAAATGCTTCTGGAAGAGGAAACCGACTGCTTCTGCTTCTTAGCCGGCCACGAGTCCTTCGCAGCTGCAGAGGGCGCAATCGGTATCGCTGAGAAGGCAAACAAGGTTCGTAAAAAACCGCTGCGCGTTATCTTAAACGGTCTTGGAAAGGACGCTGCTCAGATCATCGCCAGAATCAACGGCTTCACCTACGTGGAGACTCAGTATGACTACTACACCGGCGAGCTGAAGGAAGTATTCCGCAAGGCTTACTCCGACGGCCCGAGAGCAAAGGTAAACTGCTACGGCGCCAACGACGTTCGTGAGGGCGTTGCCATCATGTG
>DWWL01000021.1 GCA_019119775.1 Candidatus Lachnoclostridium pullistercoris | reverse complement strand
GTTCAGACGGCGGGTAAACAGAGGGGAAAACTGACGTCAAGCTCGCTTGTAAGTAAGTTTTCCCCTCTGTTTACACATCGGATGGACATCCGATGCTTCTTGTCCGGCTTATTGGCCGGGCAAGAAGATGCACGTCTGAACTGTTAATTGAAAGAAAAAATTATGTAAATTGCTATTTTCTTTTTCTGTCAAGGTATGCTAAAATATACCTTAATTCGACGAGATGAAGATAAAACGAGGTATATACCATGAATATAGATAAATGTGTGAAAGCAGGACTGATCGTGACTGCTTTGGCTTTTTTGCCATGCCTTTCTTCCTGCGGGACAGGAAATAAGCCAGTGGTAGTGACGGCGGCGCCGGATCTGGAACCGAAGGATGAGACGGCGGCGCCGGAAATTGCGCCCATGACCCCGGACGGACCGCTGTTTCCCGATCTAAAAACTGTGGAGGAGACGGACCCGATACCGGATTATCTGCGGGTCGGCGTCGAGCATCCGATCGTGGCGGTTCTCCAGGAACGGCTGATGGAGCTGGGCTTTATGGACAACGATGAGCCTACGGAGTACTACGGGGATGTGACGGCCAGCGCCGTGAAGCATTTCCAGAGACAGAACGGCCTGACGGAGGACGGAGTTGTGGGCCAGGACACTTTGATGGCCATTCTCTCCCCCGACGCCAAGTATTATGCCGTGTCGAAGGGAGTCAAGGGCGACGATATCCAGCAGATCCAGGGACGTCTCTACGAGCTTGGATATCTGGCAAGCGCTGACCAGGTGACGGGATATTTCGGAGATTCCACGGAGCAGGCTGTGCTGAAGCTGCAGCAGATGAACGGCTTAAAGGAGGACGGCAAGGTAGGAAGACAGGTGATGAACCTGCTCTACAGCGACGAAATCAAGCCGAACATGCTGGAATACGGAGAGAAGAGCGAGGTAGTGCTGGCCTGTCAGGAACGGCTGCAGGCTCTGGGCTATCTGACTACGGATCCGGACGGCACCTACGGGGATGACACCACTGTAGCAGTGCGGCGTTTCCAGTCCAGGAACAACCTGGTCGTGGACGGCTATCTGGGCCCGTCCACCAGAGAAGTGTTAAACAGCGGCAATGCGGTTCCCAATGGTCTTTCCCTCGGCGATGAGGATGAGAACGTGAAGAGAGTGCAGCAGCTGCTGGCGAAATACGGATATCTCTCCTCCGCCAACGCCACAGGCTATTACGGGGAGATCACAGAGGATGCAGTGCGGTCCTTCCAGCGGCAGAACGGCCTGGGTGTGGACGGTATGGTAGGCGTGCAGACCATGGCGAAGCTGACGGGAGACAATGTGCGGCGCGCTCCGTCCGGCTCCAGCAGTTCTTCCTCCGGCAGAGGTTCTTCTTCCGGCGGCAGCTCCTCCGGCAGAGGTTCTTCCGGTTCCTCCGGCGGCGGATCAAAAGGCTCTTCCGGCAGCGGCGGAGCGGTGGTAAACGACAGCTCAGGAGTCAGCAGACTGATTTCTGTCGCCAGATCCAAGATCGGAAGCCCCTATGTATGGGGAGCGAAGGGACCGAATTCCTTCGACTGCTCCGGCTTTGTGTACTGGTGCCTGAATAATTCCGGAGTGAGCCAGAGCTACCTGACCTCCTCCGGCTGGAGAAGTCCGGGAAGGTATCAGAAGGTCACCAGCTTTAATGATCTGAGAGCGGGCGATATTGTGGTCGTGAGCGGCCATGTGGGAATCTGTTCCGGCGGCGGCACGGTGATCGACGCTTCTTCCAGCCACGGCTGCGTGGTGGAGAGGAGCTTAAGCTCCTGGTGGAGAAGCAACTTCATCTGCGGATGGAGAATCTTCGGATAGGATATTCCTTATCTGACCGGTGAAAACAGACATACAAAAGGACCCCGCAGGCGGGAGCGAAATGTTTCTGAGAAATATTTCCGCCTGCGGGGTCCTTTTGTATGCAATGATATAAATGATGGAAAATGCGCTGCGCCGAACGCCGGAGGGATCCGGGGGCTAATATCCCGGCCATTCAGGCTACAAACTGGTACATCACGATATAGTGGCAGAGGCTTCCGCCCATGACAAACAGGTGGAAGATCTCGTGGCTGCCGAAGTTTTTGTGCCTGGAATTAAAGAGCGGCAGCTTGAGGGCGTAAATGACGCCGCCGATGGTGTAGATGATGCCGCCCGCCAGCAGCCAGCCGAAGGCCGCCGGGGGAAGAGCCGCGATGATCTTTTTCATGGCCAGGACGCAGACCCAGCCCATGGCGATGTAGATCATGGAAGAAAACCATTTGGGGCAGGTCACCCAGAAAGCTTTGATCAGGATTCCGGCCGCGGCGATGGCCCACACCAGACCCAGCAGGTGCCAGCCGGTGGAGTCACCTAAGGTGATCAGACACACGGGAGTGTAGGTGCCGGCGATGAGCACGAAGATCATCATATGGTCGATCTTTTTGAGCAGCTTGTTGATCCTGGGAGAAATATCCAGGGTATGGTAGACGGTGCTGGCCGCATATAGTAAAATCATACTGACGATAAAAATGGCCAGGGCGGTCACATGGAGCTTTCCCGGTTCCGCAGCTGCCTTGACAAGCAGAGGAAAGGCGGAGAAAAAGGCCAGGACCATGCCGATGAAATGGGTGATGGCGCTGCCGGGATCTTTTATGTGAAATTTCATAAAAAACGCCTCCTTTTAAGGTGGAAAAACATAACTATTACATGTAGTAATCAAAACTACATTATAAAATTTCTTATACTATACTACTGCGTATGCGGAAAGTCAAGAGGTGCCGGAGATATGCTGAATATTTTATTTGAAGATCAAAGTATCATCGTGGCGGAAAAGCCGGTGGGTCTGGAGTCCCAGTCCACGAGAAAACTGGAGCCGGATATGGTGAGCGAGATCAAAAAACATATCCACAAATTATCCACGAACCAGTCTGGAAAACGTGAGGAACCTTATGTGGGAGTTATCCACAGGCTGGACAAGCCGGTGGGAGGCGTCATGGTCTACGCGAAGACCAGACAGGCCGCAGCTTCTTTAAGCAGGCAGGTTCAGAACGGGGAAATGGAAAAATATTACATGGCAATCGTATGTGGAAAACTTGTGGATAATGTGGGTAACTTTGTGGATTTCCTGTTGAAAGATGGAAAAACCAACACGTCCCGGGTGGTGGATAAAGGGACGGAGGGAGCCAGGCGGGCCGAGCTGGAATACCGTGCGGCGGGCCGAGGAAGTCTGGATGGAGAACCGGTTTCCCTGGCAGAGATCCATCTGCTCACCGGGCGGCATCACCAGATCCGGGTCCAGTTTGCCTCCAGGGGTTTTCCCCTGTGGGGAGATGAAAAATACGGAAATGGAAAAAAACGGGAGACAGAGCAGGCGGAAGGCGGTTATCTGAAGAGAAGATCTGTCCGCAGAGATCCCCTGGCGCTCTGGGCGTTCCGCCTGGAATTCACTCATCCGGTTACGGGAAAGCGGATGAAATTTGAAAAGAAGCCGGAGTCGGGGGCGTTTGCCAGGTTTTGGGCTGATGAGGAGCCGTTTTCCGGCCGTCTGATGTAAAAAATGGAAGAATATTTTCCCACGCCGCGTTTCATACTAGAGACTGTACAAAGGAAGTACAAATCAGAAACAGGTGGGAGCCATGGTCAAACCGAGCAAGAAACTGAAGAAAATTTTTTTGATCACGGGAATTACGGGATCGGTGTATGTGGGTTTTCAATACCTGCTGCCTCTCGTAATTCCTTTTTTGGCTGCATATATGATGGCTCTGATCCTGAGGCCGTCGGCCCGGTGGATCAGCCGCCGGCTGACCGTTTCCTTCGGCGGAAAACAGCGCCGGCTGCCGGTGGGAGCCGCGGGCGCGGCAGAGCTTGTGGTTCTCGCGGCCGGGGGTGGGGGCCTGGCCTACTGGGGCCTGCGGAAACTGGGCCAGGAGGCGGTGATGATCTCGGAGAGGCTTCCCGGCTGGATCGGGGCCCTGGATGTCTGGCTCACCGGAAAATGCCACAGTGTGGAGGAATTTTTCAGCCTGCGCCCTGACTGCCTGGTGGCAGCGGTGCGGGAGATGTTAATGGGGCTGACGGAAACTCTGAAGCAGGCGGCTATGCCGTTTCTCATGGAAAATTCCATGGCTTTTCTGGAGTGGACGATCGAACTTCTTGTGGTGTGGGTGCTGTTTTTTCTCGCCACCATCCTCACGCTGGAGGAGATGGACGATTTGAGGAGGCGACGGGACAATTCGATCTTCCGGCGGGAGTACGCCTTGATCGGAAACCGTCTGGCCGCTGCGGGAAAAGCGTACTTAAAGACTCAGGGCTGCACGCTGGCCCTGACCATTGCCGTGTGCTCCGCCGGTCTGTGGCTTCTCGGCAGTCCCTACTATATTATACTGGGGATTCTCATCGGCTTTCTGGATGCTCTCCCGGTGATCGGCACCGGGACGGTGCTGCTGCCGTGGGCGCTGGTGCTGGCGGCGGGCGGCCAGTGGGGACGGGCCGCCGGGCTGGCGGTGCTGTATCTGGTCTGCTACTTCCTGAGGGAATTTCTTGAGGCCAGGATCATGGGAAATGAGATCGGTCTGACGCCTTTGGAGTCCCTGGCCTCCATCTACGTGGGCTGGCAGCTGTTCGGCTTTCTGGGGTTTATTCTGGGGCCGGTGGGCCTGATCCTGATCGAGGATCTGGTGGATGCGGCGGAAGAGTCCTGGATGGGGGAGGAGCGCCGGTGACGGGAAATGGCGGGAGTTCGGGCGGCGGCGGTCTGGGTGGCGGCGGTCTGGGTGGCGGCGGTCCGGATGGAGGTTCAGACGGCAGTTCGGACGGCGGTCTGGATGGAGGTTCAGGCGGGAGTTCCGGCGGCGTCTTCCGGCCCGGACTTAGGCCGGGCCGGAAGCATCGGATATTCATCCGATGGCTGGCCAGGGATAAAATCAGGCTTACAAGCGAGCTTGACGCCTGATTTTGTCCCCGGCCGGCCGCCGTCTGAACTGTTGGAATAAATTCTCGTTCTCCTCTTCTCAAACAGGAAAAAATATGTTATGATTGTGAGCAGAATGTATCATACATTTCATTCATTGGAGGTGCTAATATTATGTTAGTTTCAGCAAAAGAAATGCTTGAAAAAGCAAGAGACGGCAAGTACGCCGTAGGTCAGTTTAACATCAACAACCTGGAATGGACCAAATCCATCCTGCTCACTGCAGAGGAGTTAAAATCCCCGGTTATCCTGGGAGTTTCCGAGGGCGCAGGAAAATATATGACCGGTTTCAAGACCGTTTCTGCAATGGTAAAGGCAATGATCGAGGAGTTAGGCATCACAGTTCCTGTTGCCCTTCATCTGGATCACGGCACTTACGAGGGCTGCTACAAGTGCATCGAGGCAGGATTCTCCTCCATCATGTTCGACGGCTCTCACTATCCGATCGAGGAGAACGTTGAGAAGACCCGTGAATTAGTTAAGATCTGTGCTGAGAAGGGAATGTCCCTGGAGGCAGAGGTTGGCTCAATCGGCGGCGAGGAAGACGGCGTTGTAGGCATGGGCGAGTGCGCAGATCCGGCAGAGTGCAAGAAGATCGCAGATCTGGGCGTGGACATGCTGGCTGCCGGCATCGGCAACATTCACGGACAGTATCCGGAGAACTGGCCGGGACTTCGTTTTGACGTACTTGAGGAAGTTAAGAAGGCAGTTGGAGATATGCCTCTTGTACTTCACGGCGGCACCGGAATTCCGGAAGACATGATCAAGAAGGCGATCAGCCTGGGCGTTGCAAAGATCAACGTAAATACAGAGTGCCAGCTGTCCTTCGCAGCAGCCACGAGAAAGTACATCGAGGCTGGCAAGGATCTGCAGGGCAAGGGCTTTGACCCGAGAAAACTCCTGGCTCCCGGCGCAGAGGCCATCAAGGAGACAGTGAAAGAGAAGATGGAGCTGTTCGGTTCCGTTGGAAAAGCCTGAAATTGAATGAAAGTAAGCGGACGAAGACGTTCTTTCCCAAAGGAAAGGACGTCTTTTCTTGCGAAATATCAGACAAAATATGAAGAATACTCATATTGTCTGATGGAACGCTGAAATATTTCTGCGGGAAAACGGTTCTGGAAATCATAGGAGAGGAAGAGAGAATGAGCGAACGGATCAACATATCGGAAGTGTTTGGGAAAAATGTATTTAACGAGAGCGTTATGAGGGAACGTCTGCCCAAAAGCGTGTTTAAGAAACTGAAGCAGACCATTGAGAAAGGGGCTGAGCTGGACCCGTCCATCGCTGACGTGGTGGCTCATGCCATGAAGGACTGGGCCATTGAGCGGGGCGCCACCCACTATACCCACTGGTTTCAGCCGCTGACGGGAGTGACGGCGGAAAAGCACGACTCCTTTATTTCCGCTCCCGGCCCGGATGGAAAAGTCATCATGGAATTTTCCGGCAAGGAGCTGATCAAAGGAGAGGCGGATGCTTCTTCTTTTCCTTCCGGCGGCCTGAGAGCCACATTTGAGGCCAGAGGATACACAGCCTGGGACTGCACGTCCCCTGCGTTTCTGAGGGAGGATGCCATCGGAGTGACGCTCTGCATCCCCACGGCGTTCTGCTCTTACAAGGGCGAGGCTCTGGATCAGAAGACGCCTCTGCTCCGCTCCATGCAGGCAATCAATGAGCAGTCTCTGAGGATTCTGCGGCTGTTCGGCAACCAGACTTCCACGCGGGTGGTCCCCTCTGTTGGTCCGGAGCAGGAGTATTTTCTCGTAGACCGGGAGAAATATTTAAAGCGGAAAGATCTGATTTACACCGGACGGACGCTGTTCGGCGCCATGCCGCCCAAGGGACAGGAGCTGGACGATCACTACTACGGTGCGATCCAGGAGCGGATCGGCTCTTTTATGAATGAGGTGAATCAGGAGCTGTGGAAACTGGGCGTGACGGCGAAGACCCAGCACAATGAGGCAGCCCCGGCCCAGCACGAGCTGGCTCCTATTTATGCCCAGGTCAATCTGGCGGTAGACCACAACCAGATGATCATGGAGACGTTAAAGAAGGTGGCGGAGCGCCACGGGCTCACCTGCCTGCTTCACGAGAAGCCCTTTGCCGGCGTCAACGGTTCCGGAAAGCACAACAACTGGTCCCTGACGACGGATGACGGCATTAATCTGCTGAACCCGGGAGATACCCCCCACGACAACGTACAGTTTCTGCTGGTCCTGGCCTGCATTTTAAAGGCTGTGGATGTGCACGCGGATCTGCTCCGGGAGTCAGCTTCCGATGTGGGCAATGATTCCCGCCTGGGCGGAAATGAGGCGCCGCCTGCAATCATTTCCGTATTCCTGGGAGATCAGCTGGAGGACGTGATCAGCCAGCTCTGCGACACTGGAGAGGCGACCCATTCCAAGCAGGGCGGAACGCTGAAGACGGGAGTGGCCATGCTGCCGGATCTGGATCAGGATGTGACGGACCGCAACCGCACCTCGCCGTTTGCGTTTACCAACAACAAGTTTGAGTTCCGCATGGTAGGCTCCTCCGATTCTGTGGCTCCCTCCAACGTGGTGTTGAATACCATCGTGGCGGAGGCGTTTAAGGAGGCGGCAGATGAACTGGAGAAGGCCGAGGACTTCCAGATGGCGGTTCATGACCTGATCAAGAAGCTGTTTACAGAGCACCGCCGGATTATTTTCAATGGAAACGGCTATTCCAGCGCCTGGGTGAAGGAGGCCGAGAAGAGGGGGCTTCCCAATATTTCCTGTATGGTGGAGGCGATCCCGGCGCTTACCACGGAGAAGGCTGTGAAGCTGTTTGAGACGTTCCATGTATACACCAGAGCCGAGCTGGAATCCAGGGCGGAAGTAGAGTATGATTCCTATTCCAAGATCATCCATATCGAGGCGCTGGCCATGACCAACATTGCCGGAAAGCAGATCATTCCGGCTATCATCCGCTATGTGGCCCGCCTGGCGGATTCCATGGCGAAGGTGCAGAATGTGTGCCCCGAGGCGGACACTGCAGTGCAGCATGATCTTCTGGTTGAGGCCTCTGCCCGCCTGGCAGAGATCAAAGCGGCCCACAGCAAGCTGGTGGCTCTTCAGGAGGAGTGCAAGTCGATCCGCAGCGCGAAGGAGCGGGCGTGGGCCTGCAGAGAGCGGCTGGTTCCCGCTATGGAGGAGCTGCGCCGCCCGGTAGACATTCTGGAGCGGATCGTGGACAAGGATCTGTGGCCGATGCCGTCCTACGGCGACCTGCTGTTTGAGGTGTAAGCGGCCGTGTCCTGAGGGGGCATGAGGCTGCCCTGACAGGACAGCGGCGGTTTTATAGAGGCTGGCGGGGAAAGCGAAGAGGGCTTTCCCCGCCAGCCTCTTGTTTTTAAGACAGGAAAAGAATATACTGAACATAAATATATTGGTGAGAGGTGAATGATGGACGCTACGTTTATGACGGCACTTCATATCTGCCATGTCCGGCATTTAAAGAATATAGATATTCCTCTTTCAGAGGAAAAGAGAAAAACATTGATTCTGACCGGAAAAAATGGCAGCGGAAAAACCAGTGTGCTGGAGGCGCTGGAAACTTTCCTGGAATATGTGGTTTCTGAGGAATATCAGACAAAAGAGCAGTGCAAGGCTAGTATTCAGCTTTATGAGAAAAAATTGAATGGACCCAAAAACACAGAAGAAGAGAAAGAAGAAGCGAAAAAAGCTCAAAAATTGCTGGATTTTTTTAAACGGAAACATTTATGGTGGACGGACGGCGCAATTGCGGAGTTTCCCTCTTACGCAGATCTGCGGGAGAAATACAAAAAAGGGGAGTATATTCTGGCATATTATGGGGATAATCGTAAGATCCAGGTCCAGATATCCAAGGATATTGAAAAAGTGGACTTAAAACCCATGTATTCCATAAAGGAACATCCGGGACAGCAGCTGGTGAAATATTTGGTAAATCTGAAGACAACGGAAGCCTTTGCCAGAACAGGCGGCAATCAGCAGCGGGCGGATGAGATTAAGGATTGGTTTTCCAGATTTGAAAGGGTGCTTCAAGAGATTTATGAAGATGAAACTCTGACCCTGAATTTTAACATTGAAACGTTTGAGTTTACCATCAGTCAAAATGGCCGGGAGCCCTTCAGTTTTAATGCCATGTCCATGGGATATGCGGCGGTATTTGACATTGTGGCGGATTTGATGATGCGTATGGAGTCCAAAAGACGGTATGATGTGGAGGGATTGGTGCTGGTTGATGAGATTGAGTCGCATCTGCATGTAGAGCTGCAGAAAAAAATTGTTCCGATTTTGATGAAACTGTTCCCTAATATTCAGTTTCTTTTGACTACTCATTCTCCCTTCATTCTCAACTCTACGCCTAACGCAGTGGTGTATGATCTGGAGACAGGGAAACTGGTAAAAGACGGACTGACAAAGCTTCCCTATGAAGGAATTGTAGAAGGATATTTCGGGGCGGACCTGCTGTCTGAGGAACTAAGAAAAAAATTTAATGAATATCAGAAAATAGCAGAGAAGAAAGAACTGACAGACGAAGATTTTGCCAGAGCAGCGGAATTAGAGCTGTATTTGGATGAGGTTCCGGATTATCTGGCTCTGGATTTTGCAGCAGAATACGGCCGTTTAAAGCTGGAGATGTCTGAACGGGGGTGACGGAATGGTAAAAATAGAAAGGTCGCAGTTTGCCCCGCCGTCATTGAAGATCGAAAAAGAAAAAGGTACGAAAAATTATCGGAGTGAAGATGTGATCATGCAGCTGAATCGGGACTTTCATGGAAAATGCTATCTCTGTGAAATCAGTCAGCTTCAGAGCGTGGAAGTAGAGCATTTGAGATCTCATCATAATGGCCGGGATCGTGAACGGATGTTTGACTGGAATAATCTGTTTTACAGCTGCGCCCACTGCAACGGCGTCAAGAATAAGAAAAAGTATGAAGACTGTATATTGGACTGCTGTCAGGTGGAGCCGGAAGAATATATCAGTCAGGAACTGAAAAATGGCCGGGTGCAGGTGACTGCTCTGAAAGAATCCCGTGAGGCGCACATGACAGCGGAGCTGATTACAGAATGCTTTGAGCAGAGAAATACGGGAATCCGGATTTTGGAATGCCAGGTGCGGGTGGATGCTCTTCAGGAGACTATGGCTGTTTTGTACCGAAGTCTGAGAGCTTACAAGAATAAGCCGACTCCGAGGAATCTGCGTACTCTCCAGGGACTGCTGAACAGAGACCATAGATTTGCAGGTTTTACCCGTACATATGTAAGAAAACACATAAAAGAGTATCCGGATCTGTCTAGGGAAGTCAGCCTGGAATAACTGCGGATCCGAATCCGTTTCCTAAGCATCCCCGGGACGGCCCGCGTAAGCAGGCCGTCCCGGGGATGCTGCCGTCTGCAGCCGCATATAATGAGGATGAGAGACAGATGGAAAGCGGAAGTCTGTCTGCGGCAGGAGAATGCAGGCAGACGGGAGAGGGGAAAATGAAAAGACAGGTCATTTTATGGGCGGCGGTCCTGGCGCTGATCGGCTGGATGAGCTATGGGATATGGAGAGGAGAGGCCGCGGTGATCGCGGAAAGAGATGGGGCGGCGGCGGTATCTGCGCCGGAAGAGGAAAAAGCGCTGCCAGCCCAGAAGCTGATCGCCCTGACGTTTGACGACGGGCCCCACCCGGTCTGCACGCCCATGCTGCTGGACGGGCTGAAAGAGCGGGGCGTGAAAGCCAGCTTTTTCCTTTTGGGCGGCAGCATAGAGGGCAATGAGGAGATCGTGGAGCGGATGGCAGAGGAGGGACACCTGATTGGAAACCACACCTTCAGCCATGTACAGCTCACAAAGATCTCTCCCCGGGAGGCGGAGAAGGAGATTGCGGACACGAACGAGAAGATCCTGGCGGCCGCCGGCGTTCTTCCAGTCTACATCCGGCCGCCTTACGGGGAGTGGAATGAGGAATTAGAGGAGCTGACGGACATGGAGCCGGTATTCTGGAACGTGGATCCCTTAGACTGGAAGATCCAGGACAGGGAAAAGGTGGCCGGGCACATCATAAAAAACGCCGGCGACGGCAGAATTGTCCTCCTTCACGACTCCTATGAGACAACGGTGGAGGCTGCCCTGGAAGTGATTGACACCTTAAAAAAGCAAGGCTATACTTTTGTTACAGCAGAAGAACTTTTGGTGGACTGAAAAAGCGAGGAAATATATGAATTTATTTGATTATATGCGGGAGAACACCATGGAAAAAGAGTCTCCCCTGGCGGCCCGCATGCGGCCGGAGACGCTGGAGGAGGTAGTGGGCCAGAAGCACATTATCGGAAAGGATAAGCTGCTTTACCGGGCCATTAAAGCAGATAAACTGGGGTCTGTGATCTTCTACGGCCCGCCGGGAACGGGAAAGACCACTCTGGCGAAGGTGATCGCCAACACCACCAGCGCCCAGTTCCGGCAGATCAACGCCACGGTGGCCGGGAAAAAGGATATGGAGGACGTGGTGAAGGAAGCCAAGGAAAATCTGGGGATGTACGGCAGAAAGACCATCCTGTTTGTGGATGAGATCCACCGCTTCAACAAGGGGCAGCAGGACTATCTGCTCCCCTACGTGGAGGACGGGACTCTGATCCTGATCGGCGCCACCACGGAAAATCCCTATTTTGAGGTAAACGGGGCGCTGCTGTCCCGCTCGAAGATATTTGAGCTGAAGCCGCTGGAAAAAGAGGACGTGAAAGAACTGATCCGCCGGGCTGTTTACGATGAAAAGAAAGGGATGGGCAGCTACGGGGGAGAGATTACGGAGGAGGCCGCTGATTTTCTGGCAGACGCCTCCGGCGGTGACGCCAGATCGGCCTTAAACGCGGTGGAGCTGGGGATCCTTACCACAGACCGGGGAGCGGACGGGAAGATTCTGATCGACCTGGATGTGGCCCAGGAGTGCATTCAGAAACGGGCGGTGCGCTACGACAAGGACGGAGACAGCCATTACGACACGATTTCCGCGTTTATCAAGAGCATGCGGGGCTCAGATCCGGATGCGGCTGTGTATTATCTGGCAAGAATGCTCTATGCCGGTGAGGATATTAAATTTATCGCCAGAAGGATCATGATCTGCGCGGCGGAAGATGTGGGGCTGGCAGATCCCCAGGCGCTGAATGTGGCGGTGAGCGCATCCCTGGCCGTGGAACGGGTGGGAATGCCGGAGGCAAAGATCATTCTCTCGGAGGCGGCGGCCTATGTGGCCACGGCTCCGAAGAGCAACGCCTCCTACATGGCTTTGGAGCACGCGGAAGAATATCTGAAGGACCACCGGGCATTTCCTGTTCCGGCCCATCTTCAGGACAGGCATTACGGCGGCGCGGCAAAACTGGGACGGGGACTGGACTACAAATACGCCCATGACTATCCCAACCACTATGTGAAGCAGCAGTACCTTCCCGACGGGATGGAAGGCGTGACCTTTTATCATCCCACGGAGAACGGCTATGAAAAGCAGGTGGCAGCCCATATGGAGTTTTTGAAAAAGGCGGCGGAGGAAAACTGAAAATAGCCGCAGGCCGGAAGGAGGCAATATGAAAACGAGGACAGGAACAGATCCCATGATCATCATCTCTCTCGACGCGGTGGGCACAGAAGACCTGCCCCTTTTGAAATCACTGCCGAATTTCGGCCGTTTCTGGCGGGAGGCGGCGGTCTGCGAGCAGGTAAAAAGTGTGTATCCCAGCCTGACCTATCCGGCTCACACCGCCATCATCACGGGAAAATATCCGTGCAGCCACGGGATTGTCAATAATCTGCAGATTCAGCCGGAGCGGGAGAAGCCGGACTGGTTCTGGAAACGGAAGTATATCCGGGGAGAGACACTTTACGACCTGGTGCGGGCGAGGGGAGGAAGGACGGCAGCTCTCCTGTGGCCGGTCACAGGCGGAGCCGGCATCCGCTGGAACCTGCCGGAGGTGCTCCCCAACCGCCCCTGGGAAAATCAGGTCATGGTTTCCTGCCTGAACGGGAGTCCTCTTTTTGAGCTGGACCTGCAGCGGCGTTTCGGCCATCTGAGAAAGGGCGTTCATCAGCCGGAGCTGGACAATTTTGTCCAGGCGTCCCTCCTTTACACCCTTAGGACCAGACGCCCGGATCTGACGCTGGTGCATTTCACAGACGTGGACACCAACCGCCACCTGTACGGGGTGAAAAGCCGGGAGGCAGAAGAGGCTTTAAGGAGGCATGATGAGAGGCTGGGGGAGATTTTCCGGCTGTTGGGCCGCATGGGATGGAAGGACCGGGTGAACGTGGCGGTGCTGGGGGACCACTTTCAGCTGGACGTAAACCGGGCGGTCTGCCCCAACTGGTATTTTGCCCGCCGGCAGTGGCTGAGGGCGGAGAATGGAAAAATAAAGAGCTGGCGGGTGCTGGCCAGAGAGTGCGACGGTTCCTGTTATGTTTACATAAAGGATCAGACGCTTCACGCTCCGGTCCGCCGTCTGCTGGAAAAACTTGAGAGCCGGGGGCTGGTGCGAACTGTCTTTACAGGCCGTGAGGCGGCTGCTCTGGGGGCCGACCCGTCCTGTGCCTTTATGCTGGAAGGCGGGGACGGGGTGTATTTTCAGAACGGCTGGGAAATGCCGATCATCACGGAGAAGACAGGACGGCTGCAGCGGGCTACCCACGGATTTCTGCCGGACCGGGCAGGCTACACGACTGTTTTCGGTGGGAGAGGTCCGGCGTTTGCGCCGAAAGCCAGGGTGGAGACGATGAGCCTGGCGGACGAGGGCGCGACGCTGGCGGCGGCCATGGGAATTCCTTTTTCGCAGGCAGATGGAGAAATCCAAAAAAATCTGCTTTCCATTTCCGGAGATTGCGTATATAATAAGAAATGAGTTCCTATGCTTTATGGCATCATTTCGAAGAATCTTTAAAAAATCCCCATGTGAAAAAAAGAAAAAGGAGACAGAATATGCGTGAAAAGTTAGAGACATTGCCTTTGGCCACGCTGCGGGATATGGCGAAAGCGCAGGGGTTAAAGGGCGTAAGTGGTTTCAGAAAATCACAGCTGATAGATATGCTCTGTGAAGAGGCAGAGAAGATGGAACAGGAAAAATCTGCTGCCGCGGAGCCGGAAGAGGAGACTGCCGGGACGGCCGTGACAGCGGCAAAGAGCGAGCAGCACAGCGTGCGGAGAAATTTCCACGGGGAGACTCATGGAACATACAGCCGGGATGGCCGCGAGACCCGCGACAGCCGTGAAAACCGGGACAGCCGCGAGACCCGGGACGGCCGTGAAAACCGCGACAGCCGCGAGACCCGTGACACCCGTGAGGTTCGCGACGCCCGCGACAGCCGGGACGGCCGCGAGACCCGCGACAATCGTGACTCCCGCGGGACAAGCCGGGGGGAGCGCAGCGACATGCCCAACTTAAGCCCGGATCTGCAGGAACTGGACAGCGGGGAGGATGCGGAGGGCATTCTGGAGGTCATGTCAGACGGATTTGGGTTTATCCGCTGCGAGAACTTCCTGCCGGGAGACAATGACGTCTATGTGGCTCCATCCCAGATCCGCCGCTTTAATATGAAGACAGGCGATATTGTGCAGGGCAGCAAGCGGGTAAAAAGCCCGACAGAAAAGTTTGCGGCTCTTCTCTATGTAAAGACCATCAACGGATATCCGGCGGGAGTGGCGGAAAAACGGCCTAATTTTGAGGATCTGACTCCCATTTTCCCAAACCAGAGAATCCACCTGGAGATGGCCGGCGGACGGATGAGCACGGCCATGCGGGTGATGGACCTGCTCTCCCCCATCGGAAAAGGCCAGAGAGGAATGATCGTTTCCCCGCCGAAGGCAGGAAAGACTACGCTGCTCAAGCAGGTGGCAAAGGCGGTGACTACCAATCATCCGGACATGCACCTGATCATCCTGCTGATCGATGAGCGTCCGGAGGAAGTGACCGACATCAAAGAGGCAATTGTGGGTCCCAACGTGGAAGTGATCTACTCCACCTTTGACGAGCTGCCTGAGAGACACAAGAGAGTGTCGGAGATGGTCATCGAGCGGGCAAAACGTCTGGTAGAGCACGGCCGGGACGTGATCATCCTGCTGGACAGCATCACCAGGCTGGCGAGGGCGTACAATCTGGTAGTTCCCCCCAGCGGGCGGACCCTCTCCGGCGGTCTGGATCCGGCGGCCCTTCACATGCCGAAACGGTTTTTCGGCGCGGCCAGAAATATGAGAGAGGGCGGCAGCCTGACCATTCTGGCCACGGCTTTGATCGACACCGGAAGCCGGATGGACGATGTGATCTACGAGGAGTTCAAAGGAACCGGCAACATGGAGCTGGTGCTTGACCGGAAGCTGTCCGAGAAGAGAATCTTCCCTGCAATCGACATCTTAAAATCCGGCACCAGGCGGGACGACCTCCTTCTCACCAGGGAGGAGATGGAGGCGGTGGAGATCGTGCGCAAGGCCACCAATTCCATGAAGGCGGACGAGGCAGTGGAGAAGATCCTGGATCTGTTTGCCCGCACCAGGAACAACCGGGAATTTGTGGAAAGCGCGAAGAAAATCCGTTTCTTCTGAGGAAAAACCGCTTGCATCTGAGGAAAAACTGTGATATACTTTGTAAGCTGTCTATATCAGACATAGAGTGCGTGAAATTGGCGCCTGCGGTTGGAAACCGCAAAATTAGAATTGAGAGGTGAAAATCATGAAGGAAGGAATCCATCCAGCTTATTACCAGGCAAAGGTTGTCTGCAACTGCGGAAACGAGTTCGTGACCGGATCTACCAAGAAGGACATTCACGTAGAGGTTTGCTCCAAGTGTCATTCTTTCTACACTGGCCAGCAGAAGGCTGCGGCAGCCCGCGGACGTATTGATAAGTTCAATCGTAAGTACGGTATCACGAAGTAATAGCCTGAGGTTAAAGAGAGGTTGGAGTCTAGTGGAAACGCTATGCTTCAACCTTGTTTTTTGTTTGACAGGAACCTTCGTTCTTTGTTAAGCAAAAACGCTCCGCGGGGCCGCACTGGGGCGGAAAGGAAAGAGCCGCTTTCGCGGCCCGCCGCAGGCGGACCCGGCTCAGCGGGAGTAAAGGCGGAAGAGAGGTGGATTATGAAATATTCGGGAATCGGCGGCCAGGCGGTCATCGAGGGGATCATGATGAAGAACGGAGACGACTATGCCACGGCAGTCCGGAAACCAGACGGGGAGATCGCAGTGCAGAAGGACCGCTATGTGAGCATGACAGAAAAAGTGAAGTTTTTCTCCCTGCCGTTTGTGCGGGGAATTTTCAGTTTCGCGGATTCTCTGATCCTGGGAATGAAGACCCTGACCTTCTCGGCCAGTTTTTTTGAGGACGACGAGGACGAGGGGGAGCCTGGAAAACTGGAGCTGTTCCTGGACCGGGTGTTCGGGGAGAAGCTGGAGAAGGTGCTCATGGGAGCTGTGATGGCTTTTTCCGTGGTGATGGCGGTGGTGATCTTCATGATCGTTCCTCTGCTGCTCGCCAATTTTTTGAGAACATTTATCAGTTCTGAGACACTGATGGCCTTTATCGAGGGCCTGATCCGTCTCGGGATCTTTATCGGATATGTGCTGTTAGTCTCCCGTATGGAGGAGATCCATCGGACGTTCATGTACCATGGGGCGGAGCACAAGTGCATCAACTGCGTGGAGCACGGCATGGAGCTGAACGTGGAAAATGTGAGAAAAAGCTCCCGCTTCCACAAGCGCTGCGGCACCAGCTTTTTGATTTTTGTCATGCTGATCAGCATCCTGCTGTTCATGGTGATCCGTGTGGATACGCTCTGGCTGAGGATCGTCAGCCGCATTGTGCTGATTCCGGTGATCGCGGGAGTTTCCTACGAGCTTCTGCGCCTGGCGGGAAGAAGCGACGGCGGCCTGATCAATCTGATCAGCAAGCCCGGCCTGTGGACGCAGGGACTGACCACGAAGGAGCCGGATGACTCCATGATCGAGGTGGCCATCGCCGCTGTGGAGGCGGTGTTTGACTGGAGAGCTTATCTGGCGGAAAATTTTCCTGAAAATGGTGCAAAGGAGAAAGCGGTATGACATTTTTTGAGCTCTGGAAATGGGGAGAAAGCCGTCTGGCGGATGCCGGGATCCGTGAGGCGGATCTGGACGCGAAGTACCTGCTTTTGGAGGCGTTTGAGATGGATCTGGCCCACTTTCTGCTGAAGGAGCAGGAGCAGGTTCCGTCCACGGACGGCAGAACGAGAGAGTACAGCGACGCGGTTTCGGCCCGGGCGTCAAGGGTTCCCCTGCAGTATCTCACGGGGAAGCAGGACTTTATGGGGCTGACTTTCTGCGTGGATGAGCGGGTGCTGATTCCCAGACAGGACACGGAGACATTGGCGGAGCTGGTGTTAAAGGAAAACCGGGAGAAAGAGATCAGCCTTCTGGATCTGTGCACCGGGTCCGGCTGTCTGGCTGTCAGCCTGGCGGTGCTGGGAGGCTATGAGGACGTGGACGCCGGGGACATTTCCCCGGACGCGCTGGAGGTGGCGAAGGAGAACAGCCGCCGTCTGGGGGCAAAGGTCCGCTTTTATGAGGGCGATCTGTTCGCCGCCCTGGATGGGGAAAAGGCGTACGACGTGATCGTTTCCAATCCGCCCTACATTCCCACAGAGGTGATCGAGGGGCTGGAGCCGGAAGTGCGGGACTATGAGCCCAGAATGGCTCTGGACGGAGATGAGGACGGACTGGCTTTTTACCGCCGTCTGGCAGAGGAGAGCCCGGCCCATTTAAAGCCCGGCGGCCGCCTGTATCTGGAGATCGGCTGGGACCAGGGAGAAGCGGTGGAAGAGCTTCTGCGGGACAATGGATTTGAGAAAACAGAGGTTGTGAAGGATGACGCCGGAAACTGCCGGGTTGTGCGGGGAGAGAAGCCGGCGGCCGGCATTTTGGCAGGAGGTTGACATGTTCGATAAATTGGATGATATATTGATTCACTATGAAGAGCTGATGCAGGAGTTGAACAATCCTTCCGTGGCGGAGGATCAGAACCGGTTCCGCAAACTGATGAAGGAGCAGTCCGACCTGGCTCCTCTGGTGGAGACTTACACGAAGTACAAGAAGGCGAAGCAGGATGTGGAAGACAGCCTGGCCATTCTGGATGAAGAGTCTGACGAGGAGATGCGGGAGCTGGCAAAGGAGGAGCTGTCAGAGGCCAGAAAACGGATCGAGGAGCTGGAGCAGGAACTGAAGATCCTTCTTCTTCCCAAGGACCCCAACGACGACAAGAATATTATCATGGAGATCCGGGCCGGCGCCGGCGGGGACGAGGCGGCTTTATTTGCCTCCGAGCTGTACCGCATGTACGTAAACTACGCGGAGCATCAGCACTGGAAGGTGGAGATGATAAGCGTCAATGAAAACGGGATCGGCGGCTTTAAGGAAGTGGTCTGCATGATCACAGGAAAGGGAGCTTATTCCAAGTTAAAATACGAGAGCGGCGTGCACCGGGTGCAGCGCGTTCCGGAGACGGAGTCCGGCGGCCGGATCCACACCTCCACCGCCACGGTTGCGGTGATGCCGGAGGCGGAGGAAGTGGACGTCCAGATCGACATGAACGACTGCCGCATCGACGTAATGCGTGCGTCCGGAAATGGCGGACAGTGTGTAAACACCACCGACTCGGCAGTGCGTCTGACCCACATTCCCACAGGTATTGTGATCTACAGCCAGACGGAGAAATCCCAGCTGCAGAACAAGGAAAAGGCGTTCCGCCTGCTCCGTTCCAAGCTCTATGATCTGGAGCTGGAGAAGAGGCAGAACGAGGAGGCGGAGGAGCGGCGCAGCCAGATCGGCACCGGCGACCGCTCGGAGAAGATCCGGACTTACAATTTCCCCCAGGGCCGGGTGACGGACCACAGGATCAAGCTGACGCTCTACAAGATCGACTCCATCATGAACGGAGATATCCAGGAGCTGATCGACAACCTGATCGCCGCAGACCAGGCGGCGAAGCTGGCCAAGATGAACGACAGCCAGTAAACGTCATAATCATAAAAGAAGAAGGCAGAAACCAGGCGCATGTCATGTGCAGACGCGCGGAGGTTTCTGCCTTTTCCTGTTTAGCAGAGGACTTTATTCCCTGTCAGAAAAATGGGCCGCAAAGGCTTTGCCGCGGCGGGAAAACCTTCTTTTGACTGCCTGGGTTTTATTGACGGGAGCATGGAAAAAGGATTAAGATATGATTAAAGAAACCAGTCAGTTTTCCGGCTTTTCAGGAAGGCCGGCAGCTATCAGGAGGTGAGCATTTATGAAAACAATGATGTGGCTGACACCGGCGGCGGGAGCTGCCGCCCTGATCTTTGCCCTGGCGCTGGCGTCCATGGTGCGCGGGCAGGACATGGGAAATGAGAAAATGCGGGAGATCGCGGGAGCCATCAAAGAAGGAGCGCAGGCATTTCTGCGGGCGGAGTACCGCATGCTGGCGGTATTTGTGGCTGTGCTCTTTCTGCTTATCGGCGTGGGAATCGGCAACTGGATCACCGCCCTGTGCTTTCTCGTCGGAGCGGCATTCTCCACTCTGGCCGGATATTTCGGCATGCAGGTGGCCACGGACGCCAACGTGAGAACGGCCAACGGGGCCATGACCGGCGGCATGGGGAAAGCCCTGGGGATCGCCTACAAGGGCGGCGCCGTGATGGGTCTGTGCGTGGTGGGCCTGGGCCTTTTGGGCGCCGGATCCATCTATCTGATCACGGGGAATGTGGATGTGCTCACCGGCTACAGCCTGGGCGCCTCCTCCATCGCCCTGTTTGCCCGGGTGGGCGGCGGCATTTACACCAAGGCCGCGGATGTGGGCGCGGATCTGGTGGGAAAGGTGGAGGCTGGAATCCCCGAGGATGACCCCAGAAATCCGGCGGTGATCGCCGACAATGTGGGGGACAATGTGGGAGATGTGGCCGGCATGGGAGCTGATCTGTTTGAGTCCTATGTGGGGGCCATCGTGTCGGCTGTGACCCTGGGTGTTGTCTCCTGGCAGGAAAAGGGAGCTTTCTTCCCTCTGGCGCTGGCGGCTGTCGGAGCGGCGGCTTCCGTGATCGGAACTTTTTTCGTGAAGGGAAAAGAAGGGGGAGATCCCCAGAAAGCCCTGAATTTCGGCAGCTATGTGGCCTATGCCATTGTGATTGCCGCCTCCCTGGGCTTAAGCTCCCTGTTTTTCGGACGGCTTAAAGAGGCGGGAGCCGTGATCGCCGGCCTGACAGTGGGATTTATCATCGGCCAGATCACAGAGGTCTACACCTCTGACAAATACGGATCGGTAAAGCGGATCGCAGAGCAGTCGGAGACGGGGGCGGCCACCAACATCATCTCCGGCCTGGCGGTGGGAATGCGGTCAACGGTGGCTCCCATTCTGTTTATCTCTGTGGGCATTCTTCTCTCCTACATGGCAGCCGGGCTTTACGGCATTGCCCTGGCGGCTGTGGGGATGCTGGCCACCACGGGAAGCACCATCGCCGTGGACGCCTATGGCCCCATCGCGGACAACGCGGGAGGGATTGCCGAGATGGCCGGGCTGGATGAGAGCGTGAGAAATATCACAGACCGGCTGGACAGCGTGGGAAACACCACTGCGGCTGTGGGAAAAGGCTTTGCCATCGGTTCGGCGGCCCTGACAGCCCTGGCACTTTTCGTGTCCTATGCCCAGGCGGTCCGGCTGGAGACGATCGACATTTTAAACCCGAAGGTGATCATCGGGCTGTTCATCGGCGGAATGCTGCCCTTCCTCTTTTCCGCCATCACCATGGAGTCCGTATCCAAAGCGGCGTATCGGATGATCGAGGAGGTGCGCAGGCAGTTTAGGGAGGATCCCGGCATTCTGAAAGGGGAGAGCCGGCCGGACTACACCTCCTGCGTGGGGATCTCCACCACGGCGGCTCTCAGGGAGATGCTGGTTCCCGGCCTGGTCGCCGTGGCGGCGCCTCTGGCCATGGGAGTTTTCCTGGGGACGGACGCTCTGGGCGGAATGCTTGCCGGGGCCCTGCTCACAGGAGTTCTGATGGCAGTGTTTATGGCAAATGCCGGCGGCGCCTGGGACAATGCGAAAAAGTATATTGAGGGCGGAGCCCACGGCGGAAAGGGGAGCGAACCCCACAAGGCGGCCGTGGTGGGCGACACGGTGGGAGATCCATTCAAGGACACTTCCGGCCCCTCCATCAACATTCTGATCAAGCTGATGACCATCGTTTCCCTGGTGTTTGCGCCCCTGTTTCTGGCGGTCGGCCCTCTGTTCTGACAGAAGGGCGAAAGGCCCGGTCCGCAGCCGGGCCTTTCCGTCTGGTTTGGAGCTGGGCCGAAACGCCCGGTTTTCCTTGAATTTTAGCGGCTTCTATAGTATATTTGATGTGTTATATGGCCATTTTGCAGTAATTTCTATGTTTTTGTTAATAATATAGTAAAAGATACTTAAAGTATATTTTGCGGTTCTACGTTATGATGATATAGAAAATGTACTACGGTGAAAAATATTCCATATACGGGAGGTACACATATGAAAGGAATCATTCTGGCCGGCGGATCCGGCACCAGGCTCTATCCGCTGACGAAAGTGACGTCCAAGCAGCTTCTGCCAATCTATGACAAGCCCATGATCTACTATCCCCTCTCCGTCCTCATGGACGCAGGGATCCGGGATATCCTGATCATTTCCACCCCGGATGACACGCCCAGGTTTGAGTCCCTGCTGGGGGACGGCCATCAGTTCGGCGTTCATCTCTCCTACGCGGTGCAGCCCAGTCCTGACGGCCTGGCCCAGGCATTTATCATCGGCGAGGAGTTCATCGGGGACGACCATGTGGCCATGATCCTGGGGGACAACATTTTCCAGGGTCAGGGACTGAAAAAGCGGCTCCGTGCCGCGGCAGCCAAGGAGACGGGAGCCACCGTGTTCGGCTACTACGTGGACGATCCGGAGAGGTTCGGCATTGTGGAGTTTGACGAGAACGGCAAGGCCATCTCCATCGAGGAGAAGCCGGAAAAGCCGAAGTCCAACTACTGCGTCACCGGCCTTTATTTCTACGACAATAAGGTGGTGGAGTACGCGAAAAACTTAAAGCCTTCAGCCAGAGGGGAGCTGGAGATCACCGATTTAAACCGGATCTATCTGGAGAACGGGGAGCTGGACGTGATCCTTTTGGGACAGGGCTTTACCTGGCTGGATACGGGAACCCACGAGTCCCTGGTGGAGGCCACCAACTTTGTGAAGACGGTGGAGACTCATCAGCACCGGAAGATCGCCTGTCTGGAGGAGATCGGCTATTTAAACGGCTGGATCACTAAAGAGCAGGTGCTGGAAGCCTATGAGGTACTGAAGAAAAACCAGTACGGCAAGTACTTAAAGGACGTGCTGGACGGAAAATACGTGGATAAGCTGTCTGGAGAATAAGGGGCTGTCCGAGAATAAAAGAGAGAGCAGGGCGGCCGTCACGAGCCGCCCGGTGAAGGAGGAAGACATGAAAATCGTAGTGACTGGCGGAGCCGGATTTATCGGTTCCAATTTTGTGATCCATATGGTAAAGAAATATCCGGAGCATCAGATCATCAATCTGGATCTTTTAACCTATGCGGGAAACCTGGAGAACCTGACAGAGGTGGAGAACGCCCCCAATTACAAGTTCATCCGGGGAGACATTGCGGACCGGAAGTTTGTGTTTGACCTGTTTGAGAAGGAGAAACCGGATATCATCGTCAATTTCGCGGCGGAGAGCCATGTGGACCGCTCCATTGAGGATCCGGAGAGCTTTGTGAGGACCAACGTGATGGGAACCACCACCCTTCTTGACGCCTGCAAGGAGTACGGGATCAAGAGATTCCACCAGGTGTCCACCGACGAGGTGTACGGAGATCTGCCCTTAGACCGCCCGGATCTGTTCTTTACGGAGGAGACGCCGCTGCACACATCCAGCCCCTATTCTTCCTCCAAGGCCAGCGCGGACTTATTTGTCATGGCTTACCACAGGACCTTCGGGATCCCGGTGACCATCTCCCGCTGCTCCAATAACTACGGCCCTTATCAGTTCCCGGAGAAGCTGATTCCTCTGATCATCAGCCGTGCCCTGGCGGACGAGGAGCTGCCGGTATACGGAACGGGAGAGAACGTGAGAGACTGGCTCCACGTATCTGACCACTGCGTGGCCATCGATCTGATCCTGGAGAAAGGCCGCGTGGGCGAGGTGTACAACATTGGAGAGCACAACGAGAGAACGAACCTGGAAGTGGTAAAGACCATCTTAAAGGCCCTGGACAAGCCGGAGAGCCTGATCAAGTTTGTAAAGGACCGTCCCGGCCATGACCGCAGATACGCTATCGACCCGGCAAAGATTGAGACGGAGCTGGGCTGGAAGCCCCAGTACGTGTTTGACACGGGCATGAAGCAGACGATCCAGTGGTATCTGGACAACAAGGAGTGGTGGGAGCACATCATCAACGGTGAGTATACCAGCTATTTTGAAAAAATGTACGGGGAGCGGTTATAATGAAAATTCTTGTGACGGGCGTCAATGGCCAGCTGGGCTTTGACGTGATGAATGAGCTGGCAAAGCGGGGCATCGAGGGCGTGGGAACGGACGTGGACAACATGGACGTGACCGACGCCGCGGCCTGCGAGCGGGTAATAAAAGAAGTGGGACCTGATGCGGTGATGCACTGCGCCGCATATACTGCAGTAGATGCGGCTGAGGATAATGTGGAGCTGTGCCGGAAGATCAACGGGGAAGGCACCAGGAACATCGCCGCAGTGTGCAGAGAACTGGACATTCCCATGATGTATATCAGCACGGATTACGTGTTTGACGGCCAGGGCGAGAGGCCCTGGGAGCCGGATGACGAGAGACACCCCTTAAATGTGTACGGTCAGACCAAATACGAGGGCGAGCTGGCGGTGGAAGAGCTGCTGGAGAAATATTTTATCGTCCGCATTGCCTGGGTGTTCGGCGTAAACGGCAAAAACTTCATCAAGACCATGCTCCGGCTGGGAAAGGAAAGGGGAAAGGTCAGCGTGGTAAACGACCAGATCGGTTCCCCCACCTACACCTACGACCTGGCAAGGCTTCTGGTGGATATGATCCAGACAGACAAATACGGCCGCTACCACGCCACCAACGAGGGGCTGTGCAGCTGGTATGAGTTTGCCTGTGAGATCTTTAAGAAAGCGGGCATGGACAGCGTGGAAGTGACGCCGGTGACCAGCGCCGAGTATCCGGCGAAGGCAGCCAGACCGTTCAACAGCCGCATGAGCAAGGAAAAGCTGACAGAAAATGGTTTCGAGCGTCTTCCGTCCTGGCAGGACGCACTGGAGAGATACTTGAAACTGATCTAAAAGGAGTGACAGAAGCATGGGCAAGTATTTTGGAACAGACGGCTTCCGCGGAGAAGCCAACGTGGATCTGACGGTGGAGCACGCCTACAAAGTAGGCCGTTTCCTGGGCTGGTATTACGGAAAGAAGAATCCCGGCGAGAAGTGCCGGATCGTCATCGGCAAGGATACGAGACGGAGCAGCTATATGTTTGAGTATTCCCTGGTGGCCGGGCTTACGGCCTCGGGAGCGGACGCTTATCTGCTCCATGTCACCACCACTCCCAGCGTGTCCTACGTGGTGCGCACGGAAGGATTCCACTGCGGCATTATGATCTCCGCCAGCCACAACCCCTACTATGACAACGGCATCAAGGTGATCAACGAGAGAGGGGAAAAGCTGGAAGAGAGCGTGATCGAAGAGATCGAGAAGTACTTAGACGGTGAGGCGGGGGAGATCCCCTTTGCCACGAAGGACAATATCGGGAAAACGGTGGATTTCGCGGCGGGCAGAAACCGCTACATCGGCTATCTGATCTCTATCGCCACCCGTTCTTTCAAGAACCGGAAGGTGGCTTTGGACTGCGCCAACGGAAGCGCCTCCGCCATCGCAAAGAGCGTGTTTGACGCGCTGGGGGCGGAGACTCATGTGATCAACAACGAGCCCAACGGCTTGAATATCAACACCGGCTGCGGTTCCACCCACATCGAAGGTCTGCAGAAATATGTGGTGGAGGAAGGCTGCGACGTGGGCTTTGCCTACGACGGAGACGCGGACCGCTGTCTGGCGGTGGACTGTCACGGAAATCTGGTGGACGGCGACCTGATCATGTACATATGCGGAAAGTACATGAAGGAGCAGGGAGCTTTGGTGGGAAATAAGATTGTCACCACCATCATGTCCAACTTCGGCCTTTACAAGGCTCTGGACCGGGAAGGAATCGGCTACGAGAAGACGGCAGTGGGCGACAAATACGTCTATGAGAACATGTCTCAGAACGGCTACTGTCTGGGCGGAGAGCAGTCCGGCCACATCATCTTCAGCAAGAACGCCACCACGGGAGACGGAATTCTCACCTCCTTAAAGGTGATGGAAGTGATGCTGGAGAAGAAGCAGCCCTTAGATCAGCTGGCCTCTGAGGTGGAGATCTACCCCCAGGTGCTGAAAAATGTGCGTGTGAAGGATAAGAAAGCGGCTCAGGAGGATGCCGACGTGCAGGCGGAAGTGGCGAAAGTGACCGAGGCTCTGGGAGACGACGGCCGGATCCTGCTGCGCCAGTCGGGAACGGAGCCGGTGGTGCGTGTGATGGTGGAGGCGCCGGATCACGATACCTGTGAAAAATACGTGGATCAGGTAATTGCAGTTATGAAGCAGAAAGGTCATGTGCTGCAGTAAGAACTGCGTGCCGCAGGAAGGCGGCAGGGACCGGCCTGCCGCGGCGGGCAATAAGAACGAGGAGAACATGACAGATGAAAAAATATGATTATGTGCTGGTGGGAGCCGGGCTTTACAACGGCGTGTTTGCCTATCTGGCGGCAAAGCAGGGAAAGAAGTGCCTGGTGGTGGAGAAGAGGAACCACCTGGGCGGAAATGTGTACTGCGAGGACATGGAAGGAATCCACGTCCACAAGTACGGCGCCCATATTTTCCACACCAGCAATCGGAAGGTCTGGGATTTTGTCAACAGCCTGGCAGATTTCAACCGGTATACCAACAGCCCCATGGCCAACTTTAAAGGGCAGATGTACAACATGCCCTTCAATATGAACACCTTCAGCAAAATGTGGGGGATCTCCACTCCGGCTCAGGCCCGTTCCATCATTGAGGAGCAGAGAAAGGGCATCCAGGGAGAGCCGAAAAACCTGGAGGAGCAGGCCATCAGCCTGGTGGGCATCGACATTTACCGCAAGCTGGTGAAGGGCTACACGGAGAAACAGTGGGGACGGCAGTGCAGGGATCTGCCGGCGTTTATTATCAAGCGCCTTCCCGTCCGCTACACCTATGACAACAACTATTTCAACGACCGGTATCAGGGAATCCCCATAGGCGGCTACAACGTGATCATTGACCGGCTGTTCGCGGACTGCGATGTGGAGCTGGGAAAGGATTATCTGAAGGATAAGGAGCATTATGACAGCCTGGGAGAGAAAGTGATCTACACCGGCACCATCGACGGATATTTCGGCTACTGCTTTGGAAAACTGGAGTACCGGAGCCTGCGCTTTGAGACGGAGGTCAAGGACATGGACAATTACCAGGGAGTGGCTGTGGTCAACTACACTGACCGGGAAACTCCCTACACCAGGATCATCGAGCACAAGCACTTTGAGTTCGGAACCCAGGAGAAGACGGTGATCACCAGAGAGTATCCGGTGGACTGGAAGGAAGGCATGGAACCCTACTATCCGGTCAACGACGAGAAAAATCAGGCTCTCTACCAGAAGTACGCCGAGCTGGCGGCCGGCGAGCAGAACGTGCTCTTCGGCGGAAGGCTGGGCGAGTACAAATACTACGACATGGACAAAGTGATCGAGTCCGCCATGAACGCGGCGGAGCGGGAGCTGGAAATATAGGATAGCGAGAGCTGAAAAACGCCCCCGCGGCAGCCAGGACTTTTGATCCGGGCAAGCCGCAGGGGCGTTTGCATTGCAGGCTGATTTCAGAATTTCTTTTCCTTCATAATTTCCCTCAGCGCATCCGCTAACCGGGTGTCGTCCTCCTCGTTGCGGACAGCGATGCGGATAAACTGCCGGTCTCCGGGGATCTTGGAAGAAAGATCCTTGATCAGGATGTTGAAGCAGTTTAAGAGCTGCTCCGTCAGCCATTTGGAGGAACAGCCGGTGAGCTCCGCCATCAGGTAGTTGGCCTGGGAGGGAAGAACCCGGATTCCGGGAACGGTTTCCAGCTCTGCGGCGAAACGGCTCCGCTCCGCCTGAAGGAGCTTCAGGGATGCGGCATAGTTTTTCCGGTATTTCTCCTCGATCTGCATGTAAAATTCAGCCAGAGAGTTGATGTTCCAGATGGCTGCCTCTTTCTTTAAGGACGCGATCAGCTCCCTGTCTCCGCTGGCGGCGATCCCCAGGCGCAGACCGGGAACGCCATAGGACTTGGAGATGCTCTTGATCACGGTCATGTGGGGATATTCATCCAGAAGAGCCTCGTCCAGGATGGTGCCGGCGCCGGCAGGGGAGACGTTCCGGCCGTCTGCCGGGTCATTTTCCTCTGTCTGCTCCGACGCGAAGTCAATAAAGGATTCGTCCACGATCAGCTGGATTCCCCGCTCCTTCGTCCAGGCGGCCAGCCGGAGAATATCGCGCTTCGGAATATAGTTGCCGGAAGGATTGTCGGGGTTGATGATCACCAGATGTCTGATCTCCGTCTTTCCGAAGAAATCCATGATCTCGTCTGCCCCGTACCGGAAATCAGGATCGGAGGGATTCATCACCACCACGTCATCTTCAGAGCGGCGGTTGGCGTACTCCTCAAACGTGGGACGGATCACGCCCACCTTTCCGTCCATTTTTTCCGCCAGGAGCTTGATCAGCTCGGCAGCTCCGTTTCCGGGGACGATCTGGTCCTGACGGACGCCGAAGTTTCTGCCGGCAAGAAGAGAGTTCACGTACATGCCGGACGGATACTGGCAGATCAGGCTGTCAAAATTGGCCTTCATCTCCTCCAGCATTTTCTTCGGCGGGTAATAGCAGTTGACAAGATAGCAGAAATCCAGCATTTTCGGATACCGCCAGTAGCCGCCGTACCGTCTCTGGATCAGGGGAAGGCGGTCTTTGTCCTCCGCAAACAGGGATTCGGCGATGTCCAGGTCCTGGATGTCGTCGATCTCATACCATTTTTGTGAGTCGTCCAGGCGCTTGGCCTTGATGCCCGGGTTGTCCAGCATGACGATCACTTTGAGGACCTGCTCGTAGTACTCGTTGTTGCCGAGAGCTTTTGTGTAGGCTTCCAGGAAAGGCACATAGTGGGTGGCGGAGAAGGAACGGCTGAATTTGTACAGGTTTACGGTTTTATAATAGTCGCCTGCGTCCCGGAAGGAAAACTGGCTGCCCGGGATCATGGCCTCGATGTCGTCGTTCTCGGACAGCTTCACGCAGGTGCCGTCCATCCAGGACTCGTATTTGGCCACCAGAGCCAGGCTCTCCCTCTCGTCTTCCACCAGACAGCGGATCACGGAATCCTCGAAGATAATGTCGGACTCCAGGAGCAGAGTGTCTTCCGCCACCAGATACTCGCTGGCCAGGGCCAGGGAATAGATATTGTTGGTCTTGTCGTATATGGGATTGTCGATGAAGCAGACGGGGGTTTTCACATCCAGAGAGGCGATGTGGTCCCGCAGCTTCTGGCCCTCATATCCGGTCACAATAATGATCCGGGACAGGTCCAGGCTGTCCAGCTGGCGGAGCGTCCGGTTGATCAGAGGGACGCCGCCCACCTTTACCATACATTTCGTGTTGTTGCGGGTCAGCTGTTTTAAACGCTTTCCCATTCCTGCGGCTAAGATGATTGCTTGCATGATTGATCTCCTGTGATTGATTTATTTTTGCGGTCGGAAATCCGGCGAGAATGGATTTTCACCTGCCGGCATGGGCGGTTTTTTGTCTGCCCGGCCGGCGCGGGTCAGTTCTGAAATCCCGATCCCGGCGGATAGCGGCGGTCCATGCCGTCCGGCTTTTTTCCAATCCCCAGAAGCACGTCCCGGTAAATCTTCATCCGGTAGCGGCGCTCCTTTTTTTTGTTTCCGAACAGGGACAGCAGGCCGTCGATGGCGATGTGGGCCAAATGATTGAGCCGGATGTAGGCCAGGTAAACGGCCGGGCAGGAGGAATAAGTCAGGCCGATGTCGATGGCGTTGCGGAATCCGTAGAAATTTTTCCAGGAAACGGCGGGAGCCTTTGACGGCGGCGCGGTCTTGTGTTCCAGCTCGGCGCGGCATACATTTAGGATCCTGGAATATTTCCGGAAACGGAGGCAGTATTCCGTGTCGTCAAACCAGATAAAATATTTGGCTTTCGGCAAACCGATCTTCCGGATCAGAGAGACTTTAAGCACCAGTCCGCAGAACGTGCTCACATCGTAGGGAAAACTCTCGTTTTCATAGGCGCTCTCCGGGACCGGGGTGTAAAACATCAGGCAGCGGTTGCTCAAAAGCCTCCGGTGGGAGGTGTCGATGACGCCGTCTGTCTTTACGGTGCCGGAATAGGCCAGATAGCGGTTTCCGGTGATGGCGTGGCGGATCTCCTCCATATACCGGGGCCCGATCATGGCGTCGTCGTCGATGATGAGGACCCAGTCGCAGTCTCCCGCCGCGATCTCCTTTAAGCCCCTGGCAAATCCGCCCGCTCCGCCGATATTTTCCGGCAGGTGAAGAACGGTCAGCTCCGGATATTCTAAGCTGTCCAGATATTGGGCGGTTCCGTCGGTGCTGTGATTGTCCACCACCAGGATCCGGTGGAAGGGGACAGTCTGGGAAAAGACGTTTAACAGGCATTCCCGCAGCAGGGACAGTCGATTGTAGGTTACGATAATCACTCCGAATTTCACGGCAATTCCTCCTGAATCAGTACTCACAATTATAAGCGATTTGCAGGTGGATGTCAAACCGCGCCGGCGCCCGTTGCGCCTCCGGCGGGATTGTGATAAAATCGGTTTTAACTGATTGGGAAAGGAACGAAAGACCGCTATGTTTGGCAGAAAAAAAAGGAAGGATTACGACGGCACCGCCCCCAGTATCCGGGAAAATTACACCTACAATCTGCTGTATCAGATACTCACTCTGATCACTCCGTTTGTCACCACCCCCTATATCGCCAGAGTGCTGGGAAGCGGCGGAGTGGGGATTCAGAGCTACACCAGCTCAGTGGTGCAGTATTTTTCCATCCTGGCGGCTCTGGGCACGGCTTCCTACGGACAGCGGGAGATCGCCAGAAACCGGGATGACCGGAAGAAGAGAAGTATTGTATTCTGGGAGATCGAGCTTTTGTGCGCCGGGACCACGGCCCTGTGCCTTCTGGTCTGGCTGGGAGTGATCGCCGCCTCCAGAGTTTACGCTCCCTATTACGCGGCTCTGACCATGACGCTGCTGGCGGTGGCCTTTGACATTTCCTGGATGTTCGGCGGAATGGAGCAGTACCGCCTCATTGTGATCCGGAATACGGCGATCAAGCTGGCGGGGATCGCCCTGATGTTTCTGTTTGTGAAGGACAGCGGCGATCTTCTGCTGTATATTGCCCTGCTGGCGGCTACCGGCCTTCTGGGAAACATCTCCATGTGGGCATATCTGGGACGTTTTATCGATCCGGTGGACATCCGTTCCCTGCGGATCCGCCGCCATCTGAAGGAAGTGATCGTGTACTTTATCCCGACCATAGCCACGTCGGTGTACACCATCCTGGACAAGACCATGATCGGCTGGTTTTCCGGCAGCGACAAGTCGGAAAACGGCTATTACGAGTACGCCACAGGCTTTGTGAACATGGCGAAGATCCTGATCATTTCCTTCAATGCGGTGATGTCCGCCCGCATGTCCTATCTGTTCGGGATCGGGAGACAGGAGGAGGTGCGGGAGAGAATCGGAGGTTCTGTGGATTTTGTCCTGCTTTTGGGCCTGCCCATCACCTTCGGACTGGCGGGGATCGCGTCCTGCTTTGTGCCCTGGTTTCTGGGGGCGGAGTACAGCCCGGTGATCCGGCTGCTGTGGCTGTGCAGTCCTCTGGTGCTGATCGTGGGCCTCAGCGACTGCATGGGGAGTCAGATTCTGACCCCCTGCGGGAAACGGGCTCAGAGCGCAAAGGTGATCGTGGCCGGGGCCTGCGCCAACGGCATCATGAATCTGATGCTGATTCCCAGGTTCGGCGCCATGGGCGCGGCGGCAGCCTCCGTGCTGGCTGAGACTCTGATTACCGGGCTGTATTTCCGCCTGTGCCGGGGCTATATTACTCCGGGAATGGTTGTCCGCCATGGGTGGAAACGGCTTCTGGCGGCCCTTGTGATGCTGGCGGCGGTGACGGCTGTGGGGCGTGGCAGAGGAGCCGGGCCGGTCACCACGTTTCTTCAGATCGGAGGCGGGGCGGCGGTGTATTTTCTGGCGCTGCTGGTCATGAGGGACCGGACGGTGCTTGAGCAGCTGCGCGGCCTGGAAAAGAGAGTGCTGGGGTAGAGAGCGCCGGAACAGAGAGCGCGGCCGGCGGCCGGAATGACAGGTGCATTTTTGAGAGAGGAATGGGGAACATCGATGGAAGATAAGGATTTTTTTCGGGAGGAAGAGCGGTGCGGCTATCGGATCACCGGAAAGATGAAGCGGGTGTGGGCGGTGCAGCTTGCCATGGTGGATGAGGTGGAGCGGATCTGCAGAAAATACGGCCTGCGCTGTTTTGCGGACAGCGGCACCCTCATCGGCGCTGTGCGGGACAAAGGTTATATTCCGTGGGACGACGACATCGATCTGGTCATGCTGCGGGAAGATTATGACCGGTTTGTGCGGGTGGCACCGAAGGAGCTTAAGGAAGGACTGAAGCTCCAGACGGCCTACACGGAGACAAATTATCTGCGGGGCCACGCCCAGATCCGGGACAGCCGCACCACCGGCTTTAACGAGGAGGACGCCAGGGCCGGGTACAACTGCGGGATCTTTATCGACATTTTTCCGCTGGACGGAATGCCGGACGGAAAACTGGCGGCCAGATGGTGGGCATTTCAGGTGAAGCTCTGCTGGATGGTCCTCTACACCTGGTACCGGTACGATTATTACGAGAAAAAAACGGCGGCGGGCAGACTGCTTTACGGCCTGGGAAAGGTCTTTCACATTCCCATGAGACAGGCGTTTTTCCGCTATGAAAAGCTGTGCGCCAGGTATAAGGGAAAGAACACAAAGCGGGTCTGCGACACCGTGTTTATCAGCCAGCTGGAAAAGAATACCTGGAAGCGGGAGTGGTTTGACAAGGTGGTGTACCTGCCTTTTGAGAATCGGATGATCCCGGCCCCGGCGGGGTACGACGGCCGCCTGAAAGCGGAGTACGGGGACTACATGAAGCCGGCGAAGGCCCCTACCATGCACGGGGGGCTGGTGCTGGACCCGGATGTGCCGTATGAGAAGTATATGAAGAGAAGAAAATAGAAGATTTTAAAAACGGCGGAAGCCGTCTGCCAGTCTGAGATCAAAAAAACAGGGGCCGGTGTGACTCACAATGAATCACACCGGCCCCTGTCTGCAGCTGTCTGTTTCCTGACAGTCCTTTTTTCCGGAACAGTCTGTCCTATAGCTCTTTTTTCAGTTTTCTCACTTCAGGCCGTTCTCCGGAACGTTCACGTCCGTGGGGTCGTAGGTCTGGGTATCCGGGATCATCTTCTGGATGGCCGGCCGGTCGAAAGGACCGGGTACCGCGGACTCATACACGGTGATGGCAGTGCCCAGAGGGCAGTTGTCATAGATCCACTTGGCGTCTTCCGTGGTAAAACGGATGCAGCCGTGGGATTTGGTCGCTCCCAGCCAGTTGTAGGTGCTGGGCTTTAAGGTGTAGGGATCCGGCTTCTCGTAAATGACGGAGTGGAGCAGGATCTGCAGTCCCTCTCCCAGACGGGTGCAGTACTGACAGTACTCGTCCGTGTTCATCAGCCGCCAGCGGTATTTCACAGGAGTCTGGAACGTGCCCAGGGGCGTGTCGTCGCCGGTGGAGCAGAGGAAGGTTTTGTAGGGGATGATGTAGCCGTTGTCCCCATCCTTGATGTAGACGGTAGTACAGTTCATCTGCTTGTTGATCCGGATCTGGAACGGGCCGCTGGAGTGAAGATAGGGCTCTAAGTCCTGAACCAGCTTTCCGTCTGTCTCAAAGAAGTACTTGTATCCGTCGATGTACTGCCAGCCGCTTACCGGGGTGTTGTCCACCACGTAGTAGCGGTCGCTGTCATTCCATACCCAGCCGGTGAAATTGTCCCCGGTGCCGTTGCTGAACACGGGCATTCCGTCCACGATGGTGATTCCGTCAGCGGCGGCAGACACCAGGGGATTGGTCATGTCGTAGGGCGCGCTGGGATCATTTTTCCCCCACAGGGAGTAGCGGAAGCCTGTGATGTATTTGCCTGCGGCCATGGTGCCGTTGGTGCCGCCTTTTGTGGACCAGCCGCACTGAGTGCCGTCGTTTAAAGTAGAGGTATAATACACATCATAAGTATTGCCGAATACGCCGGTGAGCCGGACCTGCACAGCCTCCACCGGTTCCGTGTCCCAGTCAGAGTGGCCGCCGTTCATGGCCCAGTTGCTCCATCCGCGCTGGGATGCGTAGGTGCGGTAAAGCACGTCTCCCGGAAGATTGATCGCGTACACGGACATGGATAAAAATCCGTCGTTCCCCGGAAGAATGGTCACATCCGTTCTCACCGGATCGCTCCAGGTCATGTCAGGGCGCAGGAACTGGAACTGAAGGCAGGGAGTGTCCTCTGTGATCTCCCGCGTGGGAGTCGTCTGAATGTTGGGATTGGAGGATGGGTCGGTCCCTTCCGCCGGCTGTGTGCCGTCCCCGATGGGATCGGCAGTCTGTGCGCTGTCCGGAGACTGGCCTTCGGCCTGCGCGCCGCCAGATGTCTCTCCTGCAGTCTGAGTATCGCCTGTCTGGGTCCCCTGGGATCCGGACGTATCGTTGGTATTAGCTGTATCTGTGTTCGTATTTTCGGGCTGCGGATTGTCAATCAGCATGCCCGGACCATAATTTTCGTCGGCGAACGCCGCAGCGGTCTGTCCTGTCAGGAACACGGCTGTCAGGGCCAGAAGCGCAATGTGCCGAATGGTCTTTCGCATAGTGTAACCCTCCTAAGTATGATTTGAGTACCATCCTAATTTAGCATATTTAAGGGAAAAATGCCAGATACGATTTACTTTTTTGGCCGCTTACTGTAAAATCGTAAATAAAATGACCTTATAATGTAAGAAACAGGTGTCATAATGGAAGGAAAAAGAGAGACTGTCAATATCATATACGTATCCAACGACGGATATGCCCGCCATCTGGCGGCTTCCCTGTATTCGCTTCTGGCCCACAGCCGGAAGATCCGGGATCTGGAGATCTACGTGCTGTCATCGGGAATGAGTCCCGGATATCAGCGGCGCCTGCAGGCTCTGGCGGAGAGGTTCGGCCGCAGGGTCCAGGTAGAGGAGCTGGGAGATCTGAGGGAGAGATTCCCCTACGACGTGGATACAAGAGGCTTTGACATCAGCGCCATGGGGCGGCTGTTCGCCCCGGAAGTTCTGCCGGAGACGGTGGAGCGGGCCCTGTATCTGGACTGCGATACCATTGTGCTGGGGGATATCCGGAAACTGTATGAGACAGACCTTGAAGGATGCCTGGCCGGGATGGTGATGGAGCCCACCGTATATAAGGAAATGAAAGAGGCCATCGGCTTTGAGAAGGACGACGCCTATTTTAACTCCGGCGTCATTCTCATGGATCTGGCCGGGTGGAGGAGAGAGCGGGTGCTGGGGCAGATGCTTGCGTTTTACGGCGCTCATGCGGGAAGCCTTTTTGCCTGCGATCAGGACACCATCAACGGAACCCTGGCCGGCCGGATCCGCTCTCTGCCGCCGAAGTACAATTTTTTCACCAATTACCGGTATTTCCGCTATTCCACGTTAGAAAAGCTGTGCGGGGCATATCGGACGGTGGGAAAAGCGGCGTTTAGAGAGGCGAAAAAGCATCCGGTGATTATCCACTATCTGGGGGACGAGCGGCCCTGGATCGCCGGCAATCACAACCACTACCGGCGCCTGTATGAGTATTGTCTGGATCACACGCCCTGGAAGGGAACGCCTCCGGAGAAGGGAAAAGAACTGTACATGCAGCTGTGGTGGTGCTTTAACCAGATGACCAGGATCTGCCCGGCGCTCAGGCTGTGGATCAGCCGGAGGTTCGGCATGAAGGTGATCGACGGGCGGAAGAAAAAGAGGGAAACCGGAAATGGGTAAGACGGCATGTATCATTTTAAATTACAACGACGCTGACACAGCAGCAGGACTGGCGGCGGAGCTGAGGGAAAGCACGGAAATCGATGAGATCCTGCTGGCGGACAACTGCTCTTCCGACGATTCCTGGGAGAAGCTGACCGTGTTCGTGTCTCTTGCGGGCGGGAAGATTCTGGGGGAGGACTCTGGGAGCTGTGCGGCAGCGGCAGGCTCCGCAGGCCGGGAAGAGAAGCCTGGAAGCCGTGCGGCAGCGGCAGGCCCCGCTGGCCGGGGAGAGAAGCCGGAAAGCCGTATGGCAGCGGCAGGTCCCGCAGGCCGGGAAGAGAGGCCGGAAAGCCGTGCGGCAGCGGCCGGTCCTGCTGGCCTGGGAGAAAATCCCGGAAGCCGGCCGGGCATCACGCTCCTTCGGACGAAAAAGAACGGCGGCTACGGATACGGCAACCAGGCGGGGATCAATGAGGCAGTCCGGCTCTGGGATCCGGAATACGTGATCATCGCGAATCCGGATATCCATGTGACGGACCGGTGCATCCGAAAGGTGAAAAATGCCCTGGAAGAGACAGAAAACGGGGCTGCTGCCTCGGCCATGGTGGTTTCTCCCGGAGGCGAACGGCTGTTTTCCTACTGGGATCTGCTGCCCTTCTGGCGGGATCTGCTGGACTGCGGCCCGATCTGCCGCCGGATCTTTAAACCCTGGCTGATCACGCCCGCGGACCGGCTGCCCCGGGGCGGGACGGCCGGGAGCCGGATGGCGGGGGCTGTGCCGGGTTCCTTTTTTGTGCTGAAAATGAGCGCGTTTCCGGGGATTTACCGGAGAGAGATCTTTGACCGGAAGGTATTTCTCTACTGCGAGGAAAAGATCCTGGCGCAGAAGCTAAAAAAACGGGGGCTGGGCGTGGTGCTGGTTACGGACGCGGAGTACGTTCACGCCCATTCGGCAAGCATTGACAAAAGCGTGGCGGGATTGGCGGCAAAGCAGAAGATCCTTCACAGGAGCAGGCTTTACTATTACCGCCGGTATCTGGGAGCGGGACCGCTCCGGATGCTGGCCGCCCGCCTTTTTCTGGCGGCGGTGTATGCAGAAGTGAGATTATTTGAGACGGCGGTAAAATTTACAGACAGGACGGGCAGAAAACAATGAATCAGGTGATTTTGATCATTCCGGCATTTAATGAGGAAGAGAACATACAGGCAGTGGTGGAGGGCCTTATAAAGAATTATCCGGAACTGGACTATGTGGTGGTCAACGACGGCTCCACGGACAGCACGGAGCGGATTCTGAGGGCCGGCGGCTACAACCACATCACGCTCCCTGTAAACCTGGGGCTGGCGGGGAGTTTTCAGACGGGAATGAAGTACGCCTTTGAGAAAGGGTACTCCTGCGCGGTCCAGTTTGACGGGGACGGCCAGCACCGGGCGGAGTATGTGGCGGAAATGAAGGAGAAGATGGACGAGGGCTACAGCATCGTCATCGGCTCCCGCTTCGTGAACCGTAAAAAAGATTTTTCTCTGAGGATGGTGGGAAGCCGGATGATCGGCCTCGCCATCTGGCTGACCACAGGGGCCAGGATCACCGATCCCACGTCGGGAATGAGGATGTTTGACCGGGAGATGATGGAAAAATTTGCCTACCGGATGAACTACGGGCCGGAGCCGGACACCATTTCCCTGCTCATCCGCCAGGGAGCGAAGGTGGCGGAGGTGCCGGTGGTGATCGACGAGCGGAAGGGCGGAGAGAGCTATTTAAAGCCGGGCGTGGCGGTAAAATACATGCTGCGGATGCTCACCTCCATCCTGGTGATTCAGAATTTCCGGGGAAAAGGATGAGAACATGACTGGATTTGCAGAACGGTTTCTGGTGTATCGCGGAAACCACAAAGAGAGACAGAACGTAATCTGGAATACGGCGGGCAGCGCAGTGTACGCTCTGGCGTCCATGGTGCTGGCCTTTATCGTCATGCGGATGGCGGGGGAGGACGAGGGCGGAATCTTCGGCTTCGGATTCTCCACCTACGGCCAGCAGATGTTTATCATCGCCTACTTCGGCATCCGGCCGTTCCACATCACGGACGGGCGGCAGGAATATACCTTTGGGGATTATCTGCGGCTGCGGGCGGTGACCTGCGGGACAGCTGCGGCGGCTGCGGCCCTGCATCTGTCCTTTCTCTGGCTTCAGGGAGAATACAGCCTGCACAAGGCGGCGGTGATCTTTCTGCTGGCCGGATATAAGATCATCGACGGCTTCGCCGATGTGTACGAGTCAGAATTTCAGAGACAGGGAAGCCTTTACCTGACGGGAAAATCCAACACTTTCCGCACCATTCTTTCGGTGGCGGTGTTTCTCGTCACTCTGCAGATTTCGGGAAATCTGCTGACGGCTTCTTTTGGGGCGGTGCTTGCCCAGATTTTCGGGGCGGTGCTGTTTGACGTCAGCGTGATCCGGGCGGGAGTGCTGCCGGACGTGCGATTTGAGGCGGAGAGGGGAGCCTGTCTGCGGCTGCTGAAGAATACGTCCCTGCTGTTCGTTTCCGTGTTCCTGGATTTTTATGTGTTTTCCGCGGCGAAATACGCCATCGACCGGGAGCTGACCGACGCCATGAGCGGATATTTCAACATTCTCTTCATGCCCACGTCGGTGATCTATCTGGCAGCGAATTTTGTGATCCGTCCCTTTTTAACCAGGCTGACGGAATGCTGGGAGACAAGGAATTTTGACGGATTTTTAAAGATCCGCAGGCAGATCGCCGCGGTGATTGGGGCTCTGACGGTGCTGGCGGTTCTGGGAACGCTGATTTTGGGGCGCCCGGTCCTGGGCATTATGGAGCGGATCCTGGGAGAGGGCTACAGAGGCTCGCTCACGGCCCACTGGATCCCGTTTGTGATCATTATTCTGGGGGGCGGCCTTTACGCCCTGGCGAACCTTTACTACTATCTGCTGGTGATCATGAGGCGGCAGGGAACCATTTTTCTGGTGTATCTGACTGCGGCCGCGGCCGCGTGGCTGATCTCGCCGGCACTTGTGAGACGGTTTGCCATTATGGGGGCGTCCGTCTGCTATCTGGGACTGATGGCTGTGCTGGTCCTGGGATTCGGCGCTGTGCAGGAATTTGTCATTCACCGGGCTAAGGAGGGAAGACCATGACCATTGACGTGCTGATACCGGCTTACAGGCCGGGGAAAGAATTTGTCAGGCTGCTTGCCATGCTGGAAAAGCAGAGGGAAGCGGTGAGAAAGATCATCGTGATCAATACGGAAGAGCAGTATTGGAACGAGAGTGAATTTTCCAGGTTCAGAAAGCTGGAGGTCCACCACATTAAAAAAGAAGAATTCGATCACGGAGCCACCAGAAACCGGCTGATGAGCCTCTCTGACGCAGATATCTGCGTCTTGATGACGGACGACGCGGTGCCGGCGGACGAATATCTCACGGAAAATCTGCTGAAGGGCTTTGGGAAAACGGGGCCGGCGGGGGAGACGGTGATCGCCGTCTATGCCAGACAGCTGGCGGACAGGGACTGCGCTCCAGCGGAGCGTTTCACCCGCTCTTTTAATTATCCGGAGGAGAGCTGCGTGAAGACGAAGGCGGACATCGCCCGGCTGGGGATCAAGGCTTATTTTGCCTCCAATGTGTGCTGTGCCTACCGCAGGGAGCTGTTTTTAAAGCAGGGGGGATTTATCTCCCGGACGATCTTCAACGAGGACATGATCTTCGCGGCGGGGGCTCTGGCCGCCGGCTACGGGATCTGCTACGAGGCGGACGCCAGGGTGATCCACTCCCACAACTACAGCTGCATGCAGCAGCTGAGGAGAAATTTTGACCTGGGCGTGTCCCAGGCGGATCACCCGGAGGTGTTTGAGGGAGTGCCGTCAGAGGGAGAGGGGATCCGCCTAGTGAAAAAGACGGCCGCCTGGCTGTTTTCCAGCGGAAGGCTTCTGCAGATTCCCGGCCTGATCGTAAAAAGCGGCTTTAAATACGCAGGCTACCGGCTGGGAAAGGCTTACCGGCGGCTGCCTCTAAAGGCGGTCCTGTGGCTGACGATGAATAAAAATTACTGGAGGAATGGAAAATGACCATGATGCTGAGAGCGGTGCTGATCGCGGCCTCCCTTCTGACGACAGCGCTGATCATACGGAAGATAAGGCAGTCCAAAGCTCAGATCGAGGACTCTGTATTCTGGGTGTTTGTGGCGGCAGTCCTGATCATATTCAGCGTATTCCCAAAGACGGCGGACATCCTCTCCCGTCTGGCGGGGACCTATTCCACGTCCAATTTTATCTTTCTGTTCATCATTTTCCTGCTGATGGTGAAGGTGTTTTCCCTGACGCTGCGGGTTTCCCAGCTGGAGGCAAAGCAGAGAGAACTGGTGCAGAAGATGGCGCTGAATGAAAAAGAGAGGGAGGAAGAGCAGAATGAAAAGCCGGCAGACAAGTGAGACGTCCGAAACCGGAAGCAGGCGCCTCCCCCTGTGGCTTCTGGGCGTCTTTTTTGTGGCAGTTCTGGGCGTCTGGCATATGAAAAATGTGCGGGCGGGAGTTCTGGAGTCAAAAGATACCTTTCTCTACGGCTGGTACCTTCTCCTTCTTTTCTGCACAGTCCTTTTTTCAGTCCTGGCCGGCTGGACGTTCTTCCGGAAGCGGGCGGCGCTGGAGACGGCGGCGGTTCTGTGCATTCTGGGCCTCGGTTCCATGTATCTGGCAGTGCTGGCTCCTCTCTCCGCGCCGGATGAGGTCAGCCATTTTATCAGCTCCTACCGGCTCTCCAACACCATTCTGGGGCAGCCGGCGGCGGACGGGAAAGGCCATGTGTACATCCGGACCCAGGACGCTTTTGTGCTGGACACAGATCTGAATCCAGGAGAGAGCCTGGCGGGGCAGGAGGAGACGAAGGACACCCAGGTGCTGGGGCAGACTCTGACGGAGCACACGTACCGGAAGATCCACGACACAGGACTTTCCGGTACGGGGACGCAGGAGATGGAAACCACGGTGAAACCGCCGGTGGAGACGACGCCTCTGGCCTATCTTCCCCAGGCACTGGGGATTGTTTTAGGGCGGCTTCTGGGCCTTGGCGGCCTGGGTCTTCTGTATCTGGGGAGATTTGGAAACCTGCTCTTCTTTGCGGGAATCACCTGGTATGCCATGAGGCAGCTGCCCTTTGGGAAGGAAGTGCTTTTCGGCGTGACCATGCTTCCCATGACCCTTCACCTGGCGGCGTCATTTTCCTACGACGCCATGATCTTAAGCCTGTCCTTCCTGTTTTCGGCGGTGACGTTAAAGCTGACTTACGGCGCGGGAAACGTGAGGAAGCGGGATGTGGCCCTGATGGCGGCTGTGATGGGCGTGCTGGGGCCGTGCAAGATGATCTACGGGGTGCTTCTGGGGCTCTGTCTGCTGATTCCGGTAAAGAAATTCGGAAACGGGAGAAACTGGCTCCTGTCTGCGGCGGCTGTTCTGGCGGTCTACGCCGGAGCCATGATCCTGGTAAACAGCGCCACCATCGCCCAGTACGCGGCGGAGACGGAGAGCTTTGTAGGATGGGCCGGGGAGAGCGGATATACCTTTGAGTGGGTGCTCCACAACCCTGTAAAGACGCTGAGAATCTTTTACAACACCATTCTGGAAAAGGGAGATTACTACCACCTGACCATGATGGGAAACTGGCTGGGAAATCTGGACCAGGTGCTGGATGTGCCTTATGTGGTGATTCTGGCCATGACTTTCACGCTGTTTTTCCTGGCTATGAAAAAGCCGGGCGGAGAGACGGTCTACCTTGCCGGCGGCCGGAGAGCGTGGGCTTTATTTCTGTGCCTGGCCTGCGTGGGAGCGGCTATGTTTTCCATGTTCATCGCCTGGACTCCGGCCAGCTCGTCCATTGTCATGGGCGTGCAGGGAAGGTATTTTCTGCCGTTTCTGCCGGTATTTCTCATGGCCCTGAAAAATAACTGGATCACGCTGACGAAGAACAGGGACCGGGAGCTTCTGTTTTTCCTGGTCTGCGCCAACGGATATGTGCTGCTGCGGTTGTTTTCTATTGTCAGCATCCGAATCTAGTGCTATAGTATTGCTTGACAAGTCTGTTGAAAAGTGAGGACGAACATATGGGAAAGATCAAAGTTACAACCTGTGATATCAAAGGACTCTGTGTGATTGAGCCGACGGTTTTTAAGGATGAGAGAGGCTATTTCATGGAGACTTACAACCAGAATGATTTTAAGGAGGCCGGCCTGGACATGGTATTTGTGCAGGACAACCAGTCCATGTCCGCAAGGGGCGTGCTGAGGGGCCTTCACTATCAGAAGCAGTTCCCCCAGGGCAAGCTGGTGCGCGTGGTCCGCGGCGAGGTCTTCGACGTGGCGGTGGATCTGCGGGCGGATTCTGAGACTTACGGAAAATGGTTCGGCGTGACGCTCTCCGCGGAGAACAAGAAGCAGTTCTACATTCCGGAAGGCTTTGCCCACGGATTTTTAGTGCTTTCCGATGAGGCGGAATTTGTGTACAAGTGCACGGATTTCTACCATCCGGGAGATGAGGGCGGCATGGCCTGGAACGATCCGGATATCGGCATCGAGTGGCCCCTTCAGGAGGGCGTGGAGCTGATCATCTCTGAAAAAGATCAAAAATGGGGCGGATTTAAGGACACCTTTAAGTTCTGACCGGTTGTGAGAGGGATTTTCGGATGAAAGAAGTTATTTCCCTGGTCGGGGAGATCGTCAAAAGGCGGAAGCTGATCTGGGATCTGTCGAAGGCAGATTTCCGGAAACGGTTTGTGGGCTCTTACTTCGGCGTGGTGTGGATGTTTGTCCAGCCGGTGGTGACGGTGCTCATCTATTTCTGCATTTTCCAGCTGGGATTTAAGAGCGTGCCGCCGGTGCCGGGAGTGCCTTACGTGCTGTGGCTGGTGCCCGGCATCGTGCCGTGGTTTTTCTTCAGCGAGGCCCTGAATACGGTGACGGGCTGTCTGCAGGAGTACAGCTATCTGGTGAAAAAAGTGGTGTTCCAGGTGGAAGTGCTGCCGGTGATCAAGCTGCTCTCCAGCCTGATGGTCCACGGATTTTTTGTGATCATTATGATCGTCATGGCTCTCTGCTACGGCCGGGCGCCCATGATCACCTGGATTCAGGTCATCTACTACACCTTTGCGGCGTCCATGCTGGCGCTGGGGATCGGATATTTTACCTGCGCGGTAAATGTATTTTTCAAGGATATGGCCCAGATTGTGGGCATCTGCCTGCAGTTTGGCATGTGGCTGGTGCCGATCATGTATCAGGAGTCCATGTTTGCGGATATTCCAGTGGTGCTGACGCTGCTAAAATTCAACCCGTTTTACTATATTGTGGCGGGATACAGGGACAGCATCCTGACGGGACACTGGTTCTTTGAGCGGCCGACCATGACCCTGTATTTCTGGATCGTGACGCTGGCGGTCTTCTTTGTGGGACTGAAGGTATTTAAACGGCTGCGGCCGCATTTTTCCGACGTGCTGTAAGCGGGCCGGACGAGGTTTTGATAAAATGTTAAAGGAAATTATACTGAAAGCGCCTTCCTGTGAAGGCGCTCTTTCCATATGTGTGGAAGTGATCTACTCTGAACGGAAGACTCTGGGGCTGGAGGTGACGGCTGACGGCAGAGTGCGGGCCAGAGTGCCCCGCCGCGCCGGCGACCGGGCAGTGAAGCAGTTTGTGGAGGAGAAAAAGGACTGGATTCTGGAGAAATATCTTCTCCAGCGGGAGAGGAGCAGGAGACGGCAGGAGGCGGCCCCGGACCGGGACTATGAGAAGGACCCGGCTCTGGAGGCCCGATACCGGGAGCTGGCCCGGGCGGTGATCAGCCAGCGGGCAGCTTATTTTGCGGCCAAAATGGGTGTCACCTTCGGCCGCATTTCCATCCGCGCCCAGAAAACCCGCTGGGGCAGCTGCAGCAGCCGCGGAAACTTGAATTTCAACTGGAAACTGATTCTCATGCCCCCGGAGATCCTGGACTACGTGGTGGTTCACGAGCTGGCCCACAGAAAGCAGATGAACCACTCGAAGCTCTTCTGGGCGGAGGTGGAGCGGGTGCTGCCGGACTACAGGGAGCGGAGGAGATGGCTGAAGGAGAATGGGGGAGGGGTGTGAGGGAGGCAGTGAGAAGGCAGCGCGAGGAGAATGATTTGGGAGGTTTCCGGGGGAGGCGGAAAAATGGTTACAAATTTAGGAGAAATTGAAATATTAGTAAATGGGAAAGAAGTGCAGTATGACTGCATTGAACTCAATAATCAGGGATATTGTTTTAAGGTCGAAAAACGATTTAAATTAGTATGCAATATCCCGAAGGAATATGAAAATAATATTGATATCAGATGTGCGGTAAAGATCAGAGATAACATACAAGCAGAGTCTGGCTCAGAGACAGGAGAAAACCTTGCGCTGTTAAGCTGGTACTGGGGGAATTGCAAATTGAGCATTGGTACAAAAGGAGATTTGAAAGGCATTAAATATATTTATGAAAAAAATGCGCTGAGATTGATTATGGCCCAAAATTCAGGACAAGTTATTTTTTACACAGCATGGATAGATAAAAGCAAACCGGAGCAAGAAGATATATGTACCTGGTTTGCTGCAGATCCGGCTTATGATGAGTAATTATTCGATTTTTGAAGTGAGGTTTCGTGGATAGGATTGATGAGCTGGAATCCCCAAAATAGGTTCCGCTAGGAGGAATGAATTTGAAAATATGGCATTTATTTTCTGATGTGGATCATTATGAAAATCTGGTTCCTGTAAGTGAATTCAGTGCTGAGGAAATACAAGCCTTTGATGGAAGAGAGCTGAAAACTTGAGCTCGTATTTGAGAAAAAGTATTATGGAATAAATGTTACAACTGTTTTAGACGTTATTGATTATGAACACTCCCAATATTTAACATATAAAGGGAGTAATAGAATTATGGTATTTGAAAAATATGCCTTTTTGAATAATGGCTTATTAGATGGAGTTAATATCTTTAAGATAGTAGATGAACCAAGAAGATGGCCATTTGTGTCGGATATATTCAAAAAAACAGTTGAAAAAAATAATTTGACAGGATTTAAATTTAAATTGGTTTGGGATAGCGATGAATTTAAAGAAAAATAGGGTCTTATTATTTTTGTCTCTTATGTGAGGAGGATAACAGATGAATAGAAAAGAATTAAAATTAATACGGGAATCCTTAAACGATATAATTACTCCTGATTTAGAGAAATTGGGCTTTACATTAGTTGAATCAGTGACAATCGAGAGGGAGAGGATATGGAGATACATAAGAAAGATAAATAACAATAATTGCGAAATTGTTTTTAGATTTTCAGCTTTAAAGGCTATAAGTGTGGATTTTTGTACTTTTCCGGGCCTGCAATTTAATCTTACAGAGTTAGATGATCAGGCTGATTTTGAGACGAAAATATTTGGATATCAATATGATTCTGAAGAACAGTTTAGAGAGCAATTACGATATATGAAAGAAATTATATTA
>DWWL01000020.1 GCA_019119775.1 Candidatus Lachnoclostridium pullistercoris | reverse complement strand
TGTGATACAGATCTCATCCATCCCCATCTTCACCGCGTCCCGGATCACATCCTCCATGGGGTAGCGGGAATCATCGCTGAACTCTGTGTGAACATGATAATCTGCAAACATATTTCCACCTCTCAGAAATTTTATTGTTGTCTTTGATTATACAACGAAGTCTTTCTGTTTTCCATGAAATCCTTGAAAATCTTTCCAGATTCGGCTTTACTTTTCCCGGCCTCCATGGTTTAATTATTTTAAAATTTCCCTTCCGGCCCGAGCCGGCCATTTCCGGGAACAGCATTGACAACAACATCAGGAGGATCCGCCATGGACAAGCAGGAACCATTTTCTGAAATCCGATATTATTTTGAAGGTGAAATGCAGCCCTACCGCAAACTGTTTGAAAACATTTGCCCTCCCCCCATGAAAATGAGCCGTGGAATGCCCGTCTGCCGCCAGGGAGAGACTAAAAACTGGATGTACTATCTGTGCCGCGGCCAGCTGAAAGTATACGCCTGCAACTATGAAGGAAACGAGCGGCTGGTGGCCATTCTGGGAGAAGACAGCCTAGCAGGGCTGGACTGCCTGATGCCCGGTCTTCCTTCTCTGATGACCATTGAATGTCTGACCGACTGTTGGCTCATGCCTATTCAAAATACGGTGCTGGAAGCCTTAATTAGAGAAAATCCTGATTTTGCCGCAGCCGTCGCTCTTTATTACTGCAAGGTGCTCCGCCAGCTCTGTTTTGATGCCGCCAGCCAGAGCATCAGTAGCGTAAGCGTCCGTCTCCTCAGTTTTCTGAAGGCAAACTGGGGAGATCAGAAAGAATACCGCATTCATTTAAGCCAGCAGCAGCTGGCAGCCGCCATAGGCTGTTCCCGGGCCAGCATCGCCCGCATCTGCCGTTTTCTGAAAGATGAGGGAGCCATCGCTACAGAAGGAGTGGGATTCCGGATTCTGGATTTTAATCGTCTGGAACAGCTCTGCCAAAAATACGGGAAGCTGCTTTAAAGCAGCTTCCCCTTTCTGTCTGTCAGATCTTCCATCCGGCCTTATAGCCTGTATGTACCGCGTCATATATTTTTCCTGTATTCAGGCTGTCTCCCACATTGATCACGCGGCACCCTTTTTCCTTCAGCTGATCGTAAAGACCCCGGTTCGACTTCATGCCGGTAGCCAGAAATACATGATCGGCTTTCACAAGTTCCCGTTTTCCTTTTCTCTCAATGATAACTCCCTCTTCTGTGATTTCCATCACTCTGGAAGAAGTGAACACCTGAATATGGTGTTCTCGGATCATCTCCCGGTATATGGTATGATCACTGTCGCTGCAGCCGTTCATAATCTCTGGAAGCATCTCCACGATAGTTACCTGATTATCCGGATTCTGGCCAAAGAGAACTGCGGTCTCCGTTCCAATAAGGCCGCCTCCGATTACCACAATCTTTCCTGTCGGCTTTGGTGCTTCTTCACAGAGCACATCTACCGCCAGCGTCACATTTGGCCGATCCGCCCCCGGCACAGCAAGTCCTGCGGGCGAAGCTCCCGTAGCTACAATCACGCCGTCAAATCCATCCAGATCTTCCAGAACCGCCTCTTTTTCCACAACGGTAACCCCATGTTTTTTTACCTGGGTGATCAGGTAATTCAGTGCATCCCGAATATCCGCTTTAAACTCCGGATAGGAGGCCTCGTGAAGATAACCTCCCAGTTTTCTCTTCTCAAACAGGGTAACCTGATGGCCTCTCAGAGCCGCCGCGTCTGCCGCTTTCAGCCCCGCGGGGCCGCCGCCCACCACAGCGATTTTCCCTGGATGTTCCGCCGGTTTCAATGCCAGGGCATCCTCAAATCCCAGAAGAGGATTCATGGTACAGTTGATGGATTTTCCCAGATGATTGCCCCGGTCCAGGCAGCCTTCATTGCATCGGATACAGGGAGAAATATCTTCCGGATGGCCTTCCATAGCCTTCTTCGCCCAGTAAGGATCTGCCAGCAACGGTCTTCCCATGCTGATAAAATCCGCCTTCCCGCTGGCCAGAATCTCTTCCGCGAATTCCGGCTGAGTGATGGAACCAGTGGCAAATACCGGAATGCTTACTTCCTTTTTAATGGCCTCCGCCGCCCATACATTATGGCCTCTGGGAATCTGCATGGGGGTCACCTGATGGATCATTTGATGATGGTCTCCGCCGCTCACGTCAATGGCAGCGCATCCCAGCTCTTCCAGACGTTTCGCGTAATAAATCGTATCTTCAATCGTCATTCCGCCCGGCTCATAGTCTGTTCCGCTCAGTCGTACAATAATGGGGAAATCTTCTCCCACATACTCTTTACACCGTTTAAACACCTGTTCCAGGAAGCGGAAACGGTTTTCTCTGCTTCCTCCGTACCAGTCTTTTCTTTGATTGGTAAAAGGAGAAAGAAAATTGGTAATCAGATATCCGTGAGCTCCGTGGATCTCCACCACCTGGAATCCGGCGGTTTTCGCCCGCAGAGCCGCCCTTCCGAAATCTTCAATCAACTGGTGTATTTCTTCAATAGTCAGCTCACTTGGAATTGCCGCCTGTCCGTACCGTTCATACATTAACGGCCAGGGATTGGGAGATGCGGATTTCATGGGCGGCCCCAGAAACCGCTGTCTGCCGCAGTGCTCAATCTGAATGCAGGGCACGCAGTCATAATTTTTAATGGTATCTGCCAGCCATCCAAGGCCCACGATATACTCATCGTCACAGATTCCCAGCTGATTGGACGCAGACTTGCTGCAGTCCCTGTCCACAAAGGCATATTCCACGATGATCATGCCCACTTCCCCTTTTGCCAGGTCTTCATAGCACCTCACCAGGCGGGAAGACACGGTGCCATCCATATGGCTCAGTCCAGTAGTCTGGGGAGCCTTGCAGATTCTGTTTTTAATCTCCACATTGCCAATCCTGCACGGACTGAAAAGAGTTGGAAACTGATGATTCATATTACACGCTCCTTTCTTTTAATCTGCTTTCATTATAGATCCGCGGAATTTTTTTATATATATCCAATAAAAACTTTTCTGGCAGATTTTTTGTGGCATGTAATACAATTTTTTGTCAGTTTCCAACTCTTTTTCATTCAGGAGACTTTACGGAATAATCTCCAGCTCCTTGGAATCCTTATTTAAGCTCATGGCTCCATCCCTGGTGATCAGCATCAGATCCTCGATTCTCACGCCGAACTCTCCCGGAAGGTAGATGCCGGGCTCGCAGGAGAAGATCATGCCCTCCTCCACCACGTCCTGGTTGGCGGCGGACACGTCTCCAGCGTCGTGGACCTCAATTCCGATGCAGTGGCCCAGACGGTGGGTGAAATTGGGGCCGTATCCCGCTTCCGTGATAATGTCCCTGGCCACCTTGTCGATGTCGCAGAATCTCATGCCAGGCTTCATGGCCGCCTGGGCCGCCAGGTTGGCTTTCTTCACCACCTCGTAGACCTCTCTCTGCTTCTCCGTCACGCTCTGGTAGAAGAAGGTTCTGGTCATGTCGGAGCAGTAGTCGTTCACCCTGCAGCCCACGTCAAAGAGGACGCAGTCTCCCGGCTTTAATACCGTGTTGTCCGGCTTGTGATGGCCCTCCGCCGCGTTGGCGCCGAAACTCACCAGGGGACCGAAGGACGGGCCCTGGGTTCCCAGCCGCTTGTAGATGGCGTTCATGCCGGCGGCCACCTCCAGCTCTGTCACTCCCTCTCTGATCAGGCCCCGGAACTCCGCCATGGCCTGGTCGTTGATCTGGGAGGCGTAGATCATCTTCGCCTGTTCGTCCCCGTCCTTTACCCGGCGGGCGCCGTCCACACACTCGGAGGCGTTTACAAAGCTGCTGCCCGCCTTCAGATCCATAAGCTCCAGCAGAAATTTCGCCGCCATCTTCTTGTCGATGCCCAGGGGCTTCTCATGGTCTGTGTAGGACGCGATGATCTGGCAGCCGGGATCGGTGTCGGTAAACCACACCTTCTCCATGCCGATGTCCCCGTCCACCTTGAACAGCTTGTTCACAAACAGCTTATGGTTTCCAGATGCAGTCAGGTACAGGGCCAGCAGACGCTCGTTGGGCAGGATCCACTTTCCCGTCAGATAGAAAATGGAAGGCGGATCGCTGATGAGCATCTGCTCCAGTCCCCGCTCCTTCATTTTTCCCGGTACCCGGTTGATTCTCTCTTCAAACATCAGTATTTTCCTCCTATCTGTTCAGGATAATTACATTCCGTAAAATACCGGCGCTCCCGGTCCCAGGGGCAGATCCAGCACCATCCAGATCACCAGCAGAATGGTCCAGCCAATCAGGAAAGCGATGGAGTAGGGGATCATGGAGGACACCAGAGTTCCCCAGCCGCTGTCCTTGTCGTACTTTCTCATGATGGTCAGGATGTAGGGAATCCAGGCCAGCACTGGAGCGATGATGTTCATGGAGCTGTCGCCGATGCGGTAGGCCACCTGAGTCACCTCCGGGGACAGCCCCATTCTCATGAACATGGGCACAAACACCGGGGCAAAGATGGCGTATTTCGCGGAGGCAGACGCCATAAACAGGTTGATGAAGCCGGTGAGAATCACAAAGCACACCATCAGGCCGATGGGATGAATGTTCATGCTCTGAAGCAGCTCCGCTCCCTTAAAGGACAGAATCCGTCCGATATTGGTGTAGGTGAAATAATTGGTAAACTGAGCCGCCACAAAGGCCATGGCCACAAAGCCGGACACGGAAGCGATGGATTTGCTGAACGCCCCCACCACGTCCTTGTCGCTCTTGAACACGCCGCAGATCTTTCCGTAAACCAGAGCCGGAATAAAGAACAGCAGGGTAAACAGGGGGATGATGGAGTTTAACAGGGTGGAATCCTCGATCAGGCTGCCGGTCTCTGCATTTCTCATAAAGGAATTCTGAGGAATGCAGGCGATCACGTAGAGAGCCACAATGGCCACAAACACCCAGTTGGCCACTTTCAGAGCGTGATTTTCCTTCTCCGTCATATGTTCGCTGGGCTCCACCAGGGTTCCGTCCCCGTTCTCCTTGTAGGAGCCCAGGCGGGGGATGATGATCTTTTCCGTCACAAAGGTTCCGATGGCCGTGATCACAAAGGTGGACACGATCATAAAGTACCAGTTGGACAGGGCGCTGACGCTGTAGGAGGGATCCAGGGTCTTTGCCGCCGCGTCAGAAAATCCGGACAGGATGGTGTCGGTGGAACCGATGATCAGGTTGGCGGAAAAGCCGCCGGACACGCCGGCAAATCCCGCCGCCACGCCGGCCAGGGGATGCTTTTTGTAGGCCCGGAAAATCATGGCCGCCAGGGGGATGAACACCACGTAGCCGGCGTTCTCCGCGATGTTGGTCATAACGCCGATGAACACCACCATGGGAGTTACCAAGAATTCCGGGGTGATCTCCACCACCTTGCGGATCAGGCCGTTGAGCCATCCGGAGTGCTCCGCCACGCCGATTCCCAGCATGATCACCAGGGTAAAGCCCAAAGGCGCGTAGCCGGTAAAGTTGGACACCGCGGAGGTGAGCATATACCGGAGGCCGGAAAAGCTGAGCAGGTTTACAATGTTTACCGTGGTCTCCTCCACCACGCCGGTGCTGGAATTGTACATCTCGCCGGTGGCGCTCCACCCCATCAGGGAGCCGATTCCCGACACCACCACTACCAGCACGGACAGGTAGAAGAAAATGGTCATGGGATGAGGAAGCT
>DWWL01000019.1 GCA_019119775.1 Candidatus Lachnoclostridium pullistercoris | reverse complement strand
ATCAGCGCCGGATCCTCCATCAGCCGGATGGCGGACAGGGCGATCACCTTGCCGGCATACAGCATTCCCTTGTGGGCCGTCTCCGACTTGCCCTGGGAAACCACCTGCCAGGAATGTCCGGGAGTGGACGGGGCCCAGGTGGCTGTGTTGAACTGGGCGGTGGGGGTCATCCAGCTCACATCTCCCACGTCGGTGGAACCGCCTTTTCCGATGACCAGATGAATCTTCTCATAAGGCACCACAAAATCATACAGGCGGTCCTTCTTATTCTTCTTCAGGAAGGCCACATTTTCCGGAATCAGATGATCTTCGATCATCTCATCATAACTCCGGTCTGATCCCGCCGGGGCTGTGGCCGTGTACTCCGCTGCCTTTTCATATTCTGCTTCCGTATAAGAGGGAACTCCCACATCTTCCATGGCCTGGTACAGCACCTGTTCCAGCACCCGGTTGGAAACCATATTGGCACAGGACTTGATCAGGCTCTTCTCCACCTCTGTCTCTGTCATGAGCGCCGCGCCCTGGGCAATCTTGTCCACTCTCTTATAAAGCTCCAGCGCCTCTCCCACCTTCGGCGCGCGGATCAGATAAATGGCCTTCGCCTCGCTCTGAACCACGTTGGGGGAATAGCCGCCGGTGTCGATGATGGCGTAGTGGACTCTCGCCTTATCCAGCATATGCTCTCTCAGGAAGTTGGTCCCCACGTTCATCAGCTCCAGCCCGTCCAGAGCGCTTCTGCCCATCTCCGGACAGCCGGCCGCATGGGCGCTGATGCCCTTAAAGCTGTAGAGCACCTGGAAATTGGCCAGGGAGCTGTCCTTGCTCACTGCGTTGACCGTGGACGGATGCCAAGTCAGGGCGCAGTCCAGATCTTTGAACGCTCCGCCTCTGGCCATAAACGCCTTGCCGGATCCGCCCTCCTCTCCCGGGCAGCCATAGTAGACCACCGTGCCCTCATGGCCGTCCTCCAGATACTTTTTCACAGCGAGAGCGGCTGCCACCGATCCCACGCCCAGCAGGTTGTGACCGCAGCCGTGACCGTTGGCCCCAGGTACCAGGGGATCCTTTTCCGTCACTCCCGCTTTCTGGCTCAGACCGGAGAGGGCGTCAAACTCGCCCAGAATGCCGATGCGGGGTTTTCCATGTCCAAACTCCGCGGTAAATGCCGTGTCTACCCCGTAGGCGTGCTCTGTGACAGAAAACCCTTCGTTTCTCAGAAAATCTGTCAGAGCTTTCACCGACTGATGCTCGCTGAAAGCCGTCTCCGCAAAGCCCCAGATGTCATCGCTCAATTTTTCCAGCTTCTCTTTTTTGCTGTCGATCTCTTCCAGATATGTATTCAGCTTTGTCTCCACCAATGCTTTGTCCTCCTTACGCTGTTTTATAAGGAAAAAAGCATACAGGGAGCCTGTGTTCTACTCCGTTGTATGCTTTCTGATCCTCGATTAGTTAAATTATAAAAATACCGGCAGAAAATGTCAATTATTTTCTGAATGTTTCTCTGACGGGAAACGGACGGGCAGGCTGACCGTCCTCACCCATCCCCTTACCGGTAAATGGGATATCTGTCGCAGATCTTCGTCACTTCGTCCCTGATATAGTCGGCCTTGGCCCCAAAATCCGTGGCCGTCAGCCAGATCAGCTCCGCGATCTTTTCCATGTCGCTCTCCACCAGTCCTCTCGTAGTGACGGCGGGGGTTCCGATACGGACGCCGGAGGTGACGAAGGGACTTCTGGGATCTCCCGGCACCGCGTTTTTGTTCAGGGTAATGTACACCTCGTCGCAGCGGTTCTGCAGCTCTTTTCCGGAGATGTCCATATTTCTTAAGTCCACCAGCATCAGGTGGTTGTCCGTGCCTCCCGTGAGAACCTTAAAGCCCTGTTTCTCAAGCGCTGCTGCCAGAGCCTTCGCGTTTTTCACCACCTGCTCCTGATATGCCTTAAATTCCGGCTTTAAGGCCTCTCCCAGGCAGACGGCCTTGGCCGCGATCACGTGCTCCAACGGTCCGCCCTGGGTGCCGGGGAAGATCGCCTTGTTGAAATTGAATTTCTCCGCGGCTTCCTTATTTGCCAGGATCATGCCGCCTCTCGGGCCCCGCAGCGTCTTGTGGGTGGTGGTTGTCACCACATCCGCGTAGGGAATGGGGCTGGGATGAAGGCCGGCAGCCACCAGGCCGGCGATGTGGGCCATGTCCACCATCAGGTAAGAACCCGCTTTGTCGGCGATCTCCCGGAACCGTTTGAAATCAATGGTCCGGCCGTAGGCGCTGGCTCCGGCGATAATTAACTTCGGCCGGTTCTCCATAGCCAGCTTTTCCACCTCATCGTAGTCGATAAAGCCCTCGCTGTTCACGCCGTAGGACACAATATTAAAATACATGCCGGAGAAGTTCACTGGACTGCCGTGGGTGAGATGGCCGCCCTGGTCCAGATTCATTCCCATCACTGTGTCTCCCGGCTTTAACATAGCCACAAAAACTGCCATGTTGGCCTGAGCGCCGGAGTGGGGCTGCACATTGGCGTAATCGCATCCGAACAGCTTTTTCGCCCGCTCAATGGCGATGGATTCCACCACGTCCACGTTTTGGCAGCCGCCATAGTAGCGCTTTCCCGGATATCCTTCCGCGTATTTGTTGGTAAGCACTGTACCCATAGCCATCATCACCGGCTCGGACACAATATTCTCCGACGCAATCAGTTCCAGATTTCTGGACTGTCTGTCATACTCCGCCTGGATGGCCGCTCCTACCTCGCCGTCATAGGCGGCGATCAGATCCATGACTTCTTTCACCATGATTATTGTACCTCCTTTAGGGTCTTTAGGTCTTATTATACACAGGCAGACCTGTTCTGGCAACTGCAGGCGGAGCTTTCCCCGCCTTCGGCCGGGCCGTCTCTTCCCATTTTTTACCGGAACCGGAAATTTCTCACCACGATCTGCAGGCTTCTGTTTCCGTTGTACTCGTTGATGTCCGGGTAGTAGACCACGTCCATATGGCGGGCAGATCCCATCTGCTCCATAAATTCATCTCCCGGTCCGAACCAGATTCCGTCCATGGGGAAACCGTTCTCCGTCACCAGAAAAAGCCGGACCACATTCCTGTTTTTTCCCATGACGCGGGCGCTGCGGATACCTAAGTTTTTCTGGGCGAACAGCGGTTTTTCATTCCCCTGGCCAAAGGGCTCCAGTACTTTAAATTCCTGCACCAGATCTTCCGTTATGTACTCCAGGGGCATGGGAACGTCGATCCATATCTTTGCGGTAAAATCCTCCTCCGTGAGCTTCGCGTTCTCATTGAGCCGGCGGCGGAATTCCTCAATATTCTCCTCCGGCAGAGAAAAACCGGCCGCCATGGGGTGCCCGCCGAATTTGGTCAGCAGATCCCGCACCTCCACCAGGCCCTGAAACATGTGGTAGCTCTCGATGGAACGGCCGGAGCCTTTGGCTCCTCCCTCCGCCCGGGTCAGCACCAGAGAAGGCTTCTGATACTTTTCCCTCAGCCTTCCGGCGATGATCCCGGCCAGGGATTCATGGCAGTCCGGCAGAAATACCACCAGGACCTTGTCATTCTGGTAATACTGGTCCACCAGGGCCGACGCCTCCTCCGTCCCCTTCGCCGTCATATCTTTTCTCTGATCATTCAGTTCCTTCAGCTCCAGAGCCAGGCGGTCCGCCTCGCTGTCTGTCTCGGCCAACAGGAGCGCCAGCGCCTTTTTTGCCGTCTGGAGACGTCCGCCGGCGTTTAAACAGGGCCCGATGACAAAGCCGATGTGGTAGGCCGTCAGATGGTTCAGATCCAGGTTATTTTTCTCCGCCAGCCTGCGCAGGCCCTGGTTTTTAGTGGATCCGATCTTTTTTAAGCCTTCCCGCACAATGATCCTGTTCTCATCCTGAAGGCGCATCACATCCCCCACTGTGGCCACCGCGGCAAATTCCAGCAGATCCAGCCACTCTGCCTCATCCACCCCGAAGGCCTCATAGAGCAGGCGCACCAGTTTCCACGCCACCACCGCTCCGCAGATCTCCGGATTGGGGTAATGGCAGTCCTCCTGCTTCGGGTCCACCACCGCGTCGGCGGCAGGCTTTATCTCCTCCCCGTCCACCTTCAGAACCTCATGGTGATCGGTGACGATCACCGTCATGCCCAGTTCCTTCGCCCGGCCAATCTCCTTCACGGCCGCAATGCCGTTGTCGCAGGTGATCAGGGTGTCCACTCCATCCTCATAAGCCGCCTCTATGATCGTCTCGTTGATTCCGTATCCGTCTTTGATCCGGTCCGGGATCTCGTAATCCGCGGCTGCTTTCACCCGCTTCAGCGCAGTATACAAAATGTAAGTGGAGCAGACTCCGTCAATATCATAATCCCCGATAATGCGGATCCTTTTTCCCGCCAGAATCTTTTCCTTTAAAATCGACACCGCCCGCTCTGCGTCCTTTAAAAGCGCCGGGGCATAGAGATCGCCAATCCCGCCGTAAAGATACCGCCTGATCGCCTCCTCCCCCTGCACATCCCGGTTCCTCATAATGCGGGCCGTCACCGGGCTGATGCCGAACCGGTCGGCGATGCCCTGAAAATCATCCCGCTTGGTATAAACCATCCATTTTTCTGCCGCCATGCTGTCTCCTCTTTTCTGTTCTCAATGGCCTTATTATAACGGATTTCTCCCTTCCGGACAAGAACCTGTGAAAATGCCGTAACAATTCAGACGGCGGGTAAACAGAGGGGAAAACTGACATCAAGCTCGCTTGTAAGTAAGTTTTCCCCTCTGTTTACACATCGGATATCTAAACTGTTACAATTAAAAGAATCCTGTTTTTCAGGATTATCCGCCTGCGGCGGGCCGCCGAAGCGGCATTTTCCCGCTAA
>DWWL01000018.1 GCA_019119775.1 Candidatus Lachnoclostridium pullistercoris | reverse complement strand
GATTGATCTGATTGTAAAATCTATAATTGTGGGGGCTCTTGCAGGAGCCGGAACGGCCGGAGGTGCGGCCAGAATGTATCATGCGCCGGAAATTCAGGGGATGGGAGCGTTCCGGACTCTGGGAGAGATGAACGCCTGTAATGGGGATCCGGTTTCCCATTTCAGTTATGGCCTGGGATTTTTGTTCAGCTCGGCCGGTTCTGTGGTGGGCACCGGCTCATTGAGCTCGGATGTACTCCATCGTATTGTGCCACAGTGGTCTGCGGGACTTTCCATCGCGGCGAGCCGGAACAAGGAGGCGTCCAAAAACCCGTTCCGTATGGCGGTCAGCGGCGCGATTGTGGGCGCAGTGGTTGTGACGCTGCTCAATACGTTTGCCAGTATCATTCCAACAACCATGTCCACCATCGCCAACAATGTGGTGTCGCCTGCGGCAGAGCTGATCTTGCAGCCGGTGATGCCGGTTGCATTCTGGATCGCCGCGCTGAGCGCGGGAAAGAATCATGCCACCTTTGCCACGATTTTCGGCGTGCTGGCCCAGTATATCATGGGAAACGCTACTCCTGGATGCGTGCTGGGCATTCTAATTGGTCAGTCCATTGACGATACGGGAGCAAAGAGCAGGCGAAGTGTAGCCATGATTCTGTTTGTATCGGTGATGTTCCTGCTGATTGCATTCTTCAGAGGGAAAATACCGTTTCTGTGAGAAAGGAGATTGGAGTAATGGAATATACAGGAAGAGCAGAAAAGCTGCTGATGAAGGAGAACTCATTTATTATTTTTATGATGATGATCTGTTCCGGTGTGTTTGCGGGCACCAGCATTTTCATAGAGTATCACACCGGTTCCTTTTCCACCACATCGGTTACAGTAATGCTGTCTGAGGCACTTCAGACCGGAAGTTTCGCGGCTCTGATCGGCTATACCGGAGGATTTCTCATGGCCCGTGTGCTGGAAGGTCCTCTGGTTGGAATTTTAGATATTGGCGGAGCAGTGATGACCGGAGTAGGAGCCGGGCTTCCCGGTCTGTTCATGTCCATGGGCTACAGAGTATTGGTGGAAAATTTTGCGCTGAGCCTGATTACCGGTGCTTTGATTGGACTGGTGCTGGGGGCGGTTATCCTGTTGGTGAGAAAGCTCATGCCCGGAGGATACGGATCCATGGGTACGGACATTATGGTCGGCGCCGGAAATGTGATCGGCGAATGGTTTGGACCAATTCTGCTGGTGATGGCCGCCCAGTTTGACCTGTATACCGGTGTCGGGGCCATGATCGGAGCAATCATCTGCCACAGAAGGAAAACCCCGATCATCGGCGGAACCGTACTGGGAGCTATGATCGTGGGATATCTGGCATATCTGTTGGGACTGACTACGTTTGGAGGCTGAGAAAGATGGGAATTTATGAAGAATTGAACGTGCACACGATCATTAACTGTTCCGGGAAAATGACCTATCTGGGATCCAGTGTTCTCTCAAAAGAAGTGGGAGAAGCCATGGTTCAGGCGGGCGGCCGATATGTATCCATGGATGAGCTCATGGTGCGTGCTGGGAAAAAAGCGGCAGAACTGTGCGGAAGCGAGGACGGAATGATTACCTGCGGGGCTTCCAGCGGAATTATCGCCGCTGTGGCTGGGATCATCACCAGGGGAAACCCTCTGCTGACGGAGCAGATTCCTCACCCGGATACCAGGAAACGGCAGATTATCCTGCAGAAGGGCCATGTGATTGATTTTGGCGCTCCTATCCGGCAGATGATTGAGGTCGGCGGCGGGATTGTCCGGGAAGTGGGGACTGTAAACAAGACAAATCCTTACCATATAGAAGAGAGCATCGGAGAAGAGACCGCGGCTATTCTTTATGTACAGTCCCATCACGCCGTACAGACAGACATGGTTGGACTGAAAGAAGTGACTGCAATCGCCGCCTCCCATGGTATTCCAGTGATCGTGGATGCGGCAGCGGAAGAAGATTTGAGAAAATATACGGCAGCCGGTGCCGACCTGGTGATCTACAGCGGTGCCAAAGCTTTGGAAGGCCCCACCTCCGGACTGGTCGTGGGAAAGCACCGGTACATAGAAATGTGCAGGGCCCAGAGTAAGGGCGTCTGCCGTTCCATGAAGGTGGGAAAGGAAAATATTGCCGGTCTTCTGAAAGCCATGATGCTGTACGAGGAGCGGCAGAAAAGCAGGAAATACCGCTGGGATGATATTTTAAAATGTCTGTATGACGGGCTGAAAGGGCTTTCAGAAATCAAGACGGAGATCAGTCCTGACAGTGCAGGACGGGCCATATCCCGATTGAAAATTACGGTCAACAGGGAGGCCTGCCGGATAACGGCGCTGGAGCTGGATGCCCGCCTGAGGGAGGGTGAGCCAGCTGTATATGCCAGAAATCATCATGCAGATCTGGGGTACATTGAGCTGGATCCCAGGCCGATGAGGCTGGAAGACTGCGGGATTGTCATAGACAGAATAAAAGAGATTCTTAAGCCTGAGAGGGCAGAATGATAGCGGAGGAGAAGAATGATACAGTATTATAAAAACAGATTGTGTCTGAACTGTCTGGCGGGCAGTGAACAGAATGGAAAAGAGATCGCAGAGGCTATGGAAGGGAGTGTGCTGATCGGCGTGCTTTCTGGGAATTATCCGGATGTGTCTGCTGCATGCGCGGGAATGGAAACCTACAGTGCAGCCTGCGGCGGGAGAGTTTCTGTGGGGTTGGGAGGCGGAAATCCGGCTCAGTGGAAGGCTGTGGCGGAGATTTCTTCCATGTTTCAGGCAGCTCATATTAATCAGGTGTTCAGCGCCGTCGGGTATACCAGGGCAAAGGCGCTGGGGGATGTCCATATTAATGCGCTTGTGTCTCCCAGCGGAACGCCGGGACTGGTGAAAATCTCCACAGGTCCCCTCAGCAAAGACCAGCCGGATGCGCTGATTCCGACGGAAACCGCCGTGGCCATGGTAAAGGAAATGGGTGGAAATGCGCTGAAATTCTTCCCCATGAAAGGGCTGAGCTGCAGAGCGGAGTATGTAGAATTGGCAAAGATCTGCGGAAAAGAGGATTTTATCCTGGAACCTACCGGGGGCATCACCCCGGAGAACCTGGAGGAGATTCTGGACATTGCCCTTAACGCCGGTGTGAAGCAGATAATTCCGCATATATATTCAGCTATCGTAGATCCAGATACCGGAATGACAAAAATAGATGAAGTGGAAAAGATTCGAAAGATTTTTGAACGTCTGATTTAAAGAAAAAATGGGGATATTTTTGAAAAAGATGTTCTTTTTGAGAAGGTAATCTATGCTGCAGGCCGGCCCGCCGATGGGTGGAAACATCCATCGACGGGCCGGCTTTTTTCAATTTCCAATCGCAAAACCATGTTGATTTCTCACTTATTCTTTAGTATAGTATGTATAGATTATCGTGAGGCCAGAAGGCAGAAGGAGTATCAGAGCATGATAAGAATAGCAGTTGACGCCATGGGCGGGGATTATGCGCCTGGAGAGATTATCAAGGGCGCCGTTCAGGCGGCTGGCAGGAGAGATGACATTCAGATCATTCTCATCGGACAGGAGGACGTGGTCCGGGAAGAGTTGAAGAAGTACAACTACCGGGAAGGACAGATCACCGTGCAGAATGCCACGGAGGTGATCGCCACGGAGGAGCCGCCGGTGAATGCCATCCGCAAGAAGAAGGATTCCTCCCTGGTGGTTGGAATGAATATGGTAAAGAGAGGGGAAGCAGACGCCATCGTATCTGCCGGCAGCTCCGGGGCTATCCTGGTGGGCGGTCAGGTGATTGTGGGCAGGATCAAGGGCGTGGAGCGGCCTCCTCTGGCGCCTCTCATTCCCACGGAGAAAGGAGTATCCCTTCTCATCGACTGCGGAGCCAATGTGGACGCCAGACCGTCCCACCTGGTTCAGTTTGCCAGAATGGGTTCCATCTACATGGAGCATGTGGTGGGCGTCAAAAATCCCCGGGTTGCCATCGTCAACATCGGAGCGGAGGAGGAGAAGGGCAATGCCCTGGTGAAGGAGACCTTCCCCCTGCTGAAAGAATGTCCCGGCATCAATTTCATCGGAAGCATTGAGGCCAGGGAGATTCCCCACGGCGGGGCGGATGTGGTGGTCTGCGAGGCCTTTGTGGGCAATGTGATCCTGAAGCTCTACGAGGGCGTGGGAGCCACTCTCCTGTCAAAGGTGAAGGAGGGGATGATGTCCAGCCTGCGCAGCAAGATTGGAGCGCTGCTGGTGAAGCCGGCTCTGAAGGAGACTTTGAAATCCTTTGACGCCAGCAAGTACGGCGGAGCGCCGCTTTTGGGATTGAACGGGCTGGTGGTCAAGACTCACGGTAATTCCAAGGCGACGGAAGTATGCAATTCCATCATCCAGTGTGTGACTTTTAAGGAGCAGGGCATCAACGAAAAAATCAGAGAGAGCCTTGGCAGAGAAAAAACTGAAGAAGGAAAGGAATGAGGTCATGGAATTTGAGAAATTGCAGTCGATTATTGGAGAGGTGTTAAATCTCGAGCCGGAGGAGATCACCATGGACTCCACCTTTGTGGACGACCTGGGAGCGGATTCCCTGGATCTTTTCCAGATCATCATGGGCATCGAGGAAGAGTTTGATATTGAAATTCCCAGCGAGGAAGCGGAAAAGATCATTTCCGTAGGGGACGCGGTGGAACAGATCAAAAATGCGCTGAACTAAGCGGTGTTGAGATAAAAGCCCTAAGCGTTAGGGCTTTTTCTGTTTTGAGTATCCGGAGAGAGGGAGAGAATGCCGTTCTCCGGATAAAAAGGCTGCCGGCGGGGCGACCCGCAGGCGGCTTTTTGGGGAAGAGAGGAGCAGTATGAATCGTAAACTGGAGAAACTGGAGCAGGTCATCGGATACAGATTTCAGGACAAGAGCCTGTTGTCCCACGCCATGACCCACAGCTCCTACGCAAATGAGAGACACTGGGAGAAAGCCAGGAATAATGAACGGCTGGAGTTTTTGGGAGATGCGGTGCTGGAGCTGGTATCCAGCGATTTTCTGTATCACAAAAACAATCAGATGCCGGAGGGAGAGATGACCAGGACCAGAGCCAGCATGGTGTGTGAGCAGGCCCTTGCCTACTGCGCGGGGGAGATCCGCCTGGGGGACTATCTGCTGTTGGGCCGGGGCGAGGAAGCCACGGGAGGCAGGGAGAGAAGCTCGGTGGTGTCGGACGCCATGGAAGCGCTCATCGGCGCGGTGTATCTGGACGGTGGTTTTGCTAGTGCAAAAGAGTTCATCCACAAATTTATTTTAAACGATCTGGAGGACAAACAGCTCTTTTACGATAGCAAGACTATTCTGCAGGAAATGGTCCAGGGAATGGGGAGAGAGGCTCTCACCTATGAACTCCTGGGAGAAGAGGGACCGGAACACAACCGGGTGTATGAGACCTGCGCGAAGATCGGCAGCCGGGAGATCGGCCGCGGTCAGGGCCGCTCCAAAAAGGCGGCGGAGCAGATGGCGGCCTACCGCGGCATTCTGAAGCTGCAGGAAGAAGGTCAGAAGGCACCGGAAGCGTAGAATAGGGGAATTTATGTATTTAAAAAGTATAGAAATCCATGGCTTTAAATCCTTTGCCAACAAGATCGTATTTGAGTTTCACAATGGAATCACCGCCATCGTGGGGCCCAACGGCAGCGGCAAGAGCAATGTGGCCGACGCCGTCCGCTGGGTATTGGGTGAACAGAAGGTAAAACAGCTGAGGGGCGCCAGCATGCAGGACGTGATCTTTGCGGGAACGGAACTGAGAAAGCCCCAGGGCTTTGCCTCCGTGTCTATCACTCTGGACAATTCCGACCACAAGCTGCCGGTGGAGTACGACGAGGTGACCATCACCAGGCGGATCTACCGCTCCGGGGAGAGCGAGTACCGCATGAACGGGAGCGTCTGCCGGCTAAAGGACATTTACGAGCTGTTTTATGACACCGGTATTGGAAAAGAGGGCTATTCCATCATCGGCCAGGGCCAGATCGACAAGATCTTGAGCGGCAAGCCGGAGGAACGGCGGGAGCTGTTTGACGAGGCCGCCGGGATTGTGAAATTCAAGCGGCGCAAGGCGGTGGCCCAGAAAAAGCTGGAAGATGAGAAACAGAACCTGGTCCGGGTGACGGACATTCTCTCCGAGCTGGAAAAGCAGGTGGGCCCGCTGGAGAAACAGTCGGAGACGGCGAAGGAATATCTGCGGTTAAAAGAAGAATTGAAGCGCCGGGACGCCAACGCTTTCCTGCTGGAGACGGAGGGAATCCAGTCCCAGTTAAAGGATCTGGATGAGAAGGAGACCATCGTCGCAGACCAGCTGAGAGAGACCAGGCAGGCGTCGGAACATCTGAAAGAGGAATACGATCAGGTGACGGAAGCCATCTCTGCTCTGGACGGAGAGCTGGCGAAAAAGCGGGAGGAACACTCGGGAGCCGGCATGCTGAAAGGCAATCTGGAAGGCCAGATCGGCGTTCTGCGGGAGCAGATCAACACGGAGCGGATGAACGCGGAGCACATCGCCACCCGGATGGCGTCCATTGACGGGGAGCTGGCGGAAAAGAGCAGCCAGATGTCCGGATATGAGAAGGACCGGGATGAGATCGCCGCCCAGGCGGAAGTCTGCGTGAAAAAACAGACGGAGGCGGAGGAAGCCCTGCGCCGGGCGGAAGAGGAGATGATGGTCTTAGACCAGAAGATTGAGGACGGCAAGGCTTCCATCATCGCCAATTTAAACGAGAAAGCTTCCCTGGCGGCCAGAAAGCAGCGCTACGCCACCATGCTGGAACAGGCCCAGGTGCGCCGGTCCGAGGTGGCCCAGAAGCTGCTGAAGTTCAAAAGCGATGAGTCCGTCCAGGATGAACAGTTAAAGGACGAGCAGAAGAAGCTGGATGAGATCGAGGCGGAGATTGCCGGCCTGGATACGGAGCGGACGGAGACGGAGGAGCGGATCAGCCAGCTGGAGCAGGAAGTCCGCCGTCTGAACAAGAACTTAAACGATACCCAGCAGCAGTACCACACCAGCCATACCAGGCTGGAGTCCCTGCGGAATCTGGCGGAGCGGTACGAGGGCTACGGCGGCAGCATCCGCCGGGTCATGGAGGTGCGGGACCGGGTAAAGGGCATCCACGGCGTGGTGGCGGACATTATCACCACGGAGAAAAAATACGAGGTGGCGGTGGAGACGGCCCTGGGCGGCAGCATCCAGAACATTGTCACCGACTCGGAACAGACGGCCAAGCAGCTGATCGAGTATCTGAAAAAGAATAAATTCGGCCGGGCCACCTTCCTCCCCCTCACCAGTGTGGGGAGGCGGGACAGCTTCAGTCAGGAGGCGGCTTTGCGGGAGCCGGGCATCATCGGACTGGCCAACCGCCTGGTTCATGTGGAGCCCCAGTACGAGGGCCTGGCCAATTACCTGCTGGGCCGGGTGGTGGTGGCGGAGAATATTGATTACGCCATCGCCCTGGCGAGAAAATACCGCTATACCCTGCGGATCGTCACTCTGGACGGAGAGCTGTTAAGCGCCGGCGGTTCCATGACGGGCGGCGCCTTTAAAAACACCAGCAACCTGCTGGGAAGGCGGCGGGAGATCGAAGAGCTGGAGGAAGCCTGCAGAAAGGCTCTGGTCCGGGTGGATGAGATTCAGAAGGACCTGACGCTCAACGAGGGCCTTCTCTCCGGGGAGCGGGAGCGTCTGGAAGAGCTGCGCTCCGCCCGCCAGGAGGCCGGCCTGCGCCGGAATACAGTGCAGATCGGCATTGCCGGCCTGGAGGAGAAAAAGGCGGAGATCGCCGAATCCTCCACGGATATGGTCCGGGAAAACCGGGATCTGGAAGAGCAGCTGAGGGATATCGGCCGCAGCCAGACGGAAATCAGCGACGAGGAGAAACGGCTGGAGGAGCTGAACGCCCGGACCAGCCAGGAGATTGACGACCTCTCCGCCCGTCTGGAGAAGGCCAAGGAGAAGAGCGAGAACTGCCGTCAGGCTCTGGCGGCGGCGCAGATGGAGACCTCCGGCCTTCATCAGAGGCATCAGTTTGCCCTGGAAAATATCCGCCGTGTCCGGGAGGAGACTGGACGGCTGGAGGAAGAGAAAAAGAACCTGGGACAGGGAGCCGGAGGCAGCAGCCAGATCATCGAGTCCAAGGAGGCGGAGATCGCCCAGCTGCGGGAGCTGATTGAGAACGCGGAGAAAAATGCTCAGAGGCTGGCAGGGGAGATCGAGGCGGCAGTCCGGGAGAAGGAAGCCCAGACGGCCAGACAGGGAGGCTTTTTCCAGAAACGGGAAGAGATTTCCGGGGAGATCAGCCGTCTGGACAAGGAGGCCTTCCGCCTGCAGAATCAGCGGGAGAAGCTGTCGGAGCGCCTGGAAAATTACGTCAATTACATGTGGAGCGAATATGAGCTGACCTACTCCGGGGCGGAGGCTCTCCGGGACGAGTCCGCGGGCAGCCTGCCGGAGTTAAAAAAACGGCTGGAGGAGCTGAAGGCAGCCATCCGCGCCCTGGGCAATGTAAACGTGAACGCCATTGAGGACTACAAGGAGATTTCCGGCCGGTACGAGTTTATGAAGACCCAGCACGAGGATCTGGTGAAGGCGGAGGCCGCCCTGTTAAATGTGATCAAGGAGCTGGACACGGGCATGCGACGGCAGTTTGAGGAGAAGTTCAAGGAGATCCA
>DWWL01000017.1 GCA_019119775.1 Candidatus Lachnoclostridium pullistercoris | reverse complement strand
AGAGATGGTTTTATGAAGGGCCAGTGAGCCTGGTTTCCGTCCCCTCTCGGGGTTCTCTTATTCCAAATAGAACATTGAAAAGTAAATAAACCTTGCGTTTGCAAGTTTCCGTCCCCTCTCGGGGTTCTCTTATTCCAAATACATGCCGTGTGGCACACCATACGGCACAGTAGAGAGTTTCCGTCCCCTCTCGGGGTTCTCTTATTCCAAATACTCTCCCCCGCACCCCTGAAAAACAGCGGCCTGAATCCGGGGTTTGCGGGGGAAAAGCGTTTAGTCGGCGGTAAGGCACAGCACCTGGCTGAAAAAAGCCCAAAAAGCCAGTATTTATGCGGCGCGCGGCAAAATCAGCTGATTTCAAGCCTGCATTTGCCCATCTCCAGGCACTGACCCTGGTATCTTGTACATTTCACAATGTGCGGGGAAACTCCATATTCCAGATCCCGGTTGTGTTTATGTTCCCGAGGTACCTTTGTCGCCTGAAAAATACCCATCGTCGTTTTTAATCCCTGCCTCTCTCCCAGCAGCGGATAAATAAAGGTTTTGCTGACAAATCCAGCTCCGCCCCCAAGGTACACCTGACCGGACAGAGGACGGTCCATTCCCCGGAATTTACTCAGGAAACAGTCGTAATAGACTTCATTAAACCGTTCTATGCTGCTCAGAATGTTTTCTTTCTGAACGGGACAGATATTTCTCTCCATCGTAATGTCAAAATGGATTTTGGTCCCCGGCCTGATGCACTCCCGAAGCAGGTTCATTCGTTTCTCCGTCCCATCCGTATGGCGCTCTATTTTCTGGCAGAGCACCATATCTTTCATTTCCAATGGCTCACTGTCGCTTACGATCATTCCCGCCAGCATATCATTTACCGCATCCCCCCGCCTTTTTTCGTTGCGGGTCAGCGTATAAAACTGAGTTTCCTCCACCATATTTCTCTCCGCCGCAAGGAACTGTTTCCGGTTTATCTTAAACGGCGGATTCTCCACAGTACGAATCACTGACTCCCTGGCGCGGAGAAATTCTTCCGGAGATGACGCGATCCCTCCGTTTAAAAGAACCGTGCGCAGCATTCCCTTGATCGAACTTCCCGGAATATACGGCATTCCATAAGGATCTTTAATACACTCCATGATATGTACCGGTGTCCCTCTCTGTATAACCGTATCTCCGCTGTCTATGACATAATCCAGGCAGCTTTTTACCTCCTGATTTCTGATCTCATATTCTCTGATCCAATTTCCCAGACTCAACCGGGAACGGCTGTCCAGCATGAAATCCTCAAACTGTCTCCGCAGCCCCTTTTTCGAGACCAGGCTGTAAAACTTTTTCATGTCAATAATTCCTGCCGTTTTCCGCCCATTCAGAAAAATATATTCTTTTTTTGAAAGCTCAGCGCCGTTTCCGATAAAAACAGGTCCTAGCACAGTCAGCTGAGCCCGATATACCTTCAGACTATTTTTCATAAATCTACCCCCAGGAACACCGGCTTTGCATAGCGGTACACCGGATGCGTCCCTCTGCTGGACACGTCCAAAACACAGCCTTGATACTTCTTTAAAAAGCAGGAACCGGCCGCAAACAGATACGCGTCCTTTTTTCTCATCCATTCAGGCGCATACCGTTCTGACGCCACAAAACCGCTTCGTTTCAGAAGCATGTAATTGGCTCCCTCCAATGCCTCTTCCAGCTCCCCTTCTTCTGGAAGAGAAGCTGACAGCGTCATGAACATACCGGAATCTTTCTCCAGCCTTCTCTCCAGCTCCTTCGCCATCTTCATGGGAACACATTCAAAGCGTCCCAGGCCGGATGACCGCTTTCCTCCCAGACCGTCCAGTGCCAGATACTCCAGCAGCTCTTCCATCAGTTCTTTCTCTTCCTGTCCCTCATATCCAAAGATGATATACAGTCCGTTTCCCCTGTGAAAGCGGAAAAATCTCACACGATACGGCGAAGGTTCCTCCAGTCCCCTGACAGCAGCTGACGTTTTCATCTGATAAACACCCAGCTGCCCTGCCGCATTAGTCATATTCAGCGGAAGATCCCCGCGAAGATACTGGTCAAACCAGCTGACTGGAATATATTTCATTTTTTTATATGCTTTCTTTATGCTGGAGTCTTCCTTTCCCCCGTCTTTTCTCTCCACATACAGGGCCGGCTTCGGAAGAAACAGTTCATCTCCTATCTGCGGAAACGCATCAGAGATGACAAATGTTCCGTTTTTTGCATGATCGACCAGCGCATTTAACGTTCCTTCTCCTATTTTCACCGCTTCCTGACAGAGAGCCGAAAACAGCGTGTCCGCGCAGAATGTACACTCCGCCCGGTCGAGGGAACCGCTTCCAAAATGTACGCCGTTAGAAAAGCAAAATCGATACAGCTGATAATTCATATCAATTACTCCCGTTCTGATATAGCGTTCCCCAGGATCTGATTGCATTCATCAAGCAATTCCTCCGGAACATCACCGACAACTGTCTCAGCCAAAATGTCCTGGAATTTCACCTTTCCATAGCCGCGCGAGCCGTGTCCTCCCAGGTAATCGTACTGCAAAAGTTTCATTCCCTCTCCCAAAGTCTGCATATCTTCCAGCAGCTCTTTCTCGTTCTCCACCTCATAGATCAGATCCAGCTCAAACACAGACCCTCTTATGGCTCGTTCGATCTGTCTGGGATTGGCCACCGCAGTTGCCCGGTTAATCGTATTTTCAAATTTCACCTCGGTCAGACTCTGCAGACCTTTCTCCCTCAGCTCATCACCGTTGGCAAGAATCATATCAGAAAAGAGAAGCCTGCTTCTTTTTACCGCTCCCTTTTTGGATGTGCCAAAAAGTCTGGTCAGACGGACGTCGTCGTTTTCCGGCTCAGTCAACTTATCATTGTACTCTCTCGCGAGCAATGTTCTCATTTTTCCCTTCAGAGAACTTCCCGGCACCATCGGGAGGTTCGTCGCCACATCCTTAATAATCGGGGCGTCCACAGCTCCTATTGCAGCAAACGCTGATGAACCTCCGATGTGCATTCCTGTAAGAACCTGCAGCTTTCCTGTAATCTGAATCTTTCCGTACATCTCCTATCTCCTCCCTCAGTCTTTTCCGCCGTAAAACCGATGAAATGCCACCAGTGCCTCCATATAGCGATTAAACAGTATGAAATTCTCCTTACTGCCTGCAATCTCCCGAAGAATATCCAGGATCTTTGCCTCTGTCACAAAGTTTTTCACTTCCGGATCCCTGCCGGCCTCATATATGAACCGAACCCGCAGGTATTCGATCCTTCCGCTTAAGGACTCCGGCAGTCTCTCCCCCGGCACATTCAGCATCTCATTATAAATATCTGCCGTCATCGCCAGCAGGTTCCTGATCTTTGTCGTAGTGACCATCGGAATCTCTCTGCCGTTTTTCGGGTTCTTCCTGTTCTTTAACGTCTTGATCACCCGTTCTGCCTCGTCCACATAATTATTGCTTTGAATTGATTTCACAGCTGTCCGCCTCCCCCTCTTCTCTGGTTAAATACGCATAAATCGTAATTGCCGTCTTCAGCTCTGCTCTGTCTTTCCCGCTTAACACCCACTTCAGCATCTTTTCTGAGAACTCGCCATATGCTTTTTTCTGTATCTCATCCGCCTCGTTTCCCGGCTCCATTCTGGATAAAAGATACACGTATCTGGCAAAATTAATCCGTTCCTCCTGACTGCGGATCAGCTCCAGCAGGTTGTAGAGAAACGCTTTTCCCCGGTCCTGGGAAATATCAAAGAACGTTCTGACCGCTCTGAGTTTTTCCTCCACCACATTTTTTTCAAAATCCACCCAGTAAAACGTGCCGTCTTTAACCATCCGCTCTCCATCCGGCCCCTGGATCCTGTGATACTCTCCGTCCTCCAGCAATGTCACAGCATTCTTTAACGGCATATTTTTGGACGATTCTTCCATTTCCGCCACCTCAAACGCGATTGAGCTGATGGGATAGCTTTCCTGGTAAACACCTATGCCGGCCGACAGGGTAAGAGTCCCTTCCGTATACTGTTCAAATTTCCTGCGGATGTCCACGGCAAGTTCGATCACCTCATTCCATGCCCCCACAATGAACAGATCATCTCCGCCGGAATACACGATGGTGGCGCTTCGTTTTCCGCTTTTCTCTTTTCCTTCTATGGAATACTGTCCGTGTTCCAGGATCTGATTGATATACAGTTTGAAAAACAGCGAAAGCTGTCTGGACAGCGCTGCCGTCCGGGACAGGGTCACATAGCGGTTGTGATTTTCCGGATTGTCAAAGCCTGCGACAAACGCATGGCCCAGATTGTCCACATCCGCTCTCAGAATGCCGATTCGGTCAATCCCTTCCGCTTCCTCCGCAAATTCCTCAAAGGTATTTCCGTTAGTATAATTTCCCACCCACAGCTTTCTGGAAATGTTCTTTCCTGTATAGAGACGGTTCTTTCCGTATGCTCTCACAAAATCTTCCCGATCCTCTGCCATCCGCCGCTTCAATGTCTCCGCGCTGTCTGCCACCAGGCTGAAGCCGCCGGGCAGAGGCAGTTCTCTCTGTTTTTCTCTGATCACCGTAAAAAATTCTGCATACAGCACTTTTTTTGACAGTTCTTCGATCGCTGAGCAGATTGGGCAGACGCCTTTTTCATTCACCTTCCCGATCCTTCTGCAGACTGTGCATTCCCGGCTGTAGTCCTGATCGGTCCCGCTGTTCAGCCAGATGATCTGCTCTGCCGTATAGCGGCGGATCTTTTTCTGAGACAGTTTCCCGGAAAGGTTCCGGAACATCTGTCCGTAAGCCCCTTCCGGTTCATTTTTAAACATATCGCTGCTGCACGGTTCATATGCCCCGGCAATATAGAGCGCCGTCTGAAAATGTTCCAGAAACCACTGGTTTGTCTTCTCAATATACGCATCAAAGAACGTCCGGCACTTTTCTGTATTCGGCAGCAGCAGATAGCAGTGTCCGCCGCCGGAGTATATCAGATTTGCCAGAGACAGCCCCAGCCCGCTTAAAAGCTCATCTATAATATGCTCCATCATGATCTCCAGATAGAACGAGCGGGCCCGCAGAGTGCGCAGAGCGTTTTTCGTCGAGATCGTATAGATAAAGTTCTGGATCCCGGACATATCCAGTGAAGCCAGCAGAAACGCTTCTTCCGCATAAAATTCTCTGCTCTTTTTGTAAAACTTCTCCCGGTAATTGTCTATGCTTTTCTCTTTTGCATACTGGCCGATGCAGCCTGCAAAGGCCGCGGTCAATTTCACATGATCAAACAAAGAGATGTCCGGCAGCTCATTTTTGGATGTGGACGCCGGTATGTAGGAGAGATTTGCCTCCAGGACTTCCAGCAGAGAATTCAGATAGTTTTCATTCCACTCCAATCCCTTCAGATTGTCAGAAATATTCCGAACGATCTCCTCATACTGCGCTTCTGTATACAGTTTCTTCTCGTCCACCGGATAATTAATCGAAGATTCCACATTGACAAGTGCCGGGGGATACCACTTTTTTCCATTGTTTCTGTTCAGTATATTGAACACCGGCTGAAGCGGCGTATAGATCTCAAATCCGCTCTCCCCGTTTTCCTGTTCCCGTCTGTCTGCCGCCGATGCCATATTATCCGCAATGTAAACGATATATGCAGGGCTCTCATCCGAGATTTTCGCATTTTTCAGTGCATCTCCGTGATGAAACTGCACACAGTCCAGGACATCTCTGTCTTCCAGACCGATCTCATCGCGGAGAAATTCGCAGCCGATCTGGCTGTGCTTTCTCCTGTCCCCGCCCTGCCGGTAAACCACCTTTCCTATATCGTGCAGCAGACCGCCCAATACCAGTTTCATTTCTTGATCCGTCATAGCTTCTCCTTTTCCTCCAATCTCACTGCCCCCATTCCCATTCCTGTCTTTATCCCGACTCCAGAATATTCTCCGAAACGAAGAAGCATTCTGGCGTAATTGGCCATCGTCTTTGTGCCGCCAACCCGTATTGTCATCTTCCCTGTAAACCCTGGTATCTTCACCCCTTCCATGGGAAAGACTGCGCTCTGCATGCGGTATCTGCTGATCATCAGATTGCTTCTCAGCTGATCTAACGTCTCTTCATCAAACATGCGGAATTCCTCATTGCTGGCACTGTATTTGTTCATCAGGCTCTGAAAAATCAGCCGCAGATCCGGATAGTTAATGTAAATACCGTTTTGCCTGAACGCTGCCGGCGTCAAAAATTCCACCGAAAGATAGCGGCTGCCCTCTGAAGCGTAAAATTCATCTAACAGCGATTTCTTTGTGACCGTCTTCAGCTCTTTCCGGCTGATAGTGATCGGATCTTCTTTCTTTTTCAGCGAAAACGACTGGAATGCCGGGTCCTGGAGCGGCACGATAATGTGATCATACGCTTCTCTTGTCAGCGTGTGGACGATCCACTGGCATTCTCCCCTGCTCTGATATACATACTGACTATACGGATTCAAGCCCTGTTCATGGAGCCGGCCGGCATAGTCTGGATCGATCTGTTCCATCAGCACGCCCTGCATATTGGAGGAGCGGTAATATCCGAAATCTGCGTCCTCCGTTTCCAGCGTCATTTTCAGCTCTGCTAACACTTTTTTCACCCCTCCCCACAGGCAAAATCATATAACTGTATTTTATCACATTCCCGGCTTCCGGTCCACATCCTCCAGCTCCCTCTCCTCCGCCGCCTCGTAGAAAAATACTTCTTCCGGATGGCGGTTTAACACCTGGCGGCCGCCTCTGTCACCGGAGAGCTGCTTTAATTCCTCCCACCAAGTCTTTCCAAATACGGCGGGATTGCCGGCACGCCCGTGAAAAGTCAGGCTGCCCATGCTTTTTCTGCTCGTCTTCCAGGCAGCAAGAAAGCCGGCAAGCGTCTCCCGGCGCAGCCAGGGCTGGTCGCAGACCAGAAAGCAGACGGCTCCTGCGCCCGCCATTTCCGCTGCCTCCACCCCCAGCGCCGCGGAGCGGGAGATCCCCCGCTCCGGCTCCCGGTTCCAGACCACAGTAAAGCCGGATTTTTCCAAATCTGAGGCGATCCGCTCATCTCCCGTCACCACGATCTTTACGGCCGCCTCATCTCCCAGACCAGACACCAGGCCGGCGGCCCGGCGGTACATGGGAATCCCGTCTATGGAATAAAACAGTTTGTCTCCCTCAAACCGGCGGCCGGCACCGGCCGCCAGAAGCACAACAGCCAGCGGATCTGTCTTCACAGCTGCCTCCTCCTTCCTGATCATTAGGGCTGATTCCTTCTGTCTGATTCATTACAGCTGTCTTCCCCGGCTCTTCTCCACAGCAAGAATGGCCTCCAGCACGCCTCCGCCGACGGCACGGGCCTTATCTGAGACGGTAAAGCAGTTGTTCTCCACATCCCGCGGGTCCACGTCCCCCGCTTTCATGCCTTTTTTCACCGTCACCCCGTCCTGAAGAATCCCCCGCAGTACACCGTCGATCTGAGCCGTCACCGGCACTCTGCCCTTTTCCGTCTCCACATATCCGACTGTCTGTCCTCTGCGCACACGGTCCGCGATGGCCGCAGACCCGTAAAACCGGCCGGCAGCTTCTGTTTTTATCAGACGCTCTTTACCGTATCCGCCGATTATCCCCGGCACACCTGTGTCCGGGGCCGCGCTCCCCTGCCAGATGCACCGGCCCAGGTCATGCCCCCGCTTTGTCTCCACCACGCAGTGGCAGTCCTTCCCGGCCGTAAAACCCGGGCCCACGCCGATTACTGTGGGGGCATCCCCCAGAGCCGTCCCCGTATTCACCTTCGCGATCACCGCGTCCACAAATACATCCGGCTTCCACTGCCTTAAGATCCGGCACTCCCGGTCCACGATCACTCCAATGCAGCCTTTATCCACCGCTTTCCGGATTTCTTCCTCATTTCTGCACAGCAATCCGGTGATCTGTTCCACTTCCGCCTGTCCTTCCCAGACAGCCCTGGAAAATGCCACCGTCCGCCGCACCGTCGTGGGCTCCTCAATCTCTGTCATCGCCACCTGAAATCCACAGTTGTGAAGGCGGCAGGCGATTCCGGTGGCAAGATCGCCCGCGCCTTTGATCAGTACTTTCATCTCTCTCCTTTTCCCACTAACCTCTAAAATTTCCACACCGGCCGCCCCCAGCACAGGGCGGCCCCGTGGATGCCTCTCTCCGCCAGCCGGCGGCCGATACGGCGGGCGCCAGCCAGCTGCCTGCTGCCGTCGCACTGGTTTAACACCGCCCGGTACAGGCGGCTGCCGATCCCTTTCTTTGCCCCCCCACTCTGAGGACAGGACATCTGCTGCCAGTTCCTCCGTCACTGTCTCCTCCGGGGAGATTCCCAAAATCTCCCGCCGGAAGAAAACCTCTCCCGCCGGACGGCCGATAGCCGAGAGGCCCATACAGCCCAGGACAGCGTCCGCCTCAGCGGGGATCACCGGCTCATGAGCCGCCGGCGCCTTGATGGGATGATGCCTGGATCCGTCCGCCTCCGTGAGAACCATGTCCGCCATGGCAAGCAGCTCTCTCCGGATGTTCTCCGGCAGAGCTGTTAACTTCTGAACGCCGTTTTTCTCTTCCAGCGTTCCGGCGGCGAGCACGCCGCCCCAGACCATTCTGATTTCCTCCCTAAATGTCTCTCTGCCCACTTCACGAATGGAGAGCCTTTCAGCCAAGATGCCGGACCTCTTTCCCTTCTGCCCTTCCCACAGCTCCAGACAGTCATTTTCCGCCCGGTATACGAGGACCGGACCGGCTGACGGCAGACCGATATGGGTGGATGTCTCCACGAGGACCCGGCGGCCGGCGGCCGCCGCCTCAGCGGCCAAAGCCGTCATAGTCGAAGTCTTGCCGCCGCCTCCCACCAGGGCAATTACAAAGGGGCCTCCGCGGCCGCTCTCAAAAGCCGCCTCCAGCCCCAGAGCGGCAGACAGGGGAGATGTCTCCCGCCGCTCTCCGCCATTTAAGTCAAATCCCGCATCGGACTCCCCGGACTGCCCGCCGCCTCTAAAGCAGGTAGATCCCTGCCTTTTCATACTCCAGTCCCTTTTCTCTGACAAACTCCATCACCTCTTTCTCCGCCGCTTCCGGTGCCTTCCATCCAAAACTGCAGCCCGCCGTCACAAAGGAGGGCACCGGTATCAGCCGCCCCGGAACTCCCGCCTCCCGGCAGGCCGTTTCCATGGCCATGGCCTCCGCCGCGGTTCTAAACGAGATCAGCAGGGAAGGTTCTTTTTTCCGCACAGTCATCCCTCCTCCGACAAGGTTTTCACCGCCTGCACCGCCAGGTCGATCTCTTCCTCCGTGTTAAAGAAGGAAAAGCTGAAGCGCACCGCTCCCCGGCCTTCCGTCCCCAGAGCCAGATGGCAGAGAGGAGCACAGTGGCCCCCGGATCTGGTCTGGATGCCGAAGCGGAGAAACAGCTCTTCCCCCACCTCTTCCGAATCGTAATCATACAGGTTCAGGGTTACAATGGGAGCCCGCAGGGCATTTTCAAAATTTCCGTATACTGTCACCCCAGGCAGATCCTTCACGCCCCGGTAAAATCGGTCCGCCAGCGCAAGTTCCCTCTCCCTCAGGCCGTCTTTTTCCCGTTTTCTCCACTCCAGGGCCGCCAGAAGACCGGCCAGCCCGTGGACATTCAACGTCCCTGCCTCCAGGGCCGTGGGCATCTGCTCCGGCTGCCTTCTGTCGTAGGTGCGGATCCCCGTGCCCCCTTCTAACAGCGGACGGATCTTCACTCCCTTTCTCACGCACAGGCCGCCGGTTCCCTGGGGGCCCATCAGGCTTTTATGACCGGTAAAACAGACCACGTCGATCCCCATGCGCTCCATATCTATGTCAAACACTCCTGCTGTCTGGGAGGCGTCCAGCACAAAAATCAGCCCATGGCGCCGGCAGATATGCCCCACCGCCTCAATGTCGATCATATCCCCCGTCAGGTTGGAGGCGTGGGTGCAGACGATCATCTTCGTGTCCGGGCAGACCGCCCGCTCAAACGCTTCCCCGGGGATCTGCCAGCCGCCGGCAGGCGTCAGAGGCAGAACGGTCAGCCGGACTCCCCGATCCTCCATCCGGTGCAGGGGGCGGAGCACCGAATTGTGCTCCATCACGGTGGTGATCACATGATCCCCCGGCTCCAGCAGCCCCTGTATGGCAATGTTTAAGCTCTCCGTGGAATTGGCAGTAAATACTGTCTGCTCCGGCCAGGGACAGCCAAAGAGACTGGACAGGGCCTCCCTCGTGCGGTACACAATGCGGGAGGCTGTTAAGGATGTCCCCAGACCGCCCCGGTCCGCATTTCCCATCTGACCGCCGCCTAAAGCGGCGGTCACAGCCTCTGTCACTTCCCTCGGCTTTACTGCCGTGGTGGCCGCGTTGTCCAGATAAATCAGTCGGTCAGTATCACGCTCCATGGCTCCTCCTCTCTCACAGTCCCAATGATCCGAAACGGATCCTTCATCCCCAGCTTCACGCTCTCCCGCTCCAGAATTTCTGCCGTCTCCGGGTCCGCGCTCACCAGCAGTCCGCCGGAAGTCTGCGGGTCAAAAACCAGATCTGCCGCCCAGGGCAGTCCCGCCTTCACCAGGACCTGATCCTTTAAAAATTCCCGGTTCCGGTAGCTGCCTTCCGGCACCAGCCCCATGGAAGCGTACTCCGCCGCCTCCGGCAGGATGGGCAGCTTTTTCAGGGAAATCTCCAGGGTCACTCCGCTCCCCTTTCCCATCTCCGCCCCGTGGCCGGCCAGTCCAAAGCCGGTGACATCCGTGCAGGCGTGGATCCCGCCGCTGGTTCTGCCGCTGCCTGCACCGCTGTCTCTGCCGCTGCCTGCACCGCTGTCCCCGCTGCTGCCTGCACCGCTGTCCCCGCTGCTGCCTGCGCCACTGTTTCCGCCGCCGTTTGCACAGCTCTTTAAAAGCTCCGCCGCCTGACGGTTCAGCTCCGTCATCACCCGCAGGACCTCCTTCTCAGCCCGCTCTGACGCCATCTCCGCCTTCACCGCCGTATTTACCAGGCCGATTCCCAGAGGCTTTGTGAGCAGGAGCATGTCCCCCGGCCTGGCGCCGCAGTTGGTGAACATCCGCCGCGGGTCCACAAAACCGGTGACGGAAAGGCCGTATTTTGGCACATCGTCCTGGATGGAATGGCCTCCCGCCAGCACAGCCCCCGCCTCCTTCACCTTCGCGGCCCCGCCTGCCAGAATCTTTCCCAGAATATCCGGATTTACGCAGTTTGGCCAGGCCACAATGTTCAGGGCGATCTTCGGCTCGCCGCCCATGGCGTAAATGTCGCTCAAGGCATTGGCCGCCGCGATCTGCCCGAACATCCACGGATTATCCACCACCGGCGGGAAAAAATCCAGCGTCTGGATCAGGGCCAGCTCATCGGAAATCCGGTACACCGCCCCATCGTCGTTCGTCTCAATTCCCACCAGCAGATTTTCATCAGAAAACCGGGGAAGCTGCTCCAAAATTCCCTGCAGCGTCCCCGGTCCGATCTTAGCCGCACAGCCCCCGCCGGGAGCCATCTGGCTTAGGCGCACCTGGTCGTCTGGTATCATAGTTTCCTCCCTTTCCCCGGCAGTCCCGGCCGGATCGTTCTTTTTAAACTTACTATACCATTTTCAGACCAGTTGCACAACGTATTCCTTCTAATGTCTAAATGATGTCTAAATGACTTCCAGCCGGCAGTTTCCCTCTCCCGAAACTTTCAGTCCTCTCTCCTCCTTCTCCAGATAGATTCTGGTGGTAAACACAATCTCTCCTCCATTGACATAAATCTCCGCGATGGAGCTGTCAATCAGGATCTGGATCTGTTCTGTCTTTCCTTTTGTCCGTCCTACGCGGACACCCCGGCCGCCTCCGCACTTTGCGGGATTTCCGTTCTCGTCCAGAAACGACAGTTCCGTCCGATCTCCCATGACGCGGACGGTGAGGGCGTTTTCCCCGTCTCCAATCCGCGCCGTCCAGCCGTCCTCTCCGATCCCTTCGGCCGTAAGCCGCACAGTCTTTCCGGCCCAGTCATACCGGCCGTTCTCCAGCTCTGCTTTCTGCCATCCCAGATTCTCCAGCTCTCTCGCCGGCCGCCTAAAGATCCTGCCGTCCTGAAAGGTCAGCTCTCCCGGGAAGGTCAGGCAGTGCTGCCAGCCGTTCTTTACGGAAAGGTTGCGGTGCGTCTGCTCCGTGTCCGGAACTCCGGCCCAGGCGATAAGGATCCTTCTCCCGTCCTCCGCCTCAAATGTCTGGGGAGCGTAAAAATCAAAGCCCATATCCCACTCTGTGAATGTCTCCTCCAGACTTTTTCCCTTATCCATCAGGGAATATCCCGACTGGTACAGGTTCTGAAACCGTTCTTTCTCTCTCTCCAGTCCCTGGGGACAGAAGGAGAGCACCCGTTTTCCGTCCAGGACGAATATGTCCGGACACTCCCACATATAGCCGAACGCCTTCTCCGGGACGATCTCCCGGCACAGGCTCCAGTCTTTCTTATTGTCCGAGACATAGATGAGAACGCCGCCTTTGTCACGCCGTTTCCCCTCGCTGTCCCAGGCCCGGGCTCTGGCCCCCAGCACCAGATAATAACGCCCGTTTTCCTTCCACACCTTCGGGTCCCGCACATGCTCAGTCATGTGCTCCGGATAGTCTTCCATGCCCAGGATCTTTCTCTTCTCCGACATATGAAAGCCGTCGCCAGACTCCACCATCAGCTGGGTGGAAATGCGACCCGCGTCCACATAGTCATAATCTCCCGGCAGCTTTACATTTCCCGTGTAAAACAGGTACATCCGGCCGTCCTCGATCAGGGCCGAGCCGGAGTAGACTCCGCTTCTGTCCTCCGGGATATCTGTGGTCAGGGCCGGTTCCTCATAGGTCCAGTGAAACAGATCCCGGCTGGTGCAGTGTCCCCAGTAGCCGCCGCCCCCGTGGACATTCAATGGAGAATACTGAAAATACACATGAAATACTCCTCCAAACTGGCACAGCCCGTTGGGATCGTTGAGCCAGCCCACCGGCGGCATGATGTGATAATTTGTCCGGAAAGGACAGTTTTTCACTGTCCCTTCCATTTTTTTCCGTTCCTCCCGCTCTCTCTGAAATCCGTTTTCCATGATGTCTCCCCTATCTGATGATCTCTCCTATTTTATCTCCCGGTTTTACCGTCCGCTCCGGCTCCCGCTCCATCCGGAATCCGTCCGCCGGCTCCGCAAAGATCAGGCACACCGCCGTGTCATATCCTTCTTTTGATATGGCCTTAAAGTCCGCGTCCATGATGCAGTCTCCCTTTTTCAGCTTCTGTCCCTCTCTCACATGAACGTCAAAATATTTCCCGTCCAGTCTGACCGTGTCGATTCCCACATGGATCAGCAGGCCATTTCCTGCCCCGGTGCGGAGAGTGACCGCGTGCTTTGTGTCTGCCACCATCTCCACCACAGCGTCCACCGGGGAAAAGATCTTATTTTCTTTCGGAAGAATGGCAACGCCGTCTCCCAGTACTTTCTGGGCGAAGGTGGGATCACTCACTTTCTCGATCCCCACCAGCTCGCCTTCTGCAAACGCGCCCAGCTCCTCGCAGGACGCCTCCCCGGTTCCCGTCTCCCCGGCGGATTTTTCTTCCAGGAACTCCCCGTCAGAACGGACGTCTGACTCTGCTCTCTTTTCCGTCTCTGCCGCCTCTTCTTTTTTCTCTTTCCGGCCAAACACAGCTCCCAGCAGAAGTGTGAAGAGGAATCCTGCCGCCAGGGCGATCACATGGGCAATGATGTAATTGACGTAGCCGTTATGAGCCGGATCCGCCAGGGCAATGCCCGGAAGCACGGTAGTTCCAAAGCCCAGAGCTGCCAGGTCAGTGACATACACGACGATTCCTCCCACAGCGCCGCCCAGGCAGCCGCCGATGATGGGATAGCGGTATCTTAAGTTCACACCGAAAAGCGCCGGCTCTGTGATGCCGAAAAGAACGGACACAAAGCTGGGAATGCACAGCTCCTTTGCGCGGGCATCCTTTAAATTTCTCGCCAGATATCCTAAAACTGCTCCGCCCTGGGCGATGATCGCCACCGACATCAGGGGATTTAAAAAGTTTCTTCCCGTGGACACCAGCAGCTGGGACTCAATAGCTCCGAACACATGGTGCAGGCCGGTGATGACGATCAGCTGCTGAACTCCGGAAAATACGGCGTATCCCAGCGCCCCCAGGTTCTGCGTCATCCACACCAGAGCCGCGGTGATGCCGGAAGCCAGACCTCTGCCCACCGGTCCGATAATTATGAAGAGAAGGAAGGAACTGACCAGCGTAGTCAGCAGAGGGGACACCAGCAGGCGGACCACCTCCGGAACCTTTTTCTCAAAAAACACATCCAGCTTCGCCGTGACCACTCCGATGAGCAGGGCCACGATAATGCCGCCCTGAAAGCCCACCAGCTCCACGGGAAGGCCGAAAATGTGCAGGACTGTCACCTCCACTGTTCCCTGGGCCGCAGCGTAGGCGTCCGCCAGACTGCCGGACAGCATGATACAGCCCATGACGATGCCCATGATGGGCCGGCCGCCGAACCGTTTCACCGTGCTGTAGGCCACGCACAGGGGCAGGAACCCGAAGATGGCCCCGGAAGCGATGTTGATCAGAGTGGAGATTCCGTACAGCGTGGCGTTGTTCTCCACAAATTCGGATACTAAAATGTAGCCCATCCCTGCCAGCCCTTGAAAACACTGGCTTTAACGCCATGCAATAATGTGTATTGTGTTCTGTTTTTGCGCTTCCGGCACCATAACTTTTGTTTCTATCTTACTCGCTGATACCCGACTTTTCCAATACTTATGTTTTATGATTAACCATGCCTGCTTTGTATTGATCAATCAAAAAACCAGCAGCTGTTCTAACTGCTGGCTTTATGTAAGTTTTCTTTACAGCTTCATAAAGATGCTTCGGTCTTTCTTTTCCAGGCTCTTTTTCAACTTTTGGTTTTCTTTCCGCAGGTTTTCATTTTCTGTTTTCAATTCTATTACTTTCCGTTCCAGCAACTCGATCCTTCCATCCATCGCCTGATCTAGAATGCTTCGCCGTGGATCAATGGTTCCGGCCTGCATTTCCAGTGCCTGACTGATTTCTGCTCTCACTGTAGGATTTTTATAAAAAAATCCTCTGGACAGTCCAGTCATCTGCATAAGCCTTGGAATCGATATTCGCTCTCCATCCTCCAGCATACGCCGGATCGCTGTTTTGGCCGCATTTATTTTTGCGGCATTCCGCTCCCTGTTAACTTCGTTCATCTTGTCGTATTTGTTCATAATCTTCACCCCATCCATCTAAGTTGGCAAGCAGCAGTCTGGTCTGTGCTTCCCTCGCTTTACGGGTTTCTTTCGCCAGTACCAAATTATTCATTTTCCGATAATGCATTACCGAATGGACTCCCCTGTGACCAAGCAGCTTCGCTATCGTCCAGTCGTCTAGATGCAATTCTGTTAATTTTGCTCCGTAAGTTCTGCGGAACATATGCGTGGTAAACCGGAATCGCTTTCCATCATCATCCCGCAGATCCTCTTTCAAAATCATATTGAGTACCTTGTGTTTGATTGTTGTGTACTGAAGCGGGCGGGTTTTATCCTTTTCATCTACGAAAATGTAAACCGCATCCCCATATCGTTCCTGAGAACATTGAATCGCCTTTCGGATCAGCGCTGCCAGTTCAGCACTGATTGGCTTTTCATATACAGTTGTTTTTACCTGCCGAATCTTGATCATATCCACACCATTGACCAGTGACAGGCAGTCTCTCCGCAGCGTCAGGGTATCTGAAATTCTGGTTCCAAGCATCTGATGGATAACCATGCAGCGGGTAATCTGCTCATCCAACTTTGTGATATGTGCATTCAGCCGTTTCAGTTCACTGTCTGAATACGCTTTAAACTCAGCCTGGACCTCCTGTGGAATATCTGTATTGATCAGCAGTTTCCCCAGATGAGGCCAGTCATAAAGTTTCCCAACACTTTCCAGAACTGAGCGTAGTTTAATGATATCGTCGCCGCTTGATTTTCCGGAACTTCCGTCAGTTGCTTTATGTATCAAGTAATCTTCCATCAAATCTCTATCTATAT
>DWWL01000016.1 GCA_019119775.1 Candidatus Lachnoclostridium pullistercoris | reverse complement strand
TTTCCCAGCCAGGACATGCCAGGCACATTTGCAAGGCTGAAATATCCCGGGGTCGTATTACATACTACGTTGGAAAACAGCGTACAGAATGAACCCACGATGATAATTGGCAGCAGCGATGAAAATGCGTTTTTGATTGATCTGAAGTGTCTTTGGTTCTGCAGAAACATAGCAAAACCCATAAAGCCATTCATAATCTTATCTTTCATAGCAACATAAACCTCCTATATTCCCGTTTCGCGCGCGCACCGTTTCGGTTAATTGCATAATACCACAGCCAATATTTGATTTCAATGAGTATTTTTGCTTTTTTAAAAATGGCAATTTCTTCAGCCTTTTGTGTATTTCGCTGTTTTACGAGAAAAATTGCCGTTTTTCCTGTGTATTTTGCCATTTAATCGGCCGGCGAAAAACTGTCCGAAAATCCCTCTAGTGCGCTTCTGCTTCCGTCTGCCGGTTGGAGATCAGCACAAACGGAATGTAAATGAGGGCCGCCAGGGCAATGCAGACCACCTGGGTGACGGCTGCCCCTGCGCTTCCGCCGGAGGATAAAAACGCCATCAGCACAGGGGGCGTCGTCCAGGGGGCGTTTACCACCATCCTGCCTGCGAAGCCGATGACGGTCATAACGTACGCGAAGGCCGCGGACACTGCCGGGGCGATCATAAAAGGAATTGCCAGGATCGGATTCATCACAATGGGCAGGCCGAAAATCAGCGGTTCATTAATATTGAAGACCGCGCAGGGAATGGCCAGCTTTGCGATGGCTCTGTAGTCCTCTCTCTTGGAAAAGATCATGATCGCGATCACCAGTCCTCCCGTGATGCCGGCTCCTGTGATGGTGGAAAAGCAGGACATAAACGGAGTGCTGATGATGTTGGGAATGGCCGCCCCTGCCGCGTAGGCTGCCTCGTTTTCCGCGAACGCCGCCAGCAGGATGGGCTCATAGATGGCCTTCAGGGTCTGGGTGCCGTGGATGCCGAAGCACCATAAAAGAGTGGTCATAAATACCAGCAGCAGATAGCCGGGCAGGCCGGTGAGCACGTGGGCCAGGGGCTTCTGGATAAAAGTGGTGATGGCGTTAAAGATGGTCATGCCGGTGATCAGCTCAAAGATCATGCCGACGGCAGACACGAAAAATACCGTCAGCACGCAGGGGAACAGGACCGCAAAGGAGCGGGACACGTCCGCCGGAACTTTCTTCGGCATTTTGATCTCCATCTTTCCGCTGTTGACCAGGCGGCAGTAGATCTCCGTCGCCCCCAGAGCGGTGAACAGGCCTACAAACAGGCCCTGGGCGCTGGTAAACTGATTGGTCAGGGCATTGGCAAGCTCATAGACCGTCCCGTTCTCCCCGGAGATGAGAACGGTGGTGGAGCAGAGGGATATGTAGGATCCCAAAGTCACGATGGGCAGCACCCGGTCGTACACCTGGTACGTCTCTCCCAGCTCCATGGACAGCAGGATCACCAGCCCGACGGCGATGAAGTTCATCGTCCCGTAATTGGCGGCGGAAAACATGGGCGCCAGATTTCCCAGCCAGGACATGCCCGGGAGGTTTGCCAGGCTGAAATAGCCGGGCGTGGTATTGCAGACCACATTGGAAAACAGGGTGCAGAACGAACCGACGATAATAATGGGCAGCAGGGAGGAAAAGGCATTCTTGATCGCCCGGAAATGCCTCTGGTTCTGCAGGAACATGGCAAAGCCCATCAGTCCGTTCATAAGTTTCTCTTTCATACTCGTCCCTTCCTTTCGCTTTCTCAAAGCACAGTCTTATTATCTGCATAATATTACAGCTGTTTTTTCCTGTCAATGAGTGTTTTTTTATTTTTTTGGCGAAAGGCGCTCTTTTTTCTTTGTGCACTTTGATTATTTTTATGTTCTTTTAACACAGGTTATATGTGGAATTTTTTACCGCCGGCAAAACGGTAATTTTTCTCATAGAGCCTCGTCTCCTTCTCTGCTATAATGGTGATAAACCGTGCGGAGCAATCCGCCATCACGAAAAAGGAGGTATTTTATGAGCAAGCGGACATTTCCTGAAGGATTCCTGTGGGGAGGCGCCACAGCTGCCAATCAGGTGGAAGGCGGCTGGAAGGAGGGCGGAAAAGGCATTTCCGTATCTGACTGCGCCCGTTCCCACCTGGATGTGGACGTGACGGACTACCATGCCCAGAATAAAGTGACAAGCGAAGATATTGAGAAGGCCCTGGCCACGGACGACGAGGTTTATTACCCCAAGCGCCATGGCTCTGACTTCTATCATCACTACAAAGAGGACATCAAAATGTTTGCGGAGATGGGCTTTAAGGTTTACCGCCTGTCCATCGCCTGGTCCAGAATCTTCCCCAACGCGGACGATCCGGAGCCCAATGAGGAAGGACTTCAGTTCTACGACAACGTGTTTGATGAGTGCTTAAAATACGGGATCGAGCCACTGGTGACCATGTCCCACTATGAGCCGCCCATCAACCTGGTATTAAAATACAATGGCTGGTACAGCCGCAAGACGGTGGACCTGTTCGTCCGCTTTGTGGAGACGATCTGCACCCGCTATAAAGACAAGGTAAAATACTGGCTGACCTTCAACGAGGTGGACTCCATCATCCGCCATCCCTACACCACCGGCGGACTGATCGAGGACCGTTTCCCGGGAAAGAACTTCGAGGAAGTAATCTTCCAGTCCATGCACCATCAGTTTGTGGCTTCCGCCCTGGCTACCAAAATCTGCCACGAGATCATCCCCGGCTCCAAAGTAGGCTGCATGCTGACCAAGCTCACCTACTATCCTTACACCTGCAAGCCGGAGGACGTGCTGACCATGCAGCAGTCCATGCGCAGCACCTACTGCTACAGCGATACCCAGGTGTTCGGCGAGTATCCGGCCTATCTGCTGGCCCGATTCCGCAACAAGGGCATCCACATTGTAAAAGAGACGGGTGACGACGAGATCATGAAGGCTTATCCGGTGGATTTCGTGTCCTTCTCCTACTACCATTCCTCCTGCGTAGCCGCAGACACCACCAATCTGGAGCAGGCTGCCGGCAACACCATCACCGCGGTGAAGAACCCCTACGTGCCCTCCTCCGACTGGGGCTGGCAGATCGATCCCATCGGCCTGCGCATCTCCATGGTGGACCTTTACGACCGCTACCGCAAGCCTCTGTTTATCGTTGAGAACGGCTTGGGCGCAAAGGACGTGGTAAAAGAGGACGGCACCATCGACGATCAGTACCGGATCGACTATCTGAAGGCCCACATGAAGGCCATGCTGGACGCCATCGAGTACGACGGCGTGGAGTGCATGGGATATACCTCCTGGGGCTGCATTGACCTGGTAAGCGAGTCCACCAAGCAGATGAGCAAGCGCTACGGCTACATCTACGTGGACTGCGACGACTACGGCAACGGCACCTACAAGAGAATCCCGAAGAAATCCTTCTACTGGTACAAAGACGTGATCGCCACCAACGGCGCTTCTCTCTTTGACGACGAGGAAAGCGGAAACTGATTTTCCTGTTAAATAAAAAAATGCGCACCGCGAAAAAGGTTCCGGACTGCCGAAACGGCAGCCGGAACCTTTTTTCTCTCAAAAAACAGCTGTTTCACCCGGACGTCTCTCCGCGCGTCACGGATTCTCCTCTTCCTCCTCCATATGCTTTAAGCTGGACACCAGCTGGTCAAAGCTCCTGTGGCGGATCAGCTTCTGAATATATTTGGGACTCAGCATGAGGCGGGAGGTGATGTCGTAAAACTTCTGAAGCTCATCTCCCACTCCCGCGTCCAGAGACACCAGGAAGACCACCTGGACCTCCTCTTCCATCTCCGTCTCTTCCCCGGCCTCCCACAGGATGGGATGGTCCAGCACGGCAACACAGACAAAAGGATCTCCCGGCTGGGCTTTGTAGGGATGGGGCATGGCCACCAGGTTGCCGAAGGCCGTTTTGGCCAGGCGCTCCCGCTCTGCCACGGACTCGTAAAATTCTTCCGAGAGCCCGCGCTTTTCAATGGCCAGGTCGCACATCTTCCGGATCACTTCCCACTTATCCTCCGCCTGCAGACACGGGAGGAACAGGTCCTCGGAATAGTACTTTTCGATCACTCCGTCCGCTCTGCAGAACAGGCGGCGGATATCGCCCACCTCTTTTTCTCCCATGAAATACTTTACTTCCCGCACCGGAACCGGCACATGGTACTGGAGCGGGACCGTAGTAAACACGTAGTCAATATCTTCAAAGTCCACATTAGGAACCTGATTGACGTCGCAGACCTCCATTTTTCCCACGTAGCGGCCGAATTCCTCCATACACTTGTACTTCAGCAGCTGGGCGCTGCCCCGCCCGGACGCGCACACCAGCAGGATGTTCTTCTTGGGCGGTCCCGTCTGCTTCCTCTGCAGTGCCAGGGCAAATGCCAGGGCGATGTAGCCGGTTTCGTCATCCGTCATCTGCTTTCCGCTCTGCCGGTTTAACACCGTGGACGCCTGAAGGGCCATGGCGTAGGCCAGGGTGAATTTCTCCTTGATGTCATCCAGCAGCGGATTTCTCATATTGATGTTGTGCTCCAGCCGGATCGCAAGGGGCACCAGATGGCGGCACAGGGACATGCGAAGTTCCAGATCTTCCATAAAATCCACCTGGAACGCGTCATAGACGGAGCGGAGCATTTCCGTCACCACGGAGTTGACCTCCTCGCTGATCACCAGGTTTCCGCTCTCTAAAGCTCCCTCCACATCTGCTTTTCCGCTGAGATGGATGGAGATATAGCCGATCTCGCTCTCCGGGAAATCCAGCCGGAAGACCTCCTCCAGCTCTTTTGCGATCTCCTCCGCCACCAGCCTGGCCTTGTCGTAGAGACTTTCATTTTTCTCATAATCGTCCGGATTGAGGGGCATGTCCACGTAGTAGCCGCGGCGGATCCGCTCCAGAGCGATGCAGATGTGCATGATCAGACTGTCCAGCATGATGCCGTTGACTTCAAAATCGTATTTGCGGAAGGCTTTCTCAATGCAGGCCGAGACAAGCTCCAGCTCCTGCCTGTTGTCCTTCACAACGATGCCGTTGCGCCGTGTCACCAGCTCCGCGATGCAGAGACGCTTGTCAAACTCCTCCCCTTCCACCCGGATCCCGTAGCCCGGTTTTCTCTCTATGGTGAGATGATGTCTCCCGAAGATCTTCTCCACTTTTTTCAGGTCGTCGGAGAGCACCCGTTTGGACACGTACATCATCTCGCTTAAAGTATCCATCTTGACGTAATTTTCTGCATAAAAAAGATATTCAGCCAGGAAGCAGATCCTCTCGTCCGGAGTCTCCGGGCAGTACGCGGCAGGCTCCGCGGGAAACAGTTCCTTTTTCAGTTCCTCGGCACATCTGCCTTCCCCGCATTCCAAAGCGTAGCCCGAACCGTATTTGACCCGCACAAAGCCTCCGGTTCCTTCCAGCTCTTTTTCCAGCTCCTTTATGGTGTTCCTGACGGTCTTATTGCTCACGCCCAGTTTCTCTGCAAGTTCGTCCGCCGTAAAATATCCGCCTCCGGAAAGGATCTGGAACAGCTGTTCCGTTCTTCTGCCTTTCACCTATCCTCCCCCTTTCACACGTTTTCCGCTATTTATATCATATAATAAAACGCCGGCCTTGAAAAGACTTTTCCCCCAAGAATCAAACGCATTCCCGTTACAGTCCTGTTACAGTTTTCCGCAGGAGAGACACCTGCCAAGGGAAAAAGGCATTTTCCAGACCTGTCTGCCTGAAAAATGCCTCTGTTTTCACCGCCTTCTCAACCTGTCAGAAAAGAGCTCTGTCTCAGTGATGACCGCAGCCGCCTTCCCCGCGGCCGCCGCAGCCATGACCGCCGCAGCCATGGCCGCCGTGACCCTCATGATCTCCGCAGCTGTGTCCTTCGTGGCCGCCGCAGCTGTGATCACCATGGTTTTTGCAGTTTCCCTCTCCGTGGCCGTCGTGGTGGCTGCACTGTGTATCCGGATCGTAAGCCAGCGTTCCCGCCAAAAATGCTTCCACCTGTCTGTCCGCGTCGCCGGAAGCGCCGGGATAGAGACGGATGCCCGCCTCCGCCAGGGCATTCTTCGCTCCCATGCCGATGCCGCCGCAGATCAGCACCTCGACGCCCCGATCTGCCAGAAAACCGGCCAGAGCGCCGTGGCCGCTGCCGTTCGTGTCCACCACCTCAGCGGAGCGGACGGCCCCGTCCTCCGTCTCATAGATCTTAAACTGGCTGGTGTGTCCGAAATGCTGGAACACCTCTCCGTTTTCATAAGTCACTGCTATCTTCATACGATGATCTCCTTTCCCTGCCTGAAAGCTCTGCTGGCTTTCTCCCTCGCCATCCGCTTTCCGGAGAACGAACTCTCCTCCGCCGATCTCCAGCTGCGCCCCTTCCACCAGGAAACGGGCCAGTTTTTTTCTGGCGGAGGTGTACAGGCTCTGGACCGTTCCCCGTCCCACGCCCATTCTTCTGGCACAGTCCTCCTGGGTCAGCTCCAGATAATCGATCAGGCGGAGAGTCTCGTACTCCTCCACCGCCATCACGATCCTGTGGCCTTCGCCGGACCGGCTTAAGGCGCAGAACCGGGAGTAGTCCGGAAGGCGGTCCACCTGTCTTCCTTTTACCGGTCTTGCCATTGCTACATCTCCCTTTATTGGCATATGTCAATTATTACTGTACCACTGTTATTGGCATATGTCAACTATATTTTTAACTCCGATTCTCTGCGTACCGCCTGTCTCTCTTTCTCAGCTTTCAGGGGAGCTCTCCGTTCAGCTCCCGCACCGCGCCGATCAGTTCACTCTCACTGCCGTCGGTGTGATAGAGAAGGCCCTCCGTCTCCAGGTTGTAGAAACAGAAATCATCCACTGACACCGGGCCGTCACTGGCCACTGTCAGCACCGAACCGCCCTGGGGAAAGGCAAACTCCACCGTCTGCTCTCCGTTTACCGTCTCTGAATACGTCTCTGAGCCGAAAGAGACGGTCACAGTCACCGGCCCCTCACTCTCTGCCCGAAACTCCAGGATTCTCTCTCCCTGTCTTCCCTGGCCGCTGCGCTCCCCCAGATCCTGGGAGATCTGACTGCCGGCAGACAGAAAAGCATGGTTGTTTCCCTCCTCCCGGCGCACCTCTGCTCCGCCGGAGAAGGTCCATCCCCTGCTCTCCAGCCCGAACTGGGAATTAAACACCGAATTGTTGCGGTAGTCCCGGTAGGCCCACACGCCGTATCCGCAGGAGAGAGATTCCAGAAGAGAAGGGACTCCTTTTAAAAACGCGGTCCGCTCTCCCGGGATCAGCTGGGGATTGTAGGAATATTCCGGCGTGTCGTCGTAGTACAGAAACTGTTCCAGAAACAGAGGTTTTCCCCCGTTCTGGGCCATGACGGCGGCCAGATTGGAGGCCATGGCCGTCAGAGCCTCCGCAGCCGTCATATTCCCCTGGGACGCCTCCCGCCCCATGGAAACGCTGTACATAGCCGCCGTGTAGGCCGCGGAGCCGCAGCCGTATGTCTGGCCGTGGGACACTCCCACCAGACTGCCGTCCAGAGCCGGCACCGGGTCCATATCCAGCCGCACTTCCATGGACAGGCCGGGAAAGACTTCCTGGCTCTTTTCCAGGATCTGATTTAAAACCTGATCGTAAAACTGATAAAACGTGTAGAACATGGGATCGTCCGAAGCCGGCAGGCCGATCTCCCCGTAGGAAGACGCCTCCAGCCCAAAGTTTTCCCTCAGCTCCTCCAGAGTATAATGTTCTCTCAGATAGTCCTGGTAGCCGGTATCCTCCGCCAGCTGGACGCTCTCCGCCTGGTAGACTCCTTTTCCCGCGTCCTGCAGGAAATTCCAGAAATCCTCCCAGGTGAGAAAGCCGCCGGCAAAATTGTCAAAGGAAGAGCAGGTCCTGTAAAGGCTCTCCGCATAATCCAGCCAGGCCCGCTGCACCTGCTCCTCGCAGAGCAGCCGCCGGTATCTGGACGACGACATGCTGCCGCCGCCATAGTCCCAGGTATAGCCCACCCGCAGGAAGACCCACAGTCCCTGCTCATCTGCCGCCTGGAGCACGCGCCTCAGCTTCTCGTAGGCGTACTCCTCAAACTGAAATCCGCCCGGTCCGTTCTCCGGCTGAAACTCCTTCCACGGCACCGCCAGGATAATGCTGTTGAAGCCGTCCGCCGCAATGCGGGCCAGCTCCTCCTCCATGTGAACGCTCTCGCTGTTCCAGAAATTTACCACCCAGTCATCGGAATAATAGGTGGCTGCCTTCCAGTACTGGGGCTGCTCCCTCACAGCCGCCGCAGCCGAAAGCCCAGTCTCCGCGCTGACCGCCACCGCTGCTGCCACAGCCGCCGCGGCCAGCCGTCCTTTGGCCGGTATTCTCATTTTCTTCCTCCTTCTGCCAGTCTTTCTTTTCTCCCCAGCTCTCTCCAAACGGTGAGCAGCATGGTGACATAGCAGGCCAGTCCGCCGATAAAGTTGGAGACAGGCTCCGCCAGAAATACCCCGTCAGTCCCCAGGCCCCACAGATGGGGAAGGATGACCGTCAGCGGGAACACGATGATCACCTTGCGGAAAATGGAGAAGAACACGGCGTTTTTCGCCCGTCCCAGGGCCACAAACACCGACTGCCCCGCCATCTGAAGGGACATCATGAAAAATCCAAAATAGTAAATGTGCATGGCCGGAACGCCAATCCGCAGAAGATCCGGCTCGCTGCTGAAGATGCCGATGAAAAATCCGGGGGCAAAATACAGTCCCGCCCACATGGCGCAGGTGTAGACAATAGCCACGATCGAAGTAAAGCGGATCGCCTCCTGAACACGGCCGTATTTTCCGGCCCCGTAGTTAAAGCCCATCACCGGCTGGGCGCTGTTGGTCAGTCCCTGCACCGGGAGCTGAACCACCTCGCGGATGGAGTTGATCACCGTCATCGCTCCCACGTACAGATCGCCGCCGAAATCCCTCAGCGTGGCGTTGCAGACGATCTGCACCAATGAGTTGGTGATGGACATGGTAAATCCGGAAAGTCCCAGGCCCATGATGGAGAGCACCCGCTTTTTCTCCAGCTTCATGGCGCTGGTCTTTAATTTAAGGATCGTTTTCTTTCCTGTGAGGAATTTTAAGATCCAGGCCGCAGAGAGCGCCTGGGAAATGATGGTCGCCAGAGCGGCTCCTCTCACGCCCATGCCGAAAACAAAGATAAAGATGGGATCCAGAATAATATTTGCCACCGCGCCCAGAAGCACCGTCATCATGCCGATGCGGCCGAAGCCCTGGGAATTAATAAAGCTGTTCATCCCCAGCCCTGCCATGACAAACAGGCTGCCCAGCAGATAGATGGTCACATACTGGTCCGCATATGGATATGTATTGTCGCTGGCGCCGAATAAGTAGAGCATGGGACGGCGGAACGCGATTCCCAGAACGGTCAGGCCGACGCCGAACAGGATCATCATGGCAAAGGAATTGCCCATGATCTTTTCCGCCTCATCCACATTTCCCCGCCCCCGCTCGATGGAGCAGAGAGGCGCGCCGCCCATTCCGAACAGATTGGCAAAGGCCGTGACCATGGAAATAATAGGCAGGCAGAGCCCCACTCCCGTCAGCGGAAGGCTCCCCGCTCCCGGGATCCTTCCTATATAAATACGGTCCACCACATTGTAAAGTACATTGATCAGCTGAGCCAGCGTCATGGGCACTGCCAGATTAATAATATTGCGGACAATGCTCCCTTTGGAAAAATCATTTTCAGCCGCAGCCATTCTCCTCTCCCCCTTCTGCCGAAACCGGCTTCTCTCGTCACAATAGATTTATTATACACCGGTCAGCCTTCGCCGTCCAGGTGAAACAGCGTCTGCACAGGCGTGCGACTGTAGCTGTGGTTGTACACCAGGCAGTCATAATCTTCCAGAATCTCCCGGAAAGGCTCCGCTTTTTTCGCCTCATCCAGGCTGTAGTAGCCTCCGTCCGGATCCAGGCAGCCGCGGCCGTGAATCACCGGGAGCTCCTCTTTTAAATCCAGCAGAAAGTTCTGATAGGGGGTGGTCTCAAGCCCCGCCAGGCGGAGCATTTCAGATGCCAGGTAGAATGCGCTCATGTCCCCCAGCTCCTCTTTTTCCAGGCCGTAGTTGGTCCAGATCAGGTAGGGAGTCTCATACCAGATCATAGACTCCCGGCTGGTGACTGTATCCTCGGAAAGTCCGCTGATCTCGTAGTAAAATTCATCTTCCACACTGGGCTGGTGATCGCCGAACAGCACCACCATGGTAGGCTCCTCCAGCTCTTCTAAGCGGGCAAGCAGCCAGCTTAACGCCTCGTCCGACGTCTTCATCAGGGAAAGGTACTGATCCGCCATGGGATATTTCCCCGCCAGCTCTCCTGTAAGTCTCACCTGCTGGCTGTAGTTTTCATAGACCACATCGTAGCCTCCATGGTTCTGCATGGTCACGTTAAACAGAAACGTCCGCTCTGACGGATCTTCTTTCTCCTCCAGAACTTCCAGCAGCTTCTCATAATCGGCCAGATCGCCCACGTAGCATCTGGTGAGGGGAGCATCCTTAAAGAAATCCCATTCCAGAAATTCGTCAAATCCCATGTCCTCGTAGCAGGCGTCCCGGTTCCAGTTCTCCCCCGGATAGGGATGAAGGGCGATGGTCCGGTAACCCTGCTCCTTTAAGGTGCTCACAAGAGTTCCTTCTCCCTCGGAAACGTTGAACTGATAGGCCGTGGTGCCCGGGGCCATCAGGGCCATGGCGTCCCCGGTCAGAAACTCAAACTCTGTATTGCTGGTGCCGGCCCCGAACACGGGAACATATAGATTTCCCGTGATGGCCGTCTCTCTTAGGCTGTCAAAAAACGGCATCACCTCTTCGTTCGTCTCAAAGCTGCCCGCCGTCCGCAGGTCGGAAAAGCTCTCGTTCATGATGCAGATCACGTTGACCGGAGTCACCGTTTCCCCGGTTTCCGGCTCTCCGATTTCCGTTTTCCCGGTTTCCTGCTCCGTTTCCCCGCTCCACTCTCTGTAGATCTCCTCCAGCTTCTGATCGCTGTAGGACGCCGGCTTGTCCTTCACCAGGTAAGTGCCTGCCAGAACGGTGGAGAGAATGTATCCTTCCGTCTCGTAGGAGGAATTTAAGTCCCACATATTGATGCCGAAGCGGCCGGAGGCCACCGGTCCCTCAAGCAGCCAGAAAAAGCCGCCGCAGATAACTGCCGCCGCGCCGCCGGCAAAGCCTAAGTGCACCTTCCACCAGGGAAGACGCACCGGACAGAAAAACAGCCCTACATTTAAAAATGCAAGGCACACTCCCGACCAGATCATCTCCGGCGTCACCCGGTAGGCGTAATTTCCGGCCACAGACATGGCCGTCCCCAGAGCCATAAAGTCTGCCGGCATAATGGGGCGTCCGCGAAACTCCATGACAAACGTCTCCCCCACGGACAGCCCAAACAGCAGAAGCGACGAGACGGGAACCGCGATCCGGCTCCTGCCCGTCACTGCAAACACCGCCAGGTAAAGGCCCGCCATCAGAAGGATGTTCACGGCCGCGCAGACCGGCGTCACCGTCAGAAGATTTCCCGTCACCCACTCAAACAGCACGTAGGAAACCACCGGCATCAGCACCAGACCTGCGATTCCCGTTCCCAACCGTATTTTTTTCCATTCTGTTTTTTCCATAAAGTATCTTCACCCGCTTCTTTTTATCCCAAACCGTTTGTTATCCAGTTGCGTAATTTTAACACGGATTTTACACCGAAACAACAGGAAATGACAGGATTTTCGGGGATTTCACAGAATGTTCATATTTGCAGTATACTGATTTTTACAGGATGCCGATTTACTCTGTCTGAGTTCTGCATTGTTTACCTTCCACTTAAAATGATCTGCTATGGTGGTCTGTATGCAGGACACATTTCCTTTCCCTTCGGTTATGATCCTCTATATTGTCCGGAATGTAATCACAAAATGGAGTTCCTGGAACTCTATTACAGCCATAAGCGCGTTCCTCTCGAAGAAATGTACGAGAAAGTCATGTCCAAATCTCGCAGAAAGAGTTCCTCCGCATAGGACTATTGTGATATAATTCTCTCAAAGGAAGATGTTTACCATGAAACCAAACAGCGAGGAACTGCGCAAAAAATGCATAGAAAATCCACCGGAAGGAATGACATCCGAGGACATTCGCCATATGAGCGAGGATAACCTGCTGGATATGGACTTTTTTCCACCTTATCCAAAAGTCGGAATTTTCTATAAAGAAATAAAAGGCCCCCTGCGTCACCAGGGAACCTCCACCTTGACAATAATATACTTACCCGGGCAGCCGGGAGGGCGTGCGTGCCATCCGTCCTGAGTCTTGGCAGGAGGGATGATGCTTATGAGTACATATGAAGAGTTCCAGATCATTTTAGGCGTTGCCATGCTGATCATCGCAATTCTGAATCTGAAAAATAAGTAAGCCGCCCTGTTTCCTTGGCCGGATGGGCAGCTTACTTAGTGTCTTAATTCGCCAGGTCGGATAGGCTTAATCTATCTTCCGGCTGTCTTGTTAAGTATATTATATGTCAACTAAACCAATTTGTCAAACAGCAAACCGGCTCTCGCCACCGAAGAATCAGCTGCCCGGTGACAGCTACTGCGTGCAGGTGTACTCTCACACCGATGCTGACGGAAAACGACACTACAAGTCCTTTACAGCACTGTCAAAACGGCGTGCCAGATCAGTATATATCATACAGCGCGGTGGATAGAGCTCGGACAATGTCATGAAGACTGTATATCGAAATGTTATAGACCTGGAAGAAGAAAAGCCGACAAAGAAAATTAACGATCACTTCAGGAGCTTGAAAACCGTGCGATATTCAGGCGCATATTTTTATTTTTGTGATAATCTCTTTTTTCTCCATCATGTAAAAAAACCTCGTAACTACGCGGTTTTCCCATAATTACGAGGTTTTCTCAAAGTGGAGCAGACGGGATTTGAACCCGGAGAGAACTCCCGCAACCACGGTGTTTGCGGGGTGTCGTGTGATACTTCGTGTGATACTTGATTCCGAAGATGGTACAATTTTGGCGGCAGAGGTTATCCCCTGCCGCTTCATTATTTTATTCCACATACCAAATTTCCTGCGCACCATAGTCTGTCGTGTGCCAGCACGCGCCCTCCAGCTCTCCCCCGGCAGTGTTGTCCAAAAAATACCACTGACCGCCGCCGTCATCCGGATCACACAGTTTGCGGCTGCTGTCCCAGCGGTGCCAACCGGTCACCATCTGTCCTGCCTGGTTGAACAGATACCAATGGTGATTGATCAGTTCCCATTTGTTTGCGGGATAGGATCCGTCCGCGTACTGATACCAGTATCCGGAAGCTCCTTTTCTCCATCCGGCCGGCTCCGAATAATCAATGTAGCAGAATCCCTTTACGCTGGAATCGCTCCACGGGCGTTTCTTGATCTTGACCTGTCCGCCGTTCCTGTCTGCCAGGTTGCTGGACGTGTTTCCCTCCAAGCAGTCCCACCATTTCTGACCACCTTCGGAATAGATCCGGACCACCCGCCCGGCGTGGGAAAAGTTGAAAATCCCCACCGCGCCAAGCTCCGGTGTCATACCAACCCTCCCCGCGCGCTTAAAAGCATTGTATGTGGCAAAGCAGTTATAGCCGATATAGTTATCATGGCTCATGTTCCAGTGTCTGAGAGCTTCTTCCACTCCGTATTCCATTAGATCGAGCCAGAACTGGAACGTGCAGCACCATGGCTGCCCCTGGCATCCATTCAAGCCGGCGCCGCTAACATCCCTCGAATACTTCGTGTAATTATTGTCTCCCCGATTGTCCATTTTGGAATCCAGGCCGAACGCCGATGCCTTCTCAACGTACCCTTCCTCTGCTTTTCCGCGGTCAATTAGTCCTTTCAGTGTTCCCAAGCGATCACCTCCAAATAAAAAAAATAAGGCCCCAGGATCTCTCCCGGGGCCAGAGTTGCGATATCGCAACAGATCAGAGTCCGGCTCCCGGGCCGGTCACCGCGTCCTTGCCGATCTGCACGCCGGGGCCATTCTCAGCGTCTTCTTTCTGCACTGTATCATCGTTTCCAGGCGCATTGCTGTCCACCAGATCCACGCCGGGACCGGACATAACCGGATGCTCGCACGCAGTGTCGGGGTGTGCGTGGATACTCTCGTTCTGACGGCATTCTTCGGCCGTGTGGGGCGCCTGCATTTCATGTTTTCCAGTGTTTGCTTTGATCATAGTTCTTTTTCTCCTTTTCTCTTCACGATTATTTCTAGGTTAGCCGCGTGGCCACCGGGATACCGCCCGGCCCGGAGATGCGGGATCACCTCCCTTATTTACTTTCTTTATCTCCAACGTCCACTCCAGCCTGGATCAGTTTCTCAGTGACCGCCAGGCCTTTAATTAAAAATTCTGGGACATTGTAGCCACATTCCACCAGATTTTCCAAGATGCTCCGGATTTCATTGACCAGCAAAGACGCCAGGGTAAACCATCCGAAAAGCATTAAAAAATCTAAATTAATGCCCAGCATATCCTGTCCTAAATGTATAAACATTGTCGGCATCAAAAAAGCTACCAGGATAATTACCCAGTAGCCTACTTTTTTTGCCGCGCCCTTCCATCCTACTGCACTGGACTCTTTTCCCAGCTTACGGGATTTATACCAACCAGTCAGCCAGTCCAGAACATTTAAAATCAGGTACCCTGCAAACAGATACCAGTAGACTCCAAACAGGGCCGTAAGCACGGCCACAGCTGCTCCCACAGCTGCATTATAGCGATCCACAAAATTCATATTACTTTTCCTCCTCATTCTCCTTCAGCCACGTCTCCGTAGCATTCCGCCAGAGTTTCGGCACGTCCTCAAGTGTCATCTCTCCGGCCTTAATTTTTAACCCGTAAAATCTTCCCATTACTGCTCACCTCCAATCTGATCCGCTAATGCGCTGGTGGCACTTCCCAAATCGCTGATGGCTCCATCCTGCACCGTCTGTCCCTCCTCCAGGGCATCCAGACGCTTTTCTTCGTCTGTCTTCTCACGCAGGTGATAACTGGTCAACACAGTTCCATCAGGAGATACTGTGGATGTCTCTGACACCAGCACAAGGTCTGTGTATGTACCAATCGTCAGGCCGTCACCCATCTGGATCTGGACACTGGACAGGTTGTCCGCCGTCATCTTTTCCCAGATTGCCATCATGCCGGCCCGATCGGCCGCTACCACCTGGATATTCGACAGGTATGCTCCTGCCTCAAGCTCGATTGTTGTGTTGTCCTTTAAAATCATTTTGTCTTTGTTCATGATAATTCTCCTTTTCTTTTTTTCTTTGTTTTATAGTAATAAGGTGGGATCAGTGACCGTGGAATCCCTGAATTATGCCATTTTGAGCGATGGAATTTACATCCGATTTATCATGAAATCGGGAGCCGTTTATCGTGTCAAAGTTGACAGTACAGAAACAGAGTAAATAGTAATATGAGCGGAAAGGTCAGCAAAAGTGGTGATACGATGACTGGCACCCTGGCAGTAAGCAAAGTCGTCGGATATTCTGAAAAGGATTGGCAAAACGCACAATTTTTGTCCCGATCTCGAAATGATCAGAACGAAGCAAGTAGAGCAGGTTATGGTTTTGAAAATAGCGATAAAAACGCTGCTCTTCTGTATCTTGAGGCTGGGGCCAATCGCCTAAAGGTAAAGTTTAATAATGGAGAATCTAAGACATTAGCATTTACAGATGATATAACATCCTAAATCCCAATATAGCTGAGATTTTTTGGCGGATAATTGCTATATTTTTTCGCCTCTTGTACTCTAAAAAGGTACGAGAGGAGGGAGAGAATGGTCGAAGAGATTATACAAACGATCAAGCAGGCTATGATGCCAGATCTGACGGATGCGCAAATGGAAAAGCTGGAAAACGTGCTGTATATTACACTACACGGCAAACAGATCACTGAAGAGTGCAACGAACTGGCGCCGACCGGGGAGGACGGGGATGTGGCCAAAATCAATATGTTTTTGGGCAGCAAAAAGACAACCGGTCGGGCAGATGGCACGCTGCAGCAGTACAGCCGGGAGATCTATACCATGTTGGACTTTTTGGGTAAACGGTTAGAGGATATCACGGCAATGGACTTGCGGTACTATTATGCGGTGATGCGAGAGCGCCGTGGCATCCAGATGTCTACGATGCAGACGCGAATCCACTATCTGTCATCGTTCTGGGATTTTCTGACGCTGGAAAAGCTGGTGCCGGACAATCCGGTGCGGAGAATCGGGGGCTTAAAAGTTGAGACTACGGTCAAAAAGCCGTTTGCCCAGGAGGAGCTGGAAGCGCTGCGTCTGCATTGCGACCGGAGCCGGGACAGAGCCCTGGTAGAGTTTTTACTGGCTACAGGGCTTCGAGTGTCGGAGTTGTGCAAGCTGGATGTGGGAGACATCGATTTTTATCGAATGGAATTTTACGTCCGTGGAAAAGGCGGAAAGGAAAGGCTGTGTCTGCTAGACGACATCGCTAAATTTCACCTCAAGCGATATTTGAGGGAACGCCAGAGAAAAGAAAGGATAGGAGAGGATGATCTGTGCCGGCGGCCGTTGTTTGTGGCAGCAAAGGCACCGTTTGAGCGCATGAGCATAGCGGGAGTGCAATATTTGCTCAAAGAGTTGGGCCGAAAGGCTGCGGTAGCAAATGTGCATCCACATCGATTTCGCCGGACATTTGCCTGCGACATGATCGGTCGCGGGATGCCGGTGGAGCAGCTGATGGTCCTCATGGGTCACTCAAAGATCGAGACCACGATGATTTACGTTACGGTCAAGACCAGCAGTGTCCGGGAGGCATACAGGAGGCTGAGGGCCGGATAAAAAATAGGTAGTCCATACGATTTTTTTTGGCCGGCCGGCGGGGCGGTCTTTTTTGCGTGGTGGCGCTGCGCAGAGTGAGAGAGCGGAAGGAGACAGGACAGAAAAGCAGGGCAAAACCGTAAGATTTTCATGGTTATATTGGGATTTATTATGCTTTAGTACCGGTAATTTTTGACCAGCCACTGGCCACCCCCTGTAAGTTACTGTGGAAATATATTTCAGATTCTCCCTCTGGGATAGCCATGACCGTTTGCCATCCGGAATAGATGCCATAACAGATTGCAAATCCGTCTTGCGATGTTGTTTTTCCAGCCTTAAAGGGGGTATTTAAGGTGTCTTTATCCCACCTGACAAATGCTGGGCTGCTATGGCTTTCCATCAAGTCTGATGAGTAGATAGCAGTTGCCAAATTACTATTTAACTCAGTAATGTCATTTTTATTGTTTGTGATCTGCTCCTGCAGCGTTTTCCCCATCGCCGCATCCAGCGCAGACACTCCTGCTTCCGTTGCCAGTGCATTATTAACCAACGGCGGCAACGG